>NZ_CP035088.1:150000-463750 GCF_004786035.1 Pseudomonas viciae
AGTAGGTCTTAGTGATCCGGTGGTTCTGTATGGAAGGGCCATCGCTCAACGGATAAAAGGTACTCCGGGGATAACAGGCTGATACCGCCCAAGAGTTCATATCGACGGCGGTGTTTGGCACCTCGATGTCGGCTCATCACATCCTGGGGCTGAAGCCGGTCCCAAGGGTATGGCTGTTCGCCATTTAAAGTGGTACGCGAGCTGGGTTTAGAACGTCGTGAGACAGTTCGGTCCCTATCTGCCGTGGACGTTTGAGATTTGAGAGGGGCTGCTCCTAGTACGAGAGGACCGGAGTGGACGAACCTCTGGTGTTCCGGTTGTCACGCCAGTGGCATTGCCGGGTAGCTATGTTCGGGAAAGATAACCGCTGAAAGCATCTAAGCGGGAAACTTGCCTCAAGATGAGATCTCACTGGGACCTTGAGTCCCCTGAAGGGCCGTCGAAGACTACGACGTTGATAGGCAGGGTGTGTAAGCGCTGTGAGGCGTTGAGCTAACCTGTACTAATTGCCCGTGAGGCTTGACCATATAACACCCAAGCAATTTGCTGACCCGAAAGGGCACCAGATTGCGGTGTGTGAAGACGACATGAACCGAAAGTTCGCAGCAAACACACAAACTATCGCATACCCATTCGCTGGCACGTGACCGCAATGCACGCACCGGCTACCGAATTTCTTGACGACCATAGAGCATTGGAACCACCTGATCCCATCCCGAACTCAGTAGTGAAACGATGCATCGCCGATGGTAGTGTGGGGTTTCCCCATGTGAGAGTAGGTCATCGTCAAGATTAAATTCCGAAACCCCTATCTGCTGATGCAGGTAGGGGTTTTGTTTTAAGTAGAAGTTATAGATTTTCACTGGCTCGTTGCTGTTGAACGGGCTGGTCACAGAATTTCTTGACGACCATAGAGCATTGGAACCACCTGATCCCATCCCGAACTCAGCAGTGAAACGATGCATCGCCGATGGTAGTGTGGGGTTTCCCCATGTGAGAGTAGGTCATCGTCAAGATTGAATTCCCAAAACCCCTGTCTGCTGATGCAGACAGGGGTTTTGTCGTTTTAAGGCCGGTAATCGGATCGAGCCCTTTGATTGCTGCCAACTCCCGGCAAACCCCGGGGCCGTTGCTATGCTGTGATAGTCGGGCTCTGGTGAAAAAGCGGCCCGCGACGTCACTGGTCATGGGGATTCCAATAATGAAAAACCCTTATGCTCCCGGCTTCTGGTGCGCTACTGCAGCGTTGATGCTGCTTTCAGCCACCTATTTCTACGGCGTCATGCTCACCCACCAGATCGACAAGGCGCTACTGTTCCTGGACAGCGCAGCTGCGTTGATCGGCGTGATCTCTATCGCAATCGTGGCCTGGGCATCGCTTCAGGGCCAACGCATCAAGAAAAAACATCTTGAGCAAGGCAAGACGCTGGTCCTGATCTGGGACACCAAGGTCGCGCTGCGGCGTGTCGAAACGGTCTTTGATCGTTATTTCTGGGGCAGCTACTGGCAGCCTGGCCGCACGTTCCAGGAAGTCATGGGCGAGCTCACCGGTACCCCGCTGGAAAAAAGCCTCGAAGCACTCAAGACCCAATGCGCAGCCTTGGACAAGCAAGTCACCCAAGACGGCTGGCATTGGCTCAACAACGCCCGTGAGCTCTGTGACGTCGCCAATGCCATGGCCCGGGAGCGTTACCAACTGGACTTCTGCGATTCGCGCACAGATTCATCAGGTGCAGCGGTGATCAACCGCGATTTTGAAGTGCTGGTGTACACCTGGACGGCGCGGCTGAAGACGTTCGACCACCAACTCGACGAGATTGAAGTCCAATATTCGTAGACCACCTCGCAAGAATATTCTTTTCCCCCTTTAAACATTGGGCCCGCTAGGGTGCCTGATGGTAATCTCCCTCCACTTTACGGCGTCGAGCCACACCCTTTACGGTGTCAGGGAAGACGACGGCTTTCTTCAACCATGGATCGATCGGGTCACACATGAATAAATCAGCAAGCGTACTTCTTGGAATCGTTGTGGTTATCGGTGCAGTCAGTGCAGGTGGCGCCTGGTACACCGGCACGAAGCTCGAAGGAGTGCTGCAAACCACTATTGCCGATAGCAACAAACAGATGCAAACGGCCTTGGCCGGGTCCAATAGCACCTCTTCAATCGAGCTGGTTTCCCTGGATCGTGGGACTTTCAGCAGCACCGCTCATTATCGCCTCAAGGGCGAAGGCGAGATATTTGGCGCAGAGCCAATCGAGCTGCTCTTTGTCGACAGGATCGAGCACGGCCCACTGCCATTCTCGCGTCTGGTGACGCTCAAATGGCTGCCGGTCATGGCCACGAGCCACAGCGAGCTTGAGCGCAATCCGCTGACTGAAAAGTGGTTTGCCGCCGCCAAGGACAAATCGCCGCTCAAAGGTGTGGTCAACCTGGGTTACGACAAGTCCATCAATGGCAGCTACGAGTTGCTGCCGTTGGATACCAAGCTCGATGAGCAATCCCAGCTTACCTTCTCCGGTCTGAAAATCGACTTGGCCGCCAGTGCCCAGGCCCAGAAGATCAAGGCCGACGGTTACATGGACAGCTTCAAGCTGACCACCGTCGCCGAAGACCAGACTCCGGTGCAGGTTGAGGTGAACGGCCTGACGCTGGCCAGCAACCTGAGCAAAAGCTCGTACGGTTACTACATGGGTGATAACACCCTGCTGCTGAGCAGCGTCAAGAGCACCTTTGGTGAGCCAAAATCGGTGCTGGGCCTGAAGAACTTCGAGATGAAGAACAACAGCACCGAGAACGGCACCAGCGCTTCGGGACGTGCTGATTACAAGATCGGTGAGTTGTCGTTCAACGATAAGACCATCGGTTCGGCACAAATGGCAGTCAGCCTGAAGAATCTGGACATCCCTGCCACGATGTCGCTGATGCAGGTTTACCAGACCAAACTGCAGCCTTACGAGAAAGCCGCTGCCGAAGCTGCGGCAGCTGGCGAACCAGCTCCAGAGTTGAACCTGACCGAGGCTGAAGAGGCCCAGGTCAAGGCCGATCTGGAAAAACTCCTGGCCGGCGGTCCACAAGTGGCGCTGGAAAACCTGTCGTTCAATACCACCAACGGTGAAAGCCGTGCGAGCCTGGTCGTCGATTTGGCCAAGCCGCAATCGATGGATCTGCCACCTGATGAGCTGGGTCGTCAGTTGCTCGCCCTGCTGGATTTCAACCTGAAAGTGTCCAAGCCGATGCTGGTGGATCTGATGACCGTACAGGCGCAGATGGAAGGTCAGACTGACGCCAAACTGATCGCCGATCAGGCCACCGCCACCAGCGATATGTTCAGCGCCATGGCAGTGGGTACAGAGCTGGCGACACTTGAAGGCAACGATGTGGTGACCAAACTGCATTACGCCAACAATCAGGTCGATTTCAACGGCCAGAAGATGACAGTTGAGCAATTCACCGCGTTCGTCATGAGCAAGCTTGGCGGCGGCGTCGCCGTTCAGTAACTGCTCAAGTAACGCCTAAAGCCCGACCCGTGCATTGCGCACGGGCCGGGCTTTTTTTTGCCCATCGACAACCCCGTCGCCGAAATCTGTTTCGATTCTGAAGAATTGTGGCGTTCTGAAAAATGACCTGTCCGAGAGTGCAAAACTAGGCCCATTAAAGCTTGGCTGGATTCCTTTGATCCGGCTTCCTGTTTGATGGGCAAGGGGGCACTGCGACCCGGCTGGCCATGTAAGGATGCTGACGAATGCCGCGTACTGTGGGTCCTTTTGTTCAACGTGGTTTGCGCCCGTTGTTTCGCGTCGCGCTGTGCAGCCAATTGTGTTGGCCGATGCTGGCGTTTGCCGATACTGCCTATGACCAAATGGTGATCGACGCCCGTGCAGGCCATTACACGCCTGCGCTGACCGCGTTGCGCCAGGTGCCGGCCGGCCAGGCCAGTGCCGCGCAGATCAGCGACCATCTGCAGATCGCCAGTTGGGCGGGGCTCGATGCCGAAGTCGTGCAAGTCTATGAGACCCAGGGGCGCTATCGCGACTTGCCGGTTCAGGCGCTGAGCGCAACGGCTCGCGCCTATCGCAACCTCAAGCGTTGGGATGCGGCTACCGAGCTGTATCGCCAGGCGCTGGCAATCGACCCTCGCAATCCCGACCTGCAACTTGGCTTGATCTTGACCCAGGCGGATGCCGGCAAGCCCGATGAAGCCGTCAGCCGCGCCAAGGCCTTGGTCGCCGCCAAGCCTGACGATCCAATGCGCCGACTCGCCTTGGGCTACGCCCTGACCTGTGCGAACAGCCCCCACGAGGCGCTGTTCGAGTACGACCAGGCTTTCACCCGCGCCGGCAACAAACCCGAGGTCGCGCGGGAATATGTCATCGCCCTGCAACGTGCCCAATTGCCGGAGCCGGCCCTGCGCCTGGCGCGTCTACAGCCGGGGCTGATTGACCCTGGAATGCGTCGGCGGCTGGAAGGCGACGTGGCGGCCGAACGGGTACGCCTGACGGATATGGCGAGCCGCAGCGAAACGGAGCGCTTCATCATTGCAGACCGCGCCTTGGCCGATTACGACAAGCTACTCGCCACCTGGAGCCCAGTGACTGAGGCCCATGATGACGTGCTCCGTTGGCGCATCGATCGCCTGGGTGCCCTCAACGCTCGCGCCCGCCGTGCTGAAGTGATTGCCGAGTACCAGAAGCTGATCGCCGAGGGCGTAAGCATTCCAACTTATGCCCTGCGCTGGGTGGCCTCTTCCTACTTGGAACAGCGGGAACCGGAGATCGCTGTCGATCTGTACCGCCGGGTATTGACGGCGCCCGATGCCGATCCTGCGGACCGCTTCGAAGACAGCACGGCGCTCTACTACGCGCTGCTGGAAAGTGAAAAATCCGAAGAGGCCCGTGTGCTGGCCGAAGACCTGGCAAAAGCCCAGCCACCACGCGTCGAGCTCAAGGGCCTGCCGATCGGCAACCCCAACGACGAGTGGATGGACGCCCAACAACTCGCCGCCCAGGCCGGTACATACGGCGCCGACCTGCCTTCCGCCGAAGCGCGCCTGGACACCCTGGTCAATCAAGGCCCTGGCAACATCGGCCTGCGCCTGGCCCAGGCCGATCTGTACCAGGCCCGTGACTGGCCGCGTCGTTCGGAAAGCCTGCTCAAGGAAGTCGAAGCCACGACGCCGCGCGACCGTGGCCTGGAAGTCGCCCAAGCCCGTGCCGCCATGGATTTGCAGGAGTGGCGGCAGATGGATGCTCTGGTCGATGACGTGGTCGCCCGCTACCCGGAAAACGCCCATGTCAAACGCCTGCAACGCCAGCGCGAAGTGCATGACATGGCCGAACTGCGCATCGAAGCCTATACCGGCAAGAGCTACGGCGGCGGCAGCGGTGACGCTGGCGCGGTCACTGGCAGTCGGGATTTTGGCATCGAAACGCTGCTCTACAGCCCACCCATTAACGAAGACTGGCGACTGTTCGGCGGCGCTGGCTACGCCACTGGCGATTTCGAGGAAGGCACCGGTCATCACCGTTGGCAGCGCCTTGGTGTCGAGCGCCGCACCCGTGACATGACTCTGGAAGCCGAGGTCTCCAACCACTCGTATGGTTCCGGTGACAAACAGGGCGCGCGCCTGGCCGTGGCCCGAGACATTAATGACCACTGGCAATACGGCGGTAGCCTGGATTACCTCTCGGCCGAAACCCCGTTGCGGGCGCTCAACAGCGGCATCCGTGCCAATGGCGGCAGCGGTTTTGTTCGCTGGCGTGCCAATGAAAGTCGCGAGTGGCGACTGGCTGTCAGCCCGTCCCATTTCAGCGATGGCAACAATCGTCTCGAGGCCGTGGTTACCGGTCGCGAGGGCATCTACAGCGCTCCGCGCCTGCAAGTGGAGTTGGGCCTGGAAGTGGCGACCAGCCGTAACAGCGGTTCCAACGAAGTGCCTTACTTCAATCCCAAGTCGGACTTCACCGTCATGCCGACCGTGAACGCCAACCACGTGTTGTACCGCCGCTACGAAACCACCTGGAGCCAGCAGTTCCAAGTGGGGGCCGGTACCTACAGCCAGCGCGACCACAGTACCGGCGCCATGGGTTTGCTCGGCTACGGCCAGCGTTTCATCTGGAACGACGTGCTGGAGGCAGGCGCCGCACTGAGCTGGCTCAACCGCCCTTACGACGGCGACCGCGAAAGCGACCTGCGCCTGCTTGTCGACCTCACTTACCGCTTCTAGAAGAGTTTGAAGATGCCCGTCATTTCGCGATTCATCCTTCTGCTGGGGGTCTTGCTGATCAGCGCTTGTGCCCAGCAAGCCCCGGCGTTCACATCGCCTTCGCAACGGCCGCTGGCGGCCAACGATGCTCCGTGGCCGAAGAACCATGTGCTCGGTATTGCCTACCACGATGTCGAGGACCGTGACCCGGACCAGGCGCTGGTGGCTGTGCGCACCGAACGTTTGATCGAACAGCTGGCGTGGCTGCGGGAAAATAACTATCAGCCGGTCACCGTGGACCAAATCATCACCGCTCGCAACGGCGGCCCGGAACTGCCACCGCGTGCGGTGCTGCTGAGTTTCGACGACGGTTACTCGAGCTTCTACACCCGGGTCATGCCGATTCTGCGCGCCTATAACTGGCCGGCGATATTGGCGCCGGTCGGTAGCTGGGTCGATACGCCGCTGAACCAACCGGTGGATTTTGCCGGGGTGCCGCGCAAGCGTTCCGAGTTTTTGACCTGGGAGCAGATTCGCGAGGTTTCGAAATCGGGCCTGGTAGAAATCGCCGCCCACACCGACGCCAATCACAAAGGTGTACTGGCCAACCCGCAAGGCAACCTGCAACCGGCGGCGACGACCCGGCGCTACGATCCCGCCACCGGTCGCTATGAAAGCGAAGCTGATTTCCAGGCTCGCCAGCGCAAGGACGTGGTGGCCATTTCCGAGAAAATCCGCAAGGTCGCCGGCTACAGTCCGCGGGTTTGGGTCTGGCCCTACGGTGCCGCCGATGGCACCGCGTTGCAGGTGATCGGCAGCGAAGGTTATCAAATGGCCCTGACCCTGGAAGATGGCCTGGACAGCCTCAATAACCTGATGAGCGGCCCACGTTTTCTGGTGGCCTCCGATCCGGATGGTGCGCACTTCGCCGAGAGCGTCGTCGGCGTGCAGACGATGGACCCGTTGCGGGTGGTCCATGTCGACCTGGACTACGTCTACGACCCGGACCCCGTGCAGCAAGAGGCCAACGTCGGCAAACTGGTCCAGCGCATCTACGACCTGGGCGCCAATACCGTATTCCTGCAAGCGTTCGCCGATCCGAAAGGCGACGGCCTGGTGCGCTCGCTGTATTTCCCCAACCGTCACTTGCCGGTACGGGCCGATCTGTTTGACCGAGTCGCGTGGCAGTTGAAAACCCGAGCCAACACCAAGGTTTTCGCTTGGATGCCCGTGCTCAGTTTTGCCCTCGATTCGAAGCTGCCGCGCGTACAGCGCTGGGATCCGGAAACCGGCAAGACGGCCATCGCCCCGGATCAATATGTACGTCTGTCGCCCTTCGACCCGAACGTACGGCGGGTCATCGGTGAGGTTTATGAAGACCTGGCGCGGATGAGCTCGATTGACGGCGTCCTGTACCATGACGACGCGGTGTTCTCCGACTTCGAAGATGCCGGCCCCGCCGCGTTGAAAGTCTATGCCGCCAACGGCTTGCCGAGGTCCATCGCCGCCTTGCGCGATGACCCGGCGACGATGCAACGCTGGACTCGCTTCAAGAGCCGCTACCTGATCGACTTTACCCGTGAACTCACCGCCAAGGTCCGGGCGATTCGCGGTCCGCAGGTGCAAACGGCGCGCAATATCTTTGCCGAGCCGATGCTCAATCCTGAAAGCGAAGCCTGGTTCGCCCAGAACCTGGACGACTTCCTCGGCGCCTACAACTGGACGGCCCCGATGGCCATGCCGTTGATGGAAAACCAGACCCTCCAGCAATCCGGTCCCTGGCTTGAGCGCCTGGTCGCCACCGTCAAGGCCCGCCCCGGTGCCCTCAAGCGCACGGTGTTCGAATTGCAGGCCCGCGACTGGCACAGCCAACCGGCCCGCGACATCGACGGCGAACAATTGGCTGACTGGATGGGGCGTCTCAAGCGCCAGGGCGTGACCAGTTTCGGCTACTACCCGGACAACTTCATCGAAGACCAGCCCGCGGTGAAAGCCGTGCGGCCGGCGCTCTCCAACAAGTGGAATCCTTGACATGTTCGACAGACTGCTCGCCCTGCTGGTGCTGGCGATTGTCCTTGGCGTGCCCCTGGGCCTGATCTTCCTGGTCACTGGGCAATTCCTGATGGACTTCGTGTTCTTTTACCCGCTGTTCATGTCCGGGCTGTGGATCGCTGGCGGCCTGTATTTCTGGCTGCACTGGGAGCGCCATTGGCCGTGGAAGGACGACACCCTGCCGCCGCCCTTGGCCGGCGAGCCGCTGATCAGCATCCTGATTCCGTGCTTCAACGAGGGCGACAACGTCGCCGACACCATTCACGCGGCGCTGGGCCAGCATTACCCGAACATCGAAGTCATCGCCATCAACGACGGCTCAAAAGACAACACCGCCCAGATGCTCGACCAACTGGCGGCTGAAGACCCGCGCCTGCGCGTGCTGCACCTGGCGGAAAACCAGGGCAAGGCCGTGGCCCTGCGCATGGGGGCCATCGCGGCGCGCAGTGAATACCTGGTGTGCATCGATGGTGACGCGTTGCTGGCGCCCAATACCTGCGCCTACCTGGTAGCTCCGATGCTCGATAACGCCCGCCTTGGCGCGGTAACCGGCAACCCGCGCATCCGCACCCGTTCTACCCTGGTGGGCCGGGTCCAGGTCGGCGAGTTCTCCTCGATCATCGGCCTGATCAAGCGCACCCAGCGGGTCTTCGGGCGGATCTTCACCGTTTCCGGGGTGATCGTCGCGTTCCGTCGTACCGCCCTGCACCGGGTCGGCTACTGGAGCCCGGACATGATCACCGAAGACATCGACATCAGTTGGAAGCTGCAACTGGACCACTGGAGCATCTTCTACGAACCCCGCGCACTGTGCTGGATCCTCATGCCCGAAACCCTGCGCGGCCTGTGGCGGCAACGGCTGCGCTGGGCCCAGGGCGGCGCCGAGGTGCTGTTCAAGAATATCCGTGGCATCTGGCAATACCGCCACCGCTACTTGTGGCCGTTACTGTTCGAATATTGCCTGTCCACCGGTTGGGCGTTCACGTTCCTGCTGTCGGTGATTTTCTGGGGCGCTGGCAAATTCGTGGAAATGCCGGCGGCCATCGCGGTCGACCACCTCATGCCGCCGGCCTTCACCGGGTTGTTGCTGGCGGTGGTGTGCCTGCTGCAGTTCGCGGTGAGCATCCTGATTGATCGCCGCTACGAAAAAGGCCTGTGGCACATCATGTTCTGGGTGGTCTGGTACCCGTTGGTGTTCTGGTTGATCAGCCTGTTCACCACCCTGGTGAGCTTTCCAAAGGTGCTGTTCGGCCAGCACCAGCAGCGTGCGCGTTGGGTCAGCCCGGATCGCGGCATCAAACCGTTAGACGATGAAGAAGAGGAAGTGATCCGATGAAAATTATCAGGACCCGGCAAAGACCTTTTCTGGTGGTCATTGACGTTCTCTTCACTGTGCTGGCGTGGGTTGGGTTGGTGTATTTGTTGGTCAATGGCTTGTGGCCGCTGTTCGACAATCAGGCAGGCGCGCATCTGGGGGGATCGCTGTTCGACACCCTGGGGACCTTGCAGATCTACGGCTGGATCGCCTTGGTCAACGCGGTCCTCCTGATTACTTGGGCACGTTATCAGCAGCGCAAAAGCCGCAGCTTTGCCCAGCGGCGGTTGCCGGCACCGGTGGTGGACGATCAAGGCTTGAGCGACAGTTTCAAATTGACCGACGAGCGCCTGGACACCTTGCGCCAGCCTGGTTCGAAGATCATCCACAACAATCAGGATGGCGACATCAGCCACGTCGTGGCGCATTTCCATCTGCTGAGCCCGGAGTTGCAACCGCCGCCTCTCGCTCCACTGGAGCGCCCCCGGGTGATTCACCTGCCGGCCGATCGTGGGAGCGAGCTTGCTCGCGATGGCGGAGTGTCAGCCAGCATAGATGCCGGTTGAACCGACGCCATCGCGAGCAAGCTCGCTCCCACAGTGGATTGGGGTTGTTGGACAGATTGGGGGCACATGTGGCGCTGTCGGGGAAAGTGGAGCGAAGTTCATCATAATTGTCACTGCAACCGGGTGGGTGCTGCGGCTATAGTTCGCAAGCCGTCCATGGCCTGATCCGCATAAGGTGCCCGGTATGACCCGATTGAACTCTCTTACCCCCTGGCTGGCGGCCGTCGCCCTGATGCTATGCGCGCAAGGGGCTGTCCAGGCCGAGGAGCGTTTCACCCTCAGCATTCCCGGCGTGTCGGACGACCGCCTCTTCACCGCAGCGGCGGCCAGTGACGCCAACACGTGTGGTGGCAAGAACATTTCCCCGGCCCTGAGTTGGAACGCCGGCCCGCCCGGCACCCTCAGCTACGCCATTGTCATGTTGGACCCGGACGGCCAAAGGGGTCAGGGCGTCGATCACTGGGTCCATTACGGTATCAAGGCCACCACACGGCAGATTCCGACGGGTGCAGGTACCAAGCCGACGCTGGAAGGCATGAGCGGTATCAACAGCAAGAACACGCGCGGCTATATCGGCCCTTGCCCGCCCATTGGCGACAGCGCGCATCATTACCTGATTCAGCTCTTCGCCTTGGACCTGCCTCCTGAAGCGTTGCCCGCCGGCCTTACGCGCGCCCAGTTGATGGAAAAGATCAACGGCCACGTGCTGCGCAACAGCAGCGTCGTGCGGCGCTACCACCGCTAAGCCAGTCATCAAAAACGCCTGTTTAGACTGGGGATATGGTCTACACCCTGTGGCGAGGGAGCTTGCTCCCGTTGGGTTGCACAGCAACCCTCCCACCACAAAATTGGCATCGCGCGCCAAAAGCGAGCACTATCGAGCCCCTGTTCACTCATGCCGGAGGATGGCGATGACGCAGAAACCCGACGGCATCGCCCGCCTCCTGAACTGCCCCACCAAGGGCGATGAGATACGCCGGGCTATCGCCCAGAGCCGCAAGGATTTCCTGCCTGCTGACGAGGCCGAAGACGCCGAGCCAGGCCAACCACCGGCTGAGCCCGTGGACAACGGTCGCGACGGCTGAGCTGTCGCCCTCTCTCAACTCCATTTTTCAAATCTGCCTATGACTGCCACCACTCATCTGCCAGGCGACCGATTCAGTCGGTCCGATTACAAAACCCTGGGCCTCGCGGCCTTGGGAGGCGCGCTGGAGATTTATGATTTCATCATCTTCGTCTTCTTCGCCCTGACCCTCAGCCAGTTGTTCTTCCCGCCGGAAATGCCCGATTGGTTGCGCTTGCTGCAAAGCTTCGGGATTTTCGCCACCGGCTACCTGGCTCGGCCCTTGGGCGGCATTCTCATGGCGCATTTTGCCGATCGCCTGGGACGCAAGCGGGTGTTCAGCCTGAGCATCCTGATGATGGCCTTGCCCTGCCTGCTCATCGGCGTCATGCCGACTTACGCGCAAATCGGCTATTTCGCCCCGTTGCTGTTGCTGGCGTTGCGCATTCTGCAGGGCGCGGCGGTGGGCGGGGAGGTCCCCAGTGCCTGGGTGTTCGTGGCCGAACATGCGCCGCTGCATCATCGCGGCTACGCCCTCGGCTTCCTCCAGGCCGGCCTGACCTTCGGCTACTTGCTGGGTGCCCTGACCGCCACAGCGCTGGCACGAATCTATACGCCGACGGAAATTCTTGATTACGCCTGGCGCTTCCCATTCCTGCTGGGCGGCGTCTTCGGGGTGATTGGTGTCTGGCTGCGCCGCTGGCTGAGCGAAACGCCGATTTTCATGGCCCTGCAAGCCAATCGCGACGGCGCGGCGGAACTGCCGCTGCGCACGGTCCTGCGGGACCACCGGCACGCTTTGCTGCCCGCCGCCATCCTCACCTGCGTGCTGACCTCCGCCGTGGTGGTGTTTGTGGTCATCACCCCGACCGTGATGCAAAAAAGCTTCGGCATGACCCCCAGCCACACCTTCGCCCTGAGCAGCCTGGGCATCGTCTTCCTGAACATCGGTTGCGTGCTGGCCGGCCTCATCGTCGACCGCATCGGCGCCTGGCGTACCGTCATGCTCTACAGCCTGTTGCTGCCGGTGGGCATCGCCGTGCTCTATGCGAGCCTGATCAGCGGCGGCGCCTGGCTGGGCCTGGCCTACGCCGTGGCCGGCCTGGGTTGCGGGGTGGTCGGCGCGGTGCCTTCGGTGATGGTCAGCCTGTTCCCGCCGAAAATCCGCGTGTCCGGCATCTCGTTTACCTACAACATCGCCTACGCCTTGTGGGCGAGCATGACGCCGTTGATGCTGATTGCGCTGGTGCCGTGGAGCCCGTGGGTGTGCGTGGGGTATTGCGTGGTGATGGGGGCGGTGGGTGTGGGGGCGGCGGCGTATTTTCCAGGACGGCATACGAGGGCTTCGCAGCGTTCGTTGGCGTGTGAATCCTGATCCGGCCCTTCAAGACGCTCACGAAGAAAGTCCACAAAGGCCCGGGTTGGTGCCGAGCGGCGCCGGTCCTGGCTGAACACGGCGCCGCGTTGTTTCGAGGAGCGAGTTATTCCGGGGTATTCACCTTGATGCCGCTGCTGACCGGCAAAGGACGTGAGCATCATGGCCAGATCCTGCGGGAAGCGGCGGCTCTGGTTGAGGCGGGACAACTGCGGATCAAGGTGGACAGCGCCGGTTTGGCCTGGGGGAAGTCAATGAGGGGTTTGCCCAGGTAGCCGAAGGGCATGGTGCGGGGAAAACGATGGTGGACATTGGGGTTGAGTAAGACGAGACCGCATTGCTTAAGGCCAAACAACTTGAGGGCGCGTTCAAACCCCGTAGAATGTAGCCGCCATTATGCCGCAGCATCTCAAGGACGAATTCAAACATGCGAGTTTTTACCCTCTTCCTGGCCCTCTGCCTTATGGCAGGTTGCGCTTCCAAGCCCGATTACTACATTTCCCCTGCGCCGGTGGTGATCCCCGAGACCGCCACTTATTGGATCGACACGTTCAACGTTGAAGTCGTAGGCAAAAACGAACGCTTTCTTCCCGACGAAAAAGTCCGAGACCAGTTGCACACCGACCTGATCGTCCGCCTGCTCGACGGCAATCGCTATGCATCCAGCAAGGAAACCGCTGACTATCTGCTGGACGTCAACGCCGTCTATGCGCGCCGGATTCAAGACACCCAAGGTGGCTTCATGAGCAAGATCGTTGCCGATGGTACGTATCTGGCCAGTGTCGATTTCAATTATGAGGTCAAGGTGAAGAAGACGGGTGTCGAAGTGTTGCACTTCGCCCAAGCCCGCAAGGGGCTGATGCCAGGTGGTACGATCGGGCAACTCGAGGTCATGAGAGGCATGGCGGGCGCCCTGACGAACAGAGGAAATTCCGATGTCGAAGACTATTACACCGGCCAGTTGAGCCGCTTCATCGCCGACGATCTGCAGGGCATTCCGTCCCGCTAGCAATGCCTGCTGCAACGTGCTGACGATTGCTCCAATCGCGGTAACGGCCTGGCCACTTTGGGGTGGCCAGTCCTGTCTTTTCAGCGCATTAAAAAAAATTCTTGGTCGTTAACCCGAACCGCGTGAGTCTAGCGTCTGACCCTGTGAACGGATCATTCATTCACGAGGTTCAGCCCATGTCCCGTCCACTTCCCTTTATGCGTCCTGCTGCCCAGGGCTTCGCCGTGACTTTGCTGGTGGCGTTGGCCGGTTGTGGGTTGTCTTCGTCCCGCGAGGCTGCCAAGTCGGCCGAACCGGTCGCCGTAGCGCCCAGCGTTGTACCGCAAGGCGAGATCGTCGAAATGCACTCGTCGGCGGTCAAGCGCATGGCCAAGCCGACATTGATGCCCGCCCCAAGGGTGGCGAACGATGCCGTCGTCGCGGGTTACCGTGACGAGCCGCGTGAGCAGTACGAAAAACTGCCGGACAACCCGATTCACAGCGTGGCTGAAACGCCGGTCTCGACCTTTAGCGTGGATGTCGATACCGGCAGCTATGCCAATGTGCGACGTTTGCTCAATCAAGGCAGCCTGCCGCCCGAAGGTGCCGTGCGATTGGAGGAAATGGTCAACTACTTCCCTTACCACTACGCGCTGCCCACCGATGGCTCGCCCTTTGGCGTGACCACCGAAGTGGCCCCGTCGCCATGGAACCCGCACGCCCGCTTGCTGCGCATTGGCATCAAGGCGAGTGACCGCGCCGTGGCGGACCTGGCGCCGGCCAACCTGGTATTCCTGGTGGACGTTTCCGGTTCCATGGACCGTCGCGAAGGCCTGCCGCTGGTCAAGAGCACCCTGAAGCTGCTGGTGGATCAATTGCGTGACCAGGACCGGGTGTCGCTGGTGGTGTATGCCGGCGAGTCCCGGGTGGTGCTCAAGCCCACTTCGGGCCGCGATAAGGTGAAGATCCGCAACGCCATTGATCAACTCGATGCCGGGGGTTCTACCGCAGGGGCGTCGGGTATCGAACTGGCTTATCAAATGGCTCGGGAGAGCTTTATCGACAAGGGCATCAATCGCATCCTGCTGGCCACCGATGGCGACTTCAACGTGGGTGTCAGCGATTTCGACAGCCTCAAGCAGATGGCCGTGGATCAGCGTAAAAGCGGTGTATCCCTGACGACGCTGGGCTTTGGTGTGGATAACTACAATGAACACCTGATGGAGCAACTGGCCGACGCCGGTGATGGCAACTACGCCTACATCGACAACCTGCTCGAAGCGCGCAAGGTGCTGGTGGACCAACTCAGCTCGACTCTGGCGGTGGTGGCGCGGGATGTGAAGTTGCAGGTGGAGTTCAACCCTGCCCAGGTCAGCGAATATCGCCTGCTGGGTTATGAGAACCGCGCGCTCAAGCGTGAGGATTTCAACAACGATAAGGTCGATGCGGGTGAGATTGGCGCCGGGCACACGGTGACCGCGTTGTATGAAGTTGTTCCGAAAGGTGAGCAGGGCTGGTTGGAACCGTTGCGTTATGCCAATACGCCTAAGCCGGACGGCAAGTCAGGAGAGTTGGCGATGTTGCGCGTACGCTACAAGCCTGCAGAAGGTGGTAGCAGCCGATTGATCGAGCATCCCATCGCCAGCGCTCCAAACGATGCCAAGGCCAGCGATGACTTGCGCTTCGCCGCCGCCGTGGCTGCTTTCGCCCAGCAGCTCAAGGGTGATGGGCGTTACACTGGAGCAATGAGCTTGAAGGACACCGCACAATTGGCTCGCTCCGCCCGAGGTGATGACCCGTTTGGTTTGCGTGCCGAATTTGTGCAATTGGTCGAGCTGGCGCAGAGCCTGAAACCCACGGTCAAACAGTGATTCTGAACACAACGGGATCAACTGTGGGAGCTGGCTCGCCCGCGAAGGCGGCCTGTCAGGCAAGGAAGTGCGGTCTGACACGCCGCCTTCGCGGGCAAGTCCGGCTCCCACAGAGTCATCCGCAATCCGCAGGACCGTGTTCAACACCGAAAGGAGTTCGCCACCCCCATGCCCGCTCCGCTTGATCCTCCCAGCGATGAATCGCTGCTGGCCCGCTACCGCGACGGCGACGGGGCTTCTTTTGAGGTCCTGTACGCACGCCATCGACTGGGGCTTTACCGGTTCCTCGTGTCCTTGAGCAACAAAGCCGAACTGGCTGAAGAAGTGTTTCAGGAGACCTGGCTCAGCCTGATCCGCAGCGCTACCCAGCCACAAGGCCGGGCGAGTTTTCGCACCTGGCTGTTCCAGATTGCCCGCAACCGCTTGATCGATCACTGGCGCAAACACGGGGTCCACAACCCGTTGCACGACAGTTACGACGAGCAGCTTCACGTCCAGCCCGACGACACCAGCAGCCCTGAGCAACAGTTGAGCCTTAGCCGCGACCAGGCTCGTCTCGAGGCCGCGTTGCAGGCCTTGCCCGAGGATCAGCGGGAGGTCTTCCTGCTGCGCCTGCACGGCGACCTGGAGCTACCGCAGATCGCCGCCTTGACCGGCGTCCCGTTGGAAACGGTCAAAAGCCGCTTGCGTTACGCCCAGCAGAAGTTGCATCGACTGCTGGCCGAGGAGGTACCCGCATGATTGATACCAAACACACCCCGGATCCCGACGACGAAATGCTCATCGAGCATTTCCGCCAACACGCCAGCGGCGAACCGCCCGCGTCCCTGGACGCTTTCATCCTGGCTGCCGCCCATCGCGAAGCGCCAACGCCCGTCCCAAGCTTGTGGACGCGCTGGCTGCAAGCCTGCCAACGGCCGCGTTGGCAAATGGCATTCGCCACGGTCGCCGGTGTGGCGCTGATGATTGGTCTGGTAGTGCGTTCACCCGTGTCCCACGACGAGCTGGCCTCACCCGCCTCGATGGAGTTTTCCGCCGATCGGCAAGAACCCGCCGTTGCCGCTGCACCGCCGCCGGCCATGCCCGCTCCCGCACCGATAGCCCGTATGGCGCCCCAGGGCGAACTGGCCCGAGCCCCGGAAAGCACTGACCAGGCCCTTGCGCAAAAGCCCGCGGCGAAAATGAGCAAAAGCGCGCCCGTTGCCCTGCCATCGTTGGAGCAGGAACTACTGGAAATCCTGCGGTTGCGCCAGGCGGGTGATGCCAAGGCCGCTGATGAGAAGCTGCTGGCGCTGCATAAGCGTTTCCCCAAGGAGGATTTGCCGGCGCGGTTGGAGGCGTTGCAAAAGCGTTGAGTGAGACAGCGCCCACAAAAAAGCCCCAGGTCTTGCGACCTGGGGCTTTTGATTCTGCAAATGGTGCACCAGGCGGGATTCGAACCCACGACCCCTGCCTTCGGAGGGCAGTACTCTATCCAGCTGAGCTACTGGTGCGACGCGGGCGCCATGATACTCATATGCATGGCGGGCGTCCATGCTGCTGAATCGCCTGCGTTTTTGGGCCGCTCGCTGGGTGTTGGCTACGCTGATCAGAAAAAACGGACAAATTCGTATTTTTCGTTCTTTTTTTCGAACAGCCTATTGTCCTTCACCCCCATCGGCCCTAGGATTCGTTTGAGATTTCAAACGCTCTTGTCTGGGTGCTGAACCGCACGTCTGTGCTTATGTGCGATATTTCTGTGCTTCAGCCCGGTGGATGATTTCCCTGACGGCAGCCCCTGAGGCGCCTTTCTACAAATCTAATTCGCTCCGCGCGTGCGCGGTGCTGTTAAGGAAAGTCGACATGCAGCTTAAAGACACCCTGTTGTTCCGCCAACAAGCCTTTATCGATGGCGCTTGGGTCGATGCGGACAATGGTCAGACAATCAAGGTCACCAACCCGGCAACGGGCGAAGTGCTGGGCACTGTGCCGAAGATGGGCGCCGCCGAAACCCGTCGGGCGATTGAAGCTGCCGACAAGGCGCTGCCGGCCTGGCGTGCGCTGACGGCCAAGGAGCGCGCGAACAAGCTGCGCCGCTGGTACGAATTGCTGATCGAGAACCAGGACGACCTCGGTCGCCTGATGACCCTGGAACAAGGCAAGCCACTGGCCGAAGCCAAGGGCGAAATCGTCTACGCAGCGTCGTTCATCGAATGGTTCGCCGAAGAAGCCAAGCGCATCTACGGTGATGTAATTCCCGGCCACCAGCCCGACAAGCGCCTGATCGTGATCAAGCAGCCAATCGGCGTGACCGCTGCCATTACCCCATGGAACTTCCCGGCCGCGATGATCACCCGCAAGGCCGGCCCGGCCCTGGCCGCCGGTTGCACCATGGTCATCAAGCCGGCTTCGCAGACGCCGTTCTCGGCCCTGGCCCTGGTTGAGCTGGCGCACCGTGCGGGCATCCCGCAAGGCGTGCTGAGCGTGGTCACTGGCAGTGCCGGCGACATCGGCGGCGAGCTGACCAGTAACCCGATCGTGCGCAAGCTGTCGTTCACCGGCTCGACCGAGATCGGACGCCAGCTGATGGCCGAATGCGCCAAGGACATCAAGAAAGTCTCCCTGGAACTGGGCGGCAACGCGCCGTTCATTGTGTTCGACGATGCGGACCTGGATAAGGCCGTCGAAGGCGCGATCATTTCCAAGTACCGCAACAACGGCCAGACCTGCGTCTGCGCCAACCGCCTGTACATCCAGGATTCGGTGTACGACGCGTTCGCTGAGAAACTGAAAGTGGCGGTGGCCAAGCTCAAGATCGGCAACGGTCTGGAAGACGGCACCACTACCGGCCCGTTGATCGATGGCAAAGCGGTTGCCAAGGTGCAAGAGCACATTGCCGATGCGGTCAGCAAAGGCGCGACCGTGCTGTCGGGCGGCAAGGCGATGGAAGGCAACTTCTTCGAGCCGACCATCCTCACCAACGTGCCATCGAACGCCGCCGTGGCGAAGGAAGAAACCTTCGGCCCGCTGGCGCCGCTGTTCCGCTTCAAAGACGAAGCCGAAGTGATCGCGATGTCCAACGACACCGAGTTCGGCCTGGCCTCGTACTTCTATGCCCGTGATCTGGGCCGTGTGTTCCGTGTGGCTGAAGCCCTGGAATACGGCATGGTCGGCGTCAACACCGGTTTGATCTCCAACGAAGTCGCGCCGTTTGGCGGCATCAAGGCCTCGGGCCTGGGCCGTGAAGGCTCCAAGTACGGCATCGAGGACTACCTGGAAATCAAATACCTCTGCCTGGGTATCTGATCCGCTTCAAGCGCAAAGGGCACGAGAGCGCTGTCCCTTTGCGTGTTTCACCCGTTCTGTTTCTTGTGGCCGGAACGCTGCGGCAGTCGATCATCGCATGCTGTCGCAGTTGCCTCCCGGCCATGTATTCCTTGAACCACGCCGACCGATGAGCGGCGAATGAGGACTGTAATGAGCAAGACTAACGCTGACTTGATGGCCCGCCGTACCGCTGCTGTTCCCCGTGGCGTCGGCCAGATTCACCCGATCTTCGCTGAATCGGCGAAGAACGCCACGGTAACCGACGTCGAAGGCCGTGAATTCATCGACTTCGCTGGCGGCATCGCTGTGCTGAACACCGGCCACCTGCACCCGAAAATCATCGCTGCCGTGACCGCACAACTGAACAAGCTGACCCACACCTGCTTCCAGGTCCTGGCCTATGAGCCGTACGTGGAGCTGTGCGAAAAAATCAACGCCAAGGTGCCGGGTGATTTCGCCAAGAAAACCCTGCTGGTGACCACCGGTTCCGAAGCGGTGGAAAACGCCGTGAAAATCGCTCGCGCCGCCACGGGCCGTGCCGGTGTGATTGCCTTCACCGGCGCTTACCACGGTCGTACCATGATGACCCTGGGCCTGACCGGTAAAGTCGTGCCGTACTCGGCCGGCATGGGTCTGATGCCTGGCGGTATCTTCCGCGCCCTGTACCCGAACGAACTGCACGGCGTGAGCATCGACGATTCCATCGCCAGCATCGAGCGCATTTTCAAGAACGACGCCGAGCCCCGTGACATCGCCGCAATCATCATCGAGCCAGTGCAGGGCGAGGGTGGTTTCTATGTGGCGCCCAAAGAATTCATGAAGCGCCTGCGCGCGCTGTGCGACCAGCACGGCATCCTCTTGATCGCTGACGAAGTGCAGACCGGCGCCGGTCGTACCGGCACCTTCTTCGCCATGGAGCAGATGGGCGTTGCCGCCGACCTGACCACCTTCGCCAAATCCATTGCCGGCGGCTTCCCGTTGGCTGGTGTTTGCGGCAAGGCCGAGTACATGGATGCCATCGCGCCGGGTGGCCTGGGCGGCACCTACGCCGGCAGCCCGATTGCTTGCGCGGCTGCCTTGGCGGTGATGGAAGTCTTCGAGGAAGAGCACCTGCTGGACCGCTGCAAGGCGGTGGGGGAGCGTCTGGTTACCGGCCTCAAGGCCATCCAGAAGAAGTACCCGGTGATCGGTGAAGTCCGAGCTCTGGGCGCGATGATTGCGGTGGAGCTGTTCGAAGACGGCGACTCCCACAAGCCGAACGCCGCAGCGGTGGCTCAGATCGTGGCCAAGGCGCGCGACAAGGGCTTGATCCTGCTGTCCTGCGGCACCTACGGTAACGTTCTACGGGTGCTGGTGCCGCTGACCTCGCCGGACGAGCAACTGGACAAAGGCCTGGCAATCATCGAAGAGTGCTTCTCCGAGCTCTGATTTACGAACTCTGATTGTGCGCTGATTCACAAAAAACCCGCTTCGGCGGGTTTTTTCATATCCGCAGGCATATCCCGCAGGTTTGAGCTGTCTGGAATGGCCTTCATTGGCTAAGGTGCATGTATGGCAAGGGAGCGATGCTGCATGGCTGCTGTGGTTTTACCCGCTGTACCGCGTGTGCTGATTGCCGAGGCCGACCCGGCGTCCCGGGAGCTGCTTGAGCAAGTGTTGTCGGGCGTGCGTTGCGATGCCCGAGTGGATACCTGCGGTGAGGGGCAACAGGCCCTGGATTTGCTGGCGCATAACTCGTACGACCTGGTCATCGCCGATTGGGAGCTGCCGGGTGTTGATGGCCTGGCGATCCTGCGTGGTCTTCGCCAACAGCATCGCACCCCGCCGTTGCCATTCATCCTGATGAGTCGGCGTAACGACAGCGCCAGTGTGCGTGAGGTCGTGCCACTGGCGCCGATGGCGTATTTGACCAAACCCTTGAACCGCGAAAGCCTGACCCAGCGTTTGCAAGGGTTGCTGTTGAGTGGCAGTGAAGAAACCTCCCACGACGTGCCGGTCCCAGGGCCGGGGCTGACCCTGGTAGCGTTTCTGGAGCGTCGGCGTGAGCTGTCCGAAGGCGCGCCGCTGATGACCGATGTGCAGGTGGCGGTCAAGCGCTGCCTGAATCCCACGGGTCTGGATCTGAAGCTGCTGGAAGAGGAGATTCGCACCGACCCGCAAATCACTGGGGTGCTGATTGCGGCGGCCAACAATGCTGCCCAGCATCAGGGTGGCGGCCCGGTGCAGACCGTAGCCCAGGCGCTGCACCAGCTCGGCACGGGGCAGAGCATGAACCTGATCCTCGGCCTGACTCTCAAGCGCTGCGCCCGGCTCAGCGTTCCGTGCCTGGCGGACTATGCCAAGCGCTACTGGGAATTGTCCCTGCACACCGCCGAGTACGCCCGAATCCTGGCTCGGCTGCTGGATCTGGAGCCGGAACGCTGTTATTGCGCCGGGTTGTTACACCGCCTGGGCGACCTGGCGCTGCTGCGTTGCCTGGAGGAGTGGACGCAGGCGGGTGGCGAGCTGGATGAGTGGGAGGAAGTAGGAAATTCCCTCGATCAATACGGCGCCGGTTTCGGCTCGGCGCTGCGCACCCGTTGGCGCCTGCCGCTGGAGCTGCGTGAGTTGATCGCGGCAGCCTACAGCCTGGGTGGTGGGGTTTACTCTCGCGAGGCACTGGTGATGAACATGGCGGCGCAGATGGCTCACCTGACCGAGCATGAAGGGCTTGAAGAGCTGGCCCGGGGGCGCACGGCGCGTTTGCTGAAGATCGGTTTGCCGGAGTTGATGCGATTGCGCAGGAAGTAGCGTCGCTGACTAACTCCCACAGGAATTTGGGTATGACTGGAGTTTTGCTGACTCCTTAGCGCGGAGATTGCTCAAGCCGCAATGATGCGATTCTTACCCTGGCGCTTGGCTTCATACATGGCCGCATCGGCCCGGGCGAACAGGCTGTCGAGGGTCTGGTCTTCGACGGTGATGCTGGTCAGGCCCTGGCTCACGGTAATGCCGAAGTTCTGCTCGCCGCAGCGAAAATTCAAGCGCTGGATTTCCCGTTGCAGACGCTCGGCCACTTGCAGCGCCATGTCCGGGGCACAACCGGGGAACACGGCGGCGAATTCTTCGCCGCCGATCCGCCCAAACAGATCACCGCGCCTGAGCACGGAGCGTCCGCTTTCGGCGATTTTCTGCAGCACGGTATCGCCTTCCTGGTGGCCGTAGGTGTCGTTGATCACCTTGAAGTCATCGATGTCCAGCAGTAGGAACGCCATAGGCATCCCCTGTAGCCGTGCCTGCTCGAACTCTCGGTGGGCGCACTCGAAGAAATGGCGTCGATTGCTGCTCTGGGTCAGCACGTCAGTGGTTGCCAGTCGCTGCAGTTCACTTTCCAGCAGCTTCTTTTCGGTGATGTCTTCGGCGATGCCCACCACAATCACCGGTTGCCCTGGCTCGGCCTTGCGGTTGATGAAGCATTTGTCGCTCAGCCAGCGGATCTGGCCATCAGCGGCGATGATGCGGTATTCGCGATCTTCGACGGCGCCTTTGACCAGCACTTCGGCCAGGCTGCGTTCGGCGTACTCTTGGTCATCCGGGTAGATTGCGTCGCGCCATTCGTTGAAATCGGCCATGACCAGGCCAGCAGGCCGGCCAAAGATCCGCTCGTAGGCGGGGCTGACGTACAGCACTTGCCGGGTTTCCCAGTTGAACGCCCACAGCACGGCATTGACACTGACCAGCAGCGAGCTGAACAGCTGCTCACGCTCGCTCAGGCGTGCGACTTCGCCCTGGGCGTGCATCAGCGCCATGAGGGTCTGGGCCGCTTCGGGCCAATGAGGTTGGGATGAATCCTGTAGGTTCTTGTCGACCATCGGCACAAATCTCAAAGAACGTGCACTGCTGTGGATTTGCACGCGCTCACTCCAAAGCCCGCCTGGATGGCGAAGTGCTCATTGAGATAGGGGATTTGAGGCGAAGTTCCTTTTCAGGCGACGAAGGGCGGGGCCTGGCAACATTTAACAGGGGGCGTGCAGCAAAGAAAAACCCCGCCGGAGGCGGGGTTTGGTTATCAGGCCGTGGCGGGCCGCAGCGAGTAGGTCTTGAGCTGGTCGGCGAAGTCCCGCAGGGACTGGATGCCGCTGGCCTCGGCTTCGTGGACCCATTCCTTGATGGCGGCAAGCATGTCATGGCCGTTGCTGCTGGTCTTGACCCAGATCTGTTGCAAGGCCAGGCGTTTTTCGTAGATCACCTTCAGCGCCTGACTGTGTTCCAGCATGTTCTGGATGCGCGCGTGGTGACGGTCATCCAGCAGGCTGGTTTCCCGCGACAGCAAGCGTTTGGCCCGGTGGAACTGATGGCGCACCGAGTGATCGACCTTCTCCAGTTCCTGTTTGACCAGCGGTGCGATGACCAGCCGGCGATACTGGGCCATGATCTGGAAACGGTTGTTGAGGATCGCCATGGCGGTGTCCATGTCCAGATGGCCCTTGCCTTCGACCCGGTGGGCGATCGGCGCGACCCGCTGGACCTTGGCCAGGCGCAGGAAACTGAACACCTGGATCCAGGCCCAGCCCAGGTCGAACTCCCATTTGCGTACCGACAGCTTGGCCGAGTTGGGGTAGGTGTGGTGGTTGTTATGCAGCTCTTCGCCACCGATCAGGATGCCCCAGGGCACCAGGTTGGTCGCCGCGTCGCGGCATTCGAAGTTGCGGTAGCCCACGGCATGGCCCAGGCCATTGACCACGCCGGCGGCCCAGACGGGAATCCACATCATCTGGATGGCCCAGATGGTGATGCCGATGGTGCCGAACAGCAGCAGGTCGATGGCGCCCATGATCGCCACACCCAGCAGTGGGAAGCGGCTGTAGAGGTTGCGCTCGATCCAATCCTCAGGGCAGTTCTTGCCGTAGATGCGCAGGGTTTCCGGATTCTCCGCCTCGGCGCGATACAGCTCGGCACCTTTGCGCAGTACGGTGGACAAGCCTTTGATCACCGGGCTGTGGGGGTCGTCGACGGTTTCGCATTTGGCGTGATGCTTGCGGTGGATAGCGGTCCATTCGCGGGTGTTCTGTGCCGTGGTCAGCCACAGCCAGAAGCGGAAGAAATGTTTGAGGCCAGCATTGAGCTCAAGGGAGCGATGCGCCGAATAACGGTGCAAGTACACCGTGACGCCAATGATCGTGACGTGGGTCATCAGCAGGGTGACTGCCACCAGTGACCAGGGCGACAAGCCAAGAAAACCTTCGTACCACATAGGCTGTAGGACCCTCGATAAAGATAGAAACTGCCGTTGCATTATCACCGGCCCGACAGATAAAACCAGTCGCCCTTTCAGATAAAAGTGGCAGGATGTTTCTTCCTCTATAATTCCCGCCTCTTCATAGGGACATGGATGGCCGAATGACTGTCTACCGCCGCATCGCTCTGCGCACAGCGCTGCTTTATCTCTTGCTGTCAGTCGTCTGGCTGCAGCTGGTTGGTTATTTATTGAGCAGTTTCTTCGATCAATCCGCCGACCGACTTCGCTGGTTGCTGATCAACGGTTATGCCTGGGTGCTGGTCAGCGCCGGGTTGATTTTCCTGACCCGAGTGCGGATGTCCCGGTTTTTCGGGCCGGGCGAGCACAGCGCCGATCGCGAGCGCCTGCGCCAGGCCGCCGCCGTCTTCGATTGCACCCGCGAAGGGGTGTTGGTGACGGACCGCAACGGCCTGATCGTGCACGTCAACCGGGCCTTTATGGCGATTACTGGTTACGGTCGGGACGAAGTGCTGGGCCAGCGACCCAATCTGTTCAAGTCCGGTCGTCATGGGCCGGATTTCTATCGCGACATGTTTGTCGCCTTGGACAGCCTGGGTGAGTGGAGCGGTGAGATCTGGAACCGGCGTAAAAGCGGCGAGATCTACCCGCAGTGGCAGACGATCCGCGTCGTTCGCGACGACAACGGCCAGGTCAGTCATTACGTCGCTGTGTTTTCGGATATCAGCGCAATCAAGGATTCCGAGCACGAACTGGCACACCTGGCCCATCACGATCCGCTGACAGGCTTGCCCAACCGCCTGCTGTTTTCTGATCGCACGGAACAGGCCCTGGCGTCGGCACAGCTCCACAAACGTGGCTGCGCGCTGCTGTTGGTGGACCTGGATCACTTCAAAAACATCAACGACAGCCTGGGGCACAACATCGGTGATGAGTTACTCAAAGGTGTGGCCGAGCGGTTTCGCGGGCTCTTTGCCCCAGGTGTGACCCTGGCCCGGCTGGGGGGCGACGAATTTGCCGTGCTGGTGGAAAACTGTGCGCAGCCCGGGCAGGCGGCAGCGTTGGCGCGGCGCATTCTAGACGCCCTGAAGGAACCGTTGCGGCTCGATCAGCAGTCGTTGTTCATCAACGCCAGCATCGGCATCAGTCTGTTTCCCGGTGATGCCCTCAGCGCCGGGCAGTTGCTGCGCAACGCCGATTCGGCGCTGTTCAAGGCCAAGAGTGCCGGGCGCGACGGTTACGCCTTGTACACCGAAGAGCTCACCGTCCACGCTCAGCAACGGGTCGAGATCGCCTCCGAACTACGCCTGGCCCTTCAGCAGCAGCAATTGCGGGTTCATTACCAACCGGTGTACGACCTGGCGAGCAGCCGCCTGATCGGTGTCGAGGCATTGGTGCGGTGGGAGCATCCCACGCGCGGGTTGGTTTCGCCCGCCGAGTTCATTCCCATCGCCGAGCGCGTCGGGCTGATTGCCCAGATCGATGCCTGGGTCATGGACCAGGCCTGTCGGCAGATGTGTCGGTGGCAGCAGGCTGGAGTGGCGTTGTCGTTCGTCGCGGTCAACGTCTCCAGCCGACTGTTCGCCCGTCGCGAGTTGTACGAGCAGGTCGCCAAGGTGCTGCACGACACGGGCCTGGACCCTGCGTGCCTGGAGTTGGAGGTGACCGAAAGCGCTGTGATGGAAGACCCGGAGGTGGCGCTGGAACAGATGCATCGCCTACGGGAGTTGGGCGTACGGCTGGCGATCGACGATTTCGGCACGGGTTATTCGTCGTTATTGCGGCTCAAGCGCTTGCCGGTGCAGAAGCTCAAGATCGATCAGGGCTTTGTCGCCGGGTTGCCGTGGGATGAGGACGACGCGGCGATTGTCCGAGTGATTATCGCCCTGGCACACAGCATGGGCATGCAGGTGCATGCCGAAGGCATCGAGCAGCGCGAGCAGGCGGCATTTTTGCTTGAACAGGCGTGTGAACTCGGGCAGGGCTACTGGTTTGGCCGGCCGGTGGCCGCGCAGCAACTGGATTGGGACCGTGCGCCGGCCATTGCCTGATCACCCGTTGAATTGATGTTGACTGATGCTCGGGTAGAAACCGGAGACATCCTTTATAGGTGTGAAATACGGTCAGGAGGTGCCTGACCATGCCCTGGACCGCTTGCACGTAATGGAGGGGGGCAGCTGTGTACGAGTGTGCAAGACCGAGTCACCTACCCAAACTCGGTAGATCCGAAGATCTCCCGAACACAGCCGTCATAGAACACGGGCGCGAATGGCTAGAAGCATTCTGGGTGGGTGTTTACTCGGACTTGCACGTCCGTGTCACCGTTTTTTGCGATGATGAACCAAGGTTAGCGGCAGAAAACCAGGGTGCCTAGTTCATGAACAGCCCAGCGTTTTGAAGGAAATATCCGAGGGTTTGGCAGGGGAAAAGCCCCCCAATTACCCCTGCCGTAGGACGCCAGATACTTTATGTTATTTTGGTTATATAAAAATTCTTAAATAGTCTTTTTAAGAATATCTGCGCTTATCTAATATTGCTCCCACGCCGCAAGCAGTGCCGCCCACTGCCAGGCATTCATTCAAGGAGCAGCAGCATGAGCGCATCCCTACGTAGCGTTGATGGCCAGGACGAAGCAACCATCTTGCGCGAGATCCAGAGCGCACTGCGCGATCTGCGCTTTGGCGCGGTGGAAATCACCGTGCACAACGCGCAAGTGGTTCAGATCGAACGCAAGGAAAAATTCCGGTTGCAGCAGCCGAGCCAAAAGCCGTCTTGAAAAAGCCAAAAGATCGCAGCCTTCGGCAGCTCCTACAGGGGGGCTAGGCGTAGGCGCTGCCGAAGGCTGCGATTTTTTCTATGAGCCAAATGAATTTCCAGAAGCCATAAAAACCAGAATTCCAGGAGCTTTCACCATGTCGTCAATTCGCCGTTATGCCTTGGCCGCCCTGGCCAGTGCTGTTTTTGCAGGTTCCGCGGTTGCCAAGGATTACGAGTTGCTTAACGTGTCCTATGACCCGACCCGCGAGCTGTATCAGGATTACAACGTCGAATTCGCCAGTTTCTGGAAGAAGGCGCACCCGGACGATAACGTGAAGATCCAACAGTCCCATGGCGGCTCGGGCAAACAAGGTCGAGCGGTGATCGATGGTCTGCGGGCCGACGTGGTGACCCTGGCCCTGGCCGGTGACATCGACGAAATCGCCAAGCTGGGCAAGTCCCTGCCGGTGGACTGGCAAACACGCCTGCCGGACGCCAGCACACCGTACACCTCGACCATCGTGTTCCTGGTGCGCAAGGGCAATCCCAAGGGCATCAAGGACTGGGGCGACCTGATCAAGAATGACGTCTCGGTCATCACCCCGAACCCGAAGACCTCCGGCGGCGCTCGTTGGAACTTCCTCGCGGCCTGGGCCTATGGCCTCAAGGCCAACGGTGGTGACGAAGCCAAGGCCAAGGAATACGTGCAAGCGCTGTTCAAGCATGTGCCGATCCTCGACACCGGCGCCCGCGGCTCGACCATTACTTTCGTCAACAACGGTCAGGGCGACGTGTTGCTGGCCTGGGAAAACGAAGCGTTCCTGGCGCTGAAAGAAGATGGCGGCGCGGACAAGTTCGACATCGTTGTGCCGTCGCTGTCTATTCTGGCCGAACCGCCGGTGGCGGTGGTGGACAAGAACGCCGAGAAAAAGGGCAACCTGGAGATCGCCGAAGCCTACCTCAAGCACCTGTACAGCCCGGCCGGCCAGGAAATCGCCGCGAAGAACTTCTATCGTCCACGTGACAAGGATGTGGCCGCCAAGTACTCCCGGCAGTTCCCGAAACTGGAGCTGGTGACCATCGACAACGACTTCGGTGGCTGGAAAACCGCCCAGCCGAAGTTCTTCAATGATGGTGGCGTGTTCGACCAGATCTATCAGGCGCAGTAAGCTGAAATAGAGCGCAATTCATGTGGGAGCGGGCTTGCTCGTGAAGGCGGTACAGTCAGTATCAATGTTGCCTGACATACCGCTTTCGCGAGCAAGCCCGCTCCCACAGGTTACGCACCCTAACGGGCTGGCATTTGCTAACAGGTCCCGATTTACCATCGGGGCTTTGCGAGTTCTCAACCAAGGACCTTTATGTCGCGTCGCATATCCCCCGTCATACCCGGCTTCGGGCTGACGCTGGGCTACACCCTGGTGTACCTCAGTCTGATTGTGCTCATACCGCTGGCGGCGATGTTCGTGCATGCCGCTCAACTCACCTGGGAACAGTTCTGGGCGATCATCTCGGCGCCGCGGGTGCTGGCTGCCTTGAAGCTCAGTTTCGGCACCGCGCTGTACGCCGCGATCATCAACGGCGTGATCGGTACGCTGTTGGCCTGGGTGCTGGTGCGCTACACCTTCCCCGGTCGCAAGATCATCGATGCGATGATCGACCTGCCGTTCGCCTTGCCCACCGCCGTGGCGGGTATTGCGCTGACGGCGTTGTATGCGCCGACCGGCCTGGTCGGCCAGTTCGCCACCGACCTGGGGTTCAAGATCGCCTATACGCCGCTGGGTATCACCCTGGCGCTGACCTTCGTGACGCTACCCTTCGTGGTGCGCACGGTGCAGCCGGTGCTGGCCGATATTCCCCGTGAAGTCGAAGAGGCCGCCGCTTGCCTCGGCGCCAAGCCGTGGCAAGTGTTCCGCCACATCCTAGTGCCGGCGCTGTTGCCGGCCTGGCTGACCGGCTTCGCCCTGGCCTTTGCCCGTGGCGTGGGCGAGTACGGCTCGGTGATTTTCATCGCCGGCAACATGCCGATGAAAACCGAGATCCTGCCGCTGCTGATCATGGTCAAGCTCGACCAATACGACTACACCGGCGCCACCTCCATCGGTGTGCTGATGCTGGTGGTTTCCTTCGTCCTGTTGCTGCTGATCAACCTGCTGCAGCGGCGTATCGAAACCCCATAAGGAGGCGCGAACATGTCCCAATCGTCTATTTCCGCGGCCTCCACCAACGCCGCTCGCCGCGGCAGTGCAACTTCGCGGGGCGTCCTGATCGGCCTCGGCTGGCTGATTTTTGCGCTGTTCCTGCTGCTGCCGTTGTTCATCGTGGTGTCCCAGGGCCTGAAGCTCGGCCTGGGGGCGTTCTTTACCGCGATCTTTGAACCCGACGCGCTGTCGGCGCTGAAGCTCACGGTGGTTGCGGTGCTGATCTCGGTGCCCCTGAACCTGGTGTTCGGTGTCAGCGCCGCGTGGTGCGTGAGCAAATATTCATTCCGTGGCAAGAGCATGCTGGTGACGCTGATCGACCTGCCGTTCTCGGTGTCGCCAGTGATCGCCGGCCTGGTCTATGTGCTGATGTTCGGCGCCCAGGGCCTGTTCGGGCCGTGGCTGTCGGATCACGACATCCAGATTGTGTTTGCGCTGCCGGGCATCGTGTTGGCGACGATCTTCGTCACCGTGCCATTCGTGGCCCGTGAGCTGATCCCGCTGATGCAGGAGCAGGGCACCCAGGAAGAAGAGGCTGCGCGCCTGTTGGGTGCCAATGGCTGGCAGATGTTCTGGCATATCACCGTGCCGAACATCAAGTGGGGGCTGATCTATGGCGTGGTGCTGTGTACCGCCCGGGCCATGGGCGAGTTCGGTGCGGTGTCGGTGGTGTCCGGGCACATTCGCGGGGTGACCAACACCCTGCCGCTGCACGTCGAGATCCTCTACAACGAATACAACCACGTAGCCGCGTTCGCCGTGG
This sequence comes from Pseudomonas viciae, assembly GCF_004786035.1. NCBI lineage: Bacteria > Pseudomonadati > Pseudomonadota > Gammaproteobacteria > Pseudomonadales > Pseudomonadaceae > Pseudomonas > Pseudomonas viciae. The sequence goes on from NZ_CP035088.1 coordinate 179,697, forward strand.
CGAGCCTGTTGCTGATCCTGGCGCTCTTGATCCTGCTGCTCAAGCAGTGGAGCGAAAACCGAATCAACCGCCTGCGCGCCAGCGCCGCGGAGGAATAAGTCATGTCGATCGAAGTCCGTAATGTCAGCAAGAATTTTCACGCCTTCAAGGCCCTGGACAACATCAGCCTGGACATCCAGAGCGGCGAGCTGGTGGCGCTGCTGGGCCCGTCGGGTTGCGGCAAGACCACTCTGCTGCGGATCATCGCCGGCCTCGAAACCCCGGACCAGGGCAACATCGTGTTCCACGGCGAGGACGTGTCCGGCCACGACGTGCGTGATCGCAACGTCGGTTTCGTATTCCAGCACTACGCCCTGTTCCGCCACATGACGGTGTTCGATAACGTCGCCTTCGGCTTGCGCATGAAGCCCAAGAACCAGCGCCCGAACGAAAGCCAGATCGCGACCAAGGTCCACGAACTGCTGAACATGGTGCAACTGGATTGGCTTGCCGACCGTTACCCGGAGCAACTGTCCGGTGGCCAGCGCCAGCGCATCGCCCTGGCCCGTGCATTGGCGGTGGAGCCCAAGGTGTTATTGCTGGACGAACCCTTCGGCGCCCTCGACGCCAAGGTCCGCAAGGAACTGCGTCGTTGGCTGGCGCGGCTGCACGAGGACATCAACCTGACCTCGGTGTTCGTGACCCACGACCAGGAAGAAGCCATGGAAGTCGCCGACCGGATCGTGGTGATGAACAAAGGCGTGATCGAGCAGATCGGCTCACCGGGGGATGTGTATGAAAACCCGGCCAGCGACTTTGTCTATCACTTTCTCGGCGACTCGAACCGCCTGCACTTGGGCGAGGATCGGCATGTGCTGTTCCGCCCCCATGAAGTTTCGCTGTCGCGTTCGGAACTGGAGGATCACCACGCCGCCGAAGTGCGCGACATCCGCCCGCTGGGCGCCACCACCCGGGTGACCTTGAAGGTCGAAGGCCAAAGCGAATTGATTGAAGCCGAAGTGGTGAAGGATCACGACAGCCTGGTGGGCCTGGCGAAGGGCGAGACACTGTTCTTCAAGCCGAAGGTCTGGCAGAAGGTCGCCAACCTCTAAGATCACAAGCATCGCGAGCAAGCTCGCTCCCACAGGGGATTTGTGAACGGCGCAGATCTATTGTGGGAGCGAGCACGCTCCCACAGAGGTTCGCATTGCGTTGTTTTCAGGCCGCCGATCGTCGGTTGCGCACGGCCACCGGCCCTGCGCGTTCTTCAATGGCCCGCTTCAGTTCGCTTCTGAGCCCCAGCAGAAAACCCGCTTCAACCACCACAAACAACGGCCCGACAATCAGCCCGGTGAGGTCGTCTACGAACGCTGGTTTGCGGCCTTCGTAATAGTGCCCGACAAACTGGATCACCCAACCCACCACAAACATCCCCAGGCCACTGCCCAGCCACACCGAGGTGCTTTGCCCGGCCAGCGTCTGGCCCAGCCATACCGCCAGGCCCAGCAGCACCGTCATGAATACACCCAGGCGCAACTCCAGGCGCAGATAGAACCAGGCACTCGCTGCCGCCACCAACAACGCCGGAGACAACAGGATCGCGCCCATCGGCCAACCCGGCCGAGACAGCAGCACGGCGACGGCGACGAAAATCAGCGGAATGCCAATGAAGTGGCTGGCGATGTTGCGTGGATCGCGGTGGTAGGCGGCATATTGACTGAGATGATCGACGAGGCTTTTCATTGTTGTTCCTCCTGAGGTGATGCCTGCATGATGCCCAGGTTCAATGAGTTGTTCTGTCAGTTAGCCGACACTTGTCCCGGAGTTTCCATGAATTCGCGTCCCTGGCACTCGCACCTGATGGCCGGTCACTGGTACCGCCATTTGCCTGTTGAGTTACAGAATAGTCTGCTGGGGATGTCGCGGGTACTGCGCCTGTTGCCGGGGGATCGACTGTTCCAGCGTGGCGATCCACCTTGCGGGATCTACGCCGTGCTGGAAGGCGCGGTACGGGTCGGTGCGGTGAACGAGCAGGGCAAGGAGGCGCTGCTAAGCGTGGTCGAGGCGCCCCACTGGTTCGGTGAAATCTGCCTGTTCGATGGCCAGCCGCGGACCCATGATGCGCAGGGGGTAGGTCAATGCACCCTGCTGCACTTGCCTCAGGCGCCGCTGCTGGCATTTCTGCAGGAGCAACCGCTCTACTGGCGGCATCTCGCGTTGCTGATGAGCCACAAACTGCGCCTGGCCTTCACCAACCTCGAACACCTGAGCCTGATGCCCGCCCCCGCACGCGTGGCCCATCGCCTGTTGATGATCGCCGAAGGCTACGGCGAAATCGAGCCGGCGCGCCGGGTCTTGCAGCTGCCCCAGGAACAACTGGCGCTGATGCTCTCGCTGTCGCGCCAGACCACCAACCAGATCCTCAAGGATTTGCAGGGCCAAGGCATTCTTCATCTCAGTTATGGCGAGATCGAAATCCTCGACATCGAGCGGCTGCGGGCGTTGACCACATTCTGAGGCCAACCTCAACCTGTGGGAGCGGGCTTGCTCGCGAAGCGGTGGGTCTGTTGGCGGTGATGTTGACTGTGCTGTCGCCTTCGCGAGCAAGCCCGCTCCCACCAGGGATTTGTGTATGCCGCAGATCATTGTGAGAGCAACACAAATCCCTAGCGCAACCCATCTCGAAACTGCCCCGGCGTCATTCCGGTCCAGCGTTTGAATGCGCGGCTGAAGCTGCTGGTGTCGGCAAATCCCAACAGATAACTGACCTCGCTCAGCGAGCAATGCGGATCACGCAGGTGCAGCAGCGCCAGGTTTTCCCGGCACTCGTTGAGCAGTGCGTCGAAGCGGCAGCCTTCGTCGGCCAGGTGCCGTTGCAGGCTGCGCAGGCTCAGGTGCATGGCCTGGGCGATGCGTTCGGCGCTGGGTTCGCCTTCGGGTAATTGGGCCTCGATGGCGGCACGCACCTTGCGCTCCCAGGTCAGCGGCTTGAGTTGCGCAAGGGTGCGCTCGAGCACCGTTTCGTTGTGTTCGGCCAGCTCCGGGTTGGCGTCGTCCAAATGGCTGTCGAAATCCGTGAGGTTGAACTCCAGGCAATCCTGGGCCGCGCCGAAATACACCGGCGAGCGGAACACTTTGTGCCAGGGGCTGGGGTCCGCCGGTTCCGGGCGCCGCAGGTACACCGCCAGCGGCGCGTAGTCGCGGCCGAGGCGGTTGCGACAGGTGCGCACATAAATCGCGGCGAACGCGTCGATGGCTTCAAAGGCCGGTCCCGGACGGCCCGGGGGCACATCAAGACTGAAGCGGTAGCGGTCTTCGCCGCGGCTCAGTTGCAATGTCAGTGCATCGCTGACCACCGGGTGATAGCGCACGATCCGCTCGAACACTTCCCGCAGGCTGCCGCTGGCCACCAGGGCATAGCCCAGTGCGTGAAAGGTGGTGGGGCTGACGAAGCGCGACACCCGCAGGCCAATCGCCGGGTCGCCGCTGGCCTGCACCGCCAACGCCCACAGGCGCGTGGTACCCGAGAGCGGGTAACGGGCGTTCGGGTCGTCCATCAGTTGCGGGTCGAGGCCAGCCTCGACGCACAGGGCATGGCTGTCCAGGCCCAGCGCATCGAGCTGTTTGCGCAGGGCACGGGTCCAGCTGGCGAGTGAGGTCGGTTCAGTCATGACGATTGGCGCTTGCGGTCAACAGGTTGGCGTTTACGGCTACCACCCGAGGGGACAACGCCCGGCAGGATGAGCACATCGATAACAGAGGATGTAAGCCATGCACGGCACTTGCGCAAGCCCCGAGCGATTGAATGCACAACAGCGATCCGCCCATATTCGCCAAGTGGTATTGGCCCGAGGCGAGCAATTGCGCCAGCGCTACCCGATTTTGCACCACCAGGATGCACTGGGCGCGGGCATCCTGGTGTTCGCCCTGGCCGGGATGATCGGTTCGGCGCTGCTCTACATCAACGGCCATCTCGCCGGGTGGGCGTGCCTGCTGCTCAACGCTTTTTTCGCCTCCCTGACCCACGAGCTGGAACACGACCTGATCCACAGCATGTATTTCCGCAAGCAGCGCCTGCCCCACAACCTGATGATGGGCCTGGTGTGGCTGGCGCGGCCCAGCACCATCAACCCGTGGATCCGTCGCCACCTGCACCTTAACCATCACAAGGTCTCCGGCAGCGAGGCCGACATGGAGGAGCGGGCCATCACCAACGGCGAGCCATGGGGGCTGGCGCGGTTGCTGATGGTCGGCGACAACGTGATGTCGGCTTTCATCCGCCTGCTGCGGGCCAAGACCTGGGCGCACAAGCGCAGCATCCTCAAGCGCACGCTGAAGGTGTACTTCCCGCTGGCGCTGCTGCACTGGGGCGCCTGGTATGTGTTCCTCGGTTTTCATGGGGCCAACGGTGTCGCCAGCCTGCTGGGTACTTCCATCGCCTGGTCGCCAACCGCGTTGTCGGTGATGCATGTGATCGATATCGCGGCGGTGGTGATCATCGGCCCGAACGTGCTGCGGACTTTTTGCCTGCACTTCATCAGTTCGAACATGCACTACTACGGCGACATCGAGCCGGGCAACGTCATCCAGCAAACCCAAGTGCTCAACCCGTGGTGGCTGTGGCCGTTGCAGGCGTTCTGCTTCAACTTCGGCAGCAGCCACGGAGTCCATCACTTCGTGGTGAGGGAACCGTTCTATATCCGTCAATTGACGGTGCCGGTGGCCCATAAAGTGATGCGTGAAATGGGCGTGCGGTTCAATGATTTTGGAACGTTTTGGCGGGCGAACCGGTTTGTGGGCGAGAAAGGGCCGGTGAGGGAAGAGGTGGATACGGTACGGGTTTGAGACGGCTATTGAAAAAGCTCTTCGGCAAGCCCCGATATTTCAGCCAGATCTGAATCCTGTGGCGAGGGAGCAAGCCCTCGCCACAGATTGTTACAACCGGCCACTCACCTGGGCGGCCACGCTTCGTTCGCCCTTGGGGCAGTCCCTCAGGCCTCCCGGCTGCATTCCAACGCATCCCATGGAAGCGTCTAATCTTCTCCTCTCGTCGGCCAACATCATAAAGCCCTAATTTTTTCCAACGGCGTGCCGACAGATTGGTATGCGTGCACCAAAGTGGAGCGGGTCAAAAGCCTGCTCGCGCTTTACGTGAAATGTTGCAACCGGAATGCACCCCCACTCCCTGCATAAGAAGCCTAACTAAATGAATCTAAAGTTCAGCCACAAAATCCTTCTTGCCGCCTCCGGTGTCGTGGTTCTGGCTTTCGCCCTCTTTACGCTCTACAACGACTATTTGCAGCGCAATACCATCGGCCGTAGCCTCGAGTCCTCCATCGAGCAATCCGGTGACTTGACGGCCAGTAGCATCCAGAACTGGATGAGTGGCCGGATACTGGTGCTGGAAAACCTGGCGCAGAACATCGCGCATCAAGGCACCGGTGCCGATCTGCCGGGGCTTGTCGACCAGCCGGCGCTGACGTCGAACTTCCAGTTCACTTACGTAGGCCAGGCCAGTGGTGTCTTCACCCAACGCCCTGACGCAAAAATGCCTGATGGCTACGATCCGCGTCAGCGCCCTTGGTACAAACAGGCCGTCAGCGCCGACAAAACCATGCTGACTCCGCCATACCTGGCGGCGGTCGGCGGCCTGGTGGTGACCATCGCCTTGCCGGTGAAGCACAACGGCGAATTGCTCGGCGTGGTGGGCGGCGACCTGAGCCTGGAAACCCTGGTGAAAATCATCAACTCGGTGGATTTCGGTGGCATCGGCCATGCCTTCCTGGTCAGCGGCGACGGTCAGGTGATCGTCAGCCCGGACAAAGACCAGGTGATGAAGAACCTCAAGGACATCTACCCCGGTACGCCAGTGCGCATCGGCAAAGGCATCCAGGAGGTTGCGCTGAATGGGCAGGACCGCATTCTTTCGTTCACCCCGGTCACTGGCCTGCCGAACGCTGAGTGGTACATCGGCCTGTCGATCGACAAGGCAAAAGCCTACGCACCGCTGAGCCAGTTCCGTACGTCTGCGTTGATTGCGATGTTTGTCGCGGTGGCGGCCATTGCGTTGCTGCTGAGCATGTTGATCCAAGTATTGATGCGTCCGTTGACCACCATGGGTCGGGCCATGCAGGACATCGCCCAGGGCGAGGGCGACCTGACTCGCCGCCTGGTGGTGCAGGGCAAGGATGAGTTCGCGGTATTGGGTGGTTCGTTCAACCAATTCGTGGAGCGGATTCACGCCTCGATTTCCGAAGTGTCTTCGGCGACACGGCAGGTGCATGACCTGTCGCAGCGGGTGATGACTTCGTCGAACGCCTCGCTCATCGGCTCGGATGAACAGAGCGCTCGCACCAACAGCGTGGCCGCGGCCATCAACCAATTGGGCGCGGCGACCCAGGAAATCGCCCGCAACGCCGCCGATGCCTCGCAACAGGCCAGCGGCGCCAGCGAGCAGGCCGATGATGGTCGTCAGGTGGTGGAAAAAACCATCCACGCGATGACCGAGCTGTCGCAGAAGATCAGTCTCTCGTGCACCCAGATCGAAACCCTGAACGCCAGCACCGACAACATCGGGCACATCCTGGACGTGATCAAAGGCATCTCCCAGCAAACCAACCTGCTGGCCCTGAACGCTGCCATTGAAGCGGCCCGGGCCGGTGAAGCCGGCCGTGGTTTTGCGGTGGTGGCCGATGAAGTGCGTAACCTGGCGCATCGCACCCAGGAGTCGGCGGAAGAAATCCACAAGATGATCACCTCGCTGCAGGTCGGTTCCCGCGAAGCGGTGACCACGATGAACGCCAGCCAGTTGTCCAGTGAGGAAAGCGTGGAAGTGGCCAATCAGGCCGGTCTGCGGCTGGTCAGCGTGACGCAGCGCATCGGCGAAATCGATGGGATGAACCAGTCGGTGGCCGCCGCGACCGAAGAACAGACCGCGGTGGTGGAAACCCTCAATATGGACGTCAGCCACATCAACCTGTTGAACCAGCAAAGCGTGGCCAACCTCAATGAAACCCTGAAGGATTGCGATGCCTTGTCGCAACAGGCCAATCGGTTGAAGCAACTGGTGGATAGCTTCAAGATCTGAGGCCTCAGCCGACATCACCGCAAGTTGAGCCACCGCCATCGCGAGCAAGCTCGCTCCCACAGGGGATTGGCGGTGGACCTGGGTTTCGCGTCCACTTCTGCGTCCACAGGGGATGGGTGGTGAGCCTGGATCTTGGGTTCACTCCAACTCAATGTGGGAGCGAGCTTGCTCGCGATGGCGGCAGTCCAGTCAAATTACTGCAAGCTGACCCACCGCTTTCGCGAGCAAGCTCGCTCCCACAAGGGAGGGGGCTTACTTGAACATCACTTGCACATTCGCCATCGCCTCATCGGCAAACCCTTGCAGGAAGTCCCTGAACCCCGACGGTGTATGGGCGTCGGTGTGGTCGGCGATGATGGTCCACGTGGCGCGGCAGCGGTTGTCGCTCAGGGGCTCGACGCGCATCGCCGCCCAGAGGTTGTCGATGCCCAAGGTGTTGTAGATCAGCGTCCAGGTCATGTGCATGGCCTGGTCGTCATGGCTATTGAGCTGTTCCACCACCAGGTTCTGGCCATCGCGGAAGAACTTCTTGCGCAGGGATCTCACGCCATTGCCGGTCATCTCAATACGTTCCAGTGCCGGGATGAATTGATCGAATCCACCAAAGTTACCCACCACTTCCCAGACGCTCGCCGCATCGCGTGCTACCTCCACCGAGGTTTCGACCTGGCAGATGTGGGGGTTCTTGATCAGGGTATCGGGTTGAAATGCATTCATGGTCTTGCTCCTTGCTTTAGGTTGGGGGTGCTTCAGATGAAATCGATGGCCTTGAGGTAATCGGCGCCGCGGCGCAGCAGGGCCGGGGATTTTTCTGGGTAGCGGGCGCCCATCTGCCGCACGCCGGCGCGGGCGTTGTCGTGACTGATCAGCGAGATGTCGCCGATGTCTTCCTCGAAGCCATTGAGATAGAAACCCAGTACGCCAAACAACGCGTTGTCGGCATCGACCCGACCCAATTGCCGTTGCCAGTCGGCGACGCTCACCAGGGAAAACTCCCGGCCGCTGTCGCGGAACGACGCCACATAAGCATCCCAGCTCAAAGGCTCGGGGTTGTGCAGGTTGAACACCGCTTGCGTCGGCTGGTAACGGCTGGCGTGGAAGGCGATGAAACGCGCCAGGAAGTCCACTGGCATCAGGTCGAAATTGAGGGACAAGTCCGGCACCTGCCCGAGCTGGATCGAGCCCTTCAGCATCAGCATCAAGCGATTTTTATGGGGCTGGCAGACCCCGGTCAGGCTGTTGAAACTGATGTTGCCGGGGCGGAACAGATTGACCCACACCCCGCGCTCGCGGGCGCGCTGCAGGATCCGTTCGCCCACCCATTTAGACAGGTTGTAGCCGTTCTTGATGTAGATCGGCGGCGTCTTGGCGGCGGGTTGCTCCAGGACCTGGCCATCGGCATCCAGGGCGCTGGACGCCGAAAGTGTGGAGACGAAATTGAAGATCTTCTTGCTGCGCCCTTCACACAGGCGCAGGCATTCAAAGATCGGCTCGACGTTGTCCCGCGCCAGGGACTCGTAGTCGAGCACATGATTGACGTGGGCGGCGTTGTGCACCAGTGCGCCGAAGGTACGGTCGATGCGGGCGTAGACGTCATCCGGCAAACCCAATTGCGGCTGGGTGATGTCGGCGTTGTAAACGCTGATGCGGCTCAGGTCCAAATGGGTCAGGCGGTTATCCTGCAAGGCTTGGGAAAAACGTTCCGCAGCGCTTTGCCCTCCAGACGCGCGCACCAGGCAGGCGACTTCGGTGGCGCCCCAGGTCAGCAACGCCTCGACGATGTGTACCCCAAGAAAACTGTTGGCGCCGGTCACCACCACCTTGTGCACATCACCGCACTGGCTGATGGGCAGCGGGTCGAGGTTGAGCTCGGCTTCGGCGTCGATGAAGGCCTGGGGGCTGAGGGTCGATGCACTGTTTTGTTCAGAGTCGTCCAGCAACTTCGCCAAGGTCATCAGCGTAGGCGCTTCGATGAAGCGATTGATCGACAGGCTGCGCCCGAAGGCTTCGCGGATGCTCAGCAGCAGTTGCGACAGCAGGATCGAATGCCCGCCGAGGTTGAAGAAGCTCTCGTCGGTGGCGATGTCTTCGACCGGCAGATCCAGAAGCTCGGCCCACAGTTTCTGCAACTGCTTTTCCAGCGCGTTCTGCGGTTGGCGCCGCTGGCTGCCGACCTGCACCTGCACCGCTGTGGCGAGCAAGGCCCGACGATCGACCTTGCCGTTGCTGGTGTAAGGCAGGCTGGGCAGTTCGACGTAGGTCGCCGGGTGCATGTAGCTGGGCAGGGTGTTTTGCACATGCTCGCGCAAGGCCTGGAGGGCGGTGCCGGGCCGGTCTTCCCGGGGGTGAACCAGGAATGCCAGGATCCGTCGGCGTTCATCGACCCCTACCGCCACTTGGCGAAACAACTGGCTGTCTCGCAGGCAATGCTCGATTTCCTCAGGCTCGACTCGAAAGCCGCGGATCTTCACCTGGTTATCGCGACGGCCACACAGTTCGATGCCGCAGTCGGTCCACTGGCCGATATCGCCGGTGCGATAAACCCGCAGTATTCGCCCGGTGGGCAGCGTCAGGTTGAGATAGCGTTTGGCGGTCAGCACCGGATCGTTCAGATAACCCAGGCCGACACCCGGCCCGGTGATGTACAGCTCACCCGGCGAGCCTTGCGGTACGGGTTGCAGCTGCTCGTCGAGAATCAGCACCCGGGCGTTGGCGATGGGCATGCCCAGGTTGCGGTTGTTGTCGCCGACGCCGAATTGCCGCGTGGTGGCCAGCACCGTGGTTTCGGTCGGGCCGTAGATGTTGTGGAACCGGCACTGTGGCGCGAGCTGTTCAATCACGAACGGCTCACAGACATCGCCGCCGGTAATCAGGTGCGCCAAACCCAACGGCGCGTCCAGCGGCATCACGCTCAGCAGCGCTGGCGGCAGGAACGCGTGAGTCACCTGCTGCGCGCCCATCAGCTCCACCAATTGTTGCGGGTCGCGGCGCTGGTCTTCGCTGGGCACCACCAGTAACGCGCCCTGGATGAAGGTCGGCAGGATATCCAGCAACGAGGCGTCAAAGTTGATGGTGGAAAATTGCAGCGCCCGACTGTCGCGCTGCAATTGGACGTAGTCGCCGTACCAGGCACAAAAATGGCCGAGGTTGCGATGACTGAGCAGCACACCCTTGGGCTGGCCGGTGGTGCCGGAGGTGTAGATCGCCACCGCCGGCTCGTCGATGCCCACCACACGACGGATCAACGAGGCCGGGATGCCAGGCTTGGGCGCAGGCAACCGATGCACATTCAGCGTCGGCAGCGCGAGGTCGCCCAGATCGCCGTCGCCGTCGTGCAGCAGTAGGTCCGCCTTGGCATTCTCCAGGATAAAGCGCCGACGTTGTGCCGGGTGCTGCGGGTCCAGCGGCAAGTACACCGCCCCACAGCCCAGCACCGCCAGGATCGCCGCGTACAGGTGCGCAGACTTGGGCAGGCACACGCCGATCACCAGTGGGTGGTCGGTTGCTTCCTGGAGCTGTGCCAACATGGCCTGCTGCAACCTCAGCGCCAGGCTGCGCAAAGTTTTGTAGTCGGTGAGCTGCCCATCAACCCACAGGGCCGGTTGTGTCGCGTCATCGAGCATGCGCTGTTCGATACTCTGCATCACCGGCACCTCGGCCGCGGCCAATAGCCAGGGCTCCGGTGGTCGGTTGAGGCAGTGTTCGAAGGCCAGCGACTCCAGCGCATCGAGCCCGTGCTGGGGCTGGTCGGCGGCGTCATCTGGTATCGTCGGCCAGTGCTCGAAGCAGGTTTCATCCCGTGATAACTGGCTGACCATCCGCGCACCGCTCTCGACCACCGCTGCCAGCGTACGCAAGCGCAAGGACTGACCATTGCCGGAGTTTTCCAGGGCGATCACTTCCCGGCACAACAGCCGCTGTGCACCGTCACGAAAAACCAATACCGGTTGTGGCAATCCCTCACCGGGCATAACTCGCAACGCCACGCGCACTTGAAGGCAGGTGCGCGCTTCAATAGCGCACGGCGCTGTGCCGTCGTCGATCAGCAAATCGACCGCACCGTGTGTTGCTGGCGATTGAGGATCCACCACACCATGGCCGTGCAGCTCAAGTTCCCGGGCCAGTTCGGCCATGGCCTGGCTTGTGCCAGGCACTGCAATTTCGAGGCGTCTCATTGAAAGGTCCTCATGGGGTCAGGTAGTCGGCGAGGGCATCGCGCACGCAGGGGGACGTGAGCATCGAGCTGCTGCGAAAAAAGCGCGTGATATTGGCCACCAAAGGGTGAAAGCGATTGACCGGGTAGGCCAGTGCGCTGGCGTCTTCACGCAGCGACTGGCGTACCGACTCGTCAACAGGCAGGTGCGCAATCAGCTCGAAATCGAACGCTTGCTGCAGGTCACTTGTCAGGTACTGGGCGATGAAACCGGGCATCAATCGTGCGATCGCCTCGTGGTCCTCGTCGGGCGCGGTGCGCCAGTAAATCTGCACCAGCCGCGTCCAGAAACCGGAATGCCGTCCTTCGTCCAGTAAGTGGTCGGCCATCAGCCCCTTGATCGAGGCCTTGACCGAATCGTCCCGGGCAAAAGCCGCCACATCGTTGGTCACGGTGTTCTCGGCAATGGCGATGCAGATCAGCTCCACGGCACTGAGCAAGTGCTCCGGCGCCTGGGCCAGGGCCGCCGGTATCGCGCGGCTGAGTTCGATCTGCGAAGGCAACGGGATCGGCGCAATACCGGTCATGTCGATGGTTTGCTGCATGAAGTCCATCGCCACCAGCGCGTGGTAATCCTCGTCCACCACCACGGTCATCGCGTCGTAACGGCAGGCGAACGGGAACTCAATGCCGAAGCTGTTCTTGGCTATACGCCGGGCGGTGTGGTCCACCAGTTCAGTCTCGAAAATCACCACGTCGTTGATGAACTTGTAGAGGCTTTGCACCAGCACAAAATCGCGCAACTGCGGGCAGTGGCTAAGAAAGGTCTGGCTGTGCACCAGTGGCTGACGGCTCATGGGGAAGATCAACTTGTCGTCGTTTTCGACCCGGCGCCGGGGCCGGGTGCGGATGGTGGCGCGGCTCTCCCAGGCGTCGGCGAACGATTGGTATTGGATGGCGTTCATGGGGTCACCTGTGCAACCGGTTGGGCCATGCTCTGGCGCAGGCCATCCCACAGCGCTGCGCGGCTGTGGACGGCGGCGAGGGCGGCGACCAACACCTCGGTTTCGCGCTGCGGGTCGCCATCGATCAGCCGGGCCAAGAGCTTTTCCGCGGCCGGGCCATGGTCTTCGGAATCGACTTCGATGTGCCGCTGCAGGTAGTAACGAAAGGTCGGCGCCTGATCCAGGCCAATGCCCCAGGCGTCGAGCATGCGCTGGAACATCTGCGGGATAACACTCTCGCGTCCATGCACGAACGCGGCGGCCACGCTGTGGGCTGGGGCGTGCAGGGCGGTGTGCAGGGTCTGGCGGACGAAACGTGCCGCCGCCGGTTCTACTTCGACGCTCTCCAGCGCTGTCTCGGGGCTGACGCCTTCCTGTTGCAGGGTGATGAACTGCTCGATGGCGCGGGTATCGGCACCGACCTCGCGCATGGCATCCAGATACAGTTCGAAATGGCTGCAATAGCCTGCTCCGGGGCGGTCATCCGATTCTTCGCCCAAGACAATTTCGTTGATCAGGCGTGCCGCGTGTGGGTCCGCCGGCGGCAGCCAGGGCAGGTGGACACAGGTCAGCTCCCGTTGCAGCCGTTTGGTCAGTGACATGAAGTCCCACACGGCAAACACATGGCTTTCCATAAAACGGCGTAGCAGATCAATTGATGTTATTTCGGAAAAAACCGGGTGTTGGCCAAGTTCGTGTTTTTTCAGAGATAGTTGTTCTTTGGTTGGCTGCATTGGAACGTCCTCATCAATGATGTTGTGCCCGGAAAGTTGCCCGTTATTTATCAAGGCGAACGGGCGCCTGAACCGGAATCCATGAATTGCTCAAGTGGCTTAAGTGCTTGCCTTTAATGCGCGTCGCCAGCCTGTGGCGCTTGATTCTTAAGCGTTGGCCGAAGGCGGGCGCGGTCGATAACAATTCGACGAATAAAAAACTAATACACAAAACAAGTAAGCGGCAAGAAGTATTTTAAATATTTAAACTGGCAAGTTTATTGGGCGCGAAAGAGACTGTTAAAACTTTTAATATAAGTTTTATTCAGGCGAAGAAGCTCCTTCCGATTTAGGGGTGTCAGAATCGAATAGTTCGAGTGAATGCCTCACTCGGAGCACTTCAGGGATCAGGGATTAAGAAGTTTGTGATTTAAGGGAGGGACACCGGTCGGACATCCGATCATCCCGCCAGTGGGCGACGCTCCTTGCGTATTGGCTTCGATTCGCCTGGTCTATCGCCAGGCGCTGACTTCTTCAGGTCTATTTTTGAATCGACAAGCGCAAGAGTGAGCCCAAATCGATGGCAGTGCCATTGAACTGATGGGACGCCGCGTCGCCGCCATGCTCAGGCGGCGCCAGGCAGGCGAGAAGTGGCGCGCAAGGATATGTAAGAAGTTTTTACGCCGGCGGGACCGTCGGCGAGGGGTCAACGATTCGACTGTTGTTCGAGATACCGGCGCATGGTGATGCAGGCTTTTTCCAGGTGGAGTTCCAGCAAGGCAATGGCTTTATCGATGTCTTTGGCTCGCGCGGCTTCAAGCAGCGCACGATGATCGTCCTGGGTCAGTTTGCCCAGGCCCATGGACGACAGATGAAAGCGCAAGAAGCGCTCTTCTTCGTTGAGCTCGTGCTCAATCAAGTCCAGCAGCCTGCTGTTGGGCGCCTTGTGGTAGAGCGACATGTGAAACAGCCGATTGAGCTTGGCGATCTGGGCGTGGTCGGTTTCGGTTTCCAACTGCTCGATGTATTGGGCTCCCAAGGCCAGGTCACTGGCGTCGAGCAGGGGAATGGACAGGCGCAAGGCGAAAGACTCCAACACCGAACGCAAGGCGTAGGTCTCGACCGCATCGTTGTTGATCAACGGAGCCACCACGGCGCCCTTGTGCTGGACCACATTGAGCAGTGACTGCGCCTCGAGCTGGCGCAAGGCTTCGCGCACCGGCATGCGGCTCACACCGAACAGGTCGGCCAGCTCCTGCTGACGCAAGGCTGTACCGCAGGGCAGGCGCCCGTCGAGAATGGCCTCGCGCAGAGACTCTTCGATGATCGAGCGTGCCTGGGCAGCGGGGATGGGTCCGTTGACCTGGATAGTACTGAGCGGTTTGGGCTTCTGTGTCACAACAACGTACCCTGACTGGTAGTAGCGAAAATTGGATCCAAGCCAACGTTAGTTACAGATTGCCTAGCCGTCAAAGTCTCGTGGCCCCGGTTCCTGAACTAAAGTTTAGCGTGCCTGCGGTGATTGCACCCTGCCATTGTTTTTTACCGGGCCAGGCTTCACCATCCAACGAATTTCCAACGGCCCTTTTCGGACGTATTTCCCTTGGCTGCACCTTTCCCTGTTCTCAGGTCCTTGCGCTGGCTGTGTTCGGCATTGTTGCTGGCCGGCCTCATGCTGGGTGGCTTGCGGGCCGACTGGGACTTTGCGCAGATCAGCCGCCGGGCGCAAGCCTTATATGGGCCGCTGGGTGAAGGGCAGCAACGAATCGATGCCTGGCAGCAATTGTTGGCGACCCAGAAGCAGGTTCCGGAGTTGGAGCAGCTTAAGGTGGTGAATCTGTTCTTCAACAAACAGGTGCGCTACGTGGAAGACATCGACCTGTGGCGTGAGGTCGATTACTGGGAAACTCCAGTCCAGGCCTTGTGGAAAGGCGCTGGCGACTGCGAGGACTACGCCATCGCCAAGTACTTCAGCCTGCGTCATCTCGGGGTCTCCAGTGACAAGCTGCGCATCACTTACGTCAAGGCCTTGCGGCAGAACCGTGCGCACATGGTGCTCACCTATTACGCCACCCCCGATGCGATGCCGCTGGTCCTCGATAGCCTGATCGACGGCATCCAGCCAGCCAGCCAGCGAACCGATCTGCTGCCGGTCTACTCTTTCAATGCCGAAGGGCTGTGGTTGCCGGGTGCCAAGGGCAACAAAAAAGTGGGTGACACCAAACGCCTGTCCCGGTGGCAGGATGTGTTGAAAAAAATGCAGGCCGAAGGTTTTCCGGTCGAGACGACTAACTAGGAGCGCGCGCTCAGATGTCTTTGTTCAAACAGCTGTTGATCGCTATCTGTCTGTTCCTGGTGGTTGCCTTCAGTGGCAGCTTCATGGTCAGCCTGGAGAGCTCGCGGACCCAGTACGTCAACCAGTTGCGCTCCCACGCCCAGGATGCGGCCACGGCGCTGGCGCTGTCGTTGACGCCGAACATCGACGACCCGGCGATGGTGGAGCTGATGGTCAGCTCGATCTTCGACAGCGGCTATTACGCGAGCATCCGCGTGGTCGACGTGACCACCGACAAAACGCTGGTCGAGCGCACGGGCATTCCGGACGCCGGCAGCGTGCCGAAATGGTTCGTCAAACTCATTGGCCTGGAGCCGGCCGGCGGTGATGCGATTGTCAGTCGTGGCTGGGAACAGGCGGCGCGAGTTGAGGTGGTCAGCCACCCGATGTTCGCTCTCGCCAAGCTGTGGCAAAGCGCGTTGGGCAGCCTCGGTTGGTTACTGCTGTGCGGCGCCGTGAGCGCGGTGCTGGGGGCCTTGCTGCTGCGTCGTCAGCTCAAGCCGCTGGATTACATGGTGCACCAATCCCATGCCATCGCCCGTCGTGAGTTCTTGAGCCTGCCGGAATTGCCACGTACCCCTGAATTGCGTCGCGTGGTGCAGGCGATGAACCAGATGGTCGAGAAGCTCAAGGCACTGTTCCAGGAACAGGCCGAGCGCAGTGAGAAGCTGCGGGTCGAGTCCTATCAGGACAACCTCACAGGCCTGGCCAACCGGCGTTATTTCGAAATGCAGCTCAATGCCCGGGTGAGCAACCCGGAGCAGGCCAGTTCCGGTTATCTGCTGTTGCTGCGGGTCAAGGACCTGGCTGGTTTGAACCAGCGGTTGGGCGGGCAGCGTACCGACCAGTTGCTTAAAGCGGTTGGTGAACAATTGCTGCGTGAGTGCGCCCGGTATCCGGAAACCCAAAACCTGGTGACGCGCATCCGCGGTGGGGAGTTTGCTGTGCTGGCGCCCGGGTTGGTGCGTGAAGAGGCGTTGCAACTGGCGCAGAACCTTGAAGGGGCGTTGGCGAGCCTGCACGCCACTGGCGCGACCGATGTGGCTTCGGTGGCCTCCATCGGATTGGCACCGTTCGTCCATGGCGACTCGCCGCAAGCGGTGCTCCAGCTCGGCGATCAGGCTCTGGCCCAAGCCGAAAGCCAGGGCGAACCGGGCTGGGCCTGCCTGGATCACAGCGCCTCGGCGAGCGTCGGCGACGATCACCATGCCTGGCACACTTTGCTCGACCAGGCCTTGAATCATCAGCGATTCGAGCTGTATTTCCAACCGGTGGTCGCCGCCCAGGACACCCAAGTGGTGCTGCATTACAAAGTGCTGTCGCGGTTGTTCGACGAGCAGGGTCAGACCATCCCTGCCGGGCGCTTCCTGCCCTGGCTGGAGCGCTTTGGCTGGACTGCGCGCCTGGACCGCTTGATGCTCGAGCAGGTGCTCAAGCAGATGGCCGGGCACGATCAATCCCTGGCGCTGAACTTGTCCTCTGCGACCCTGGCCGATCCTCAGGCGCTGAACAAGGTTTTTGAAATTCTGCGGGCGCATTCCAACCTCGGGCCGCGCCTGACGTTGGAGATTGGTGAAGAGCAACTGCCGGAGCAAGCCGTCCTGGAGCAATTGACCCGGCGTTTGCGCGAGCTTGGCTTCTCTCTGAGCCTGCAGCGTTTTGGTGGGCGGTTCAGCATGATTGGCAATTTGTCGCGGCTGGGGTTGGCTTATCTGAAGATCGATGGCAGCTATATCCGCGCGATTGATCAGGAAAGTGACAAGCGCCTGTTCATTGAAGCGATCCAGCGGGCTGCTCACAGTATTGACTTGCCGTTGATTGCCGAGCGGGTTGAGACGGAGGGGGAGTTGGCGGTGATTCGGGAGATGGGGTTGTTTGGGGTGCAGGGGCAGTTGGTGGGTGAGCCTAAGCGTTGGGAGTGAGGCTGGCTGGTGAGGCGGCCTGTGCCCTTCTGACCGTGTACATATCCATTCCTGCGGTAACGGCCACTGGCGGTTCCGCCCTTACGGCGGGTCACTTTTGGCAAACGCCCCAAAAGTAACCAAAAGGTCTTGCCCCACCACTCGGCATCTCGCCTAGGCTCGGTGTGCCCGAACGCAGGCATTGCTCCGTGGGCCCGCCGCGAAGGGCCATCCATGGCCCAGCGCGGCTATCCCGGCATCCATGCCGGGATGCCCACTCCACAATGCCTGCGTTCGGCCAGCGTGGTTAACGGGGCGCCGAGATCAACGTCTACCGCGAGGCGGCCTTAGAGCCGACCTGGTTCTCCCGGTTGTACACCCATCAGATCTGTGGGAGCAAAGCTTGCTCGCGAGGCGGCCTGACAGCCGACCTGTCTCTCCGGCCATACTCCGATCCAACTGTGGGAGCGAGCTTGCTCGCGATGGCGGAGGGTCAGTTTGCGGTGGTGTTGGATGTGCTGGCGTCATCGCGAGCAAGCTCGCTCCCACAGGTTTTTGTATCGTGTGCGAATGTTGTGAACACCCGCAAACCTATGTGGGAGCGAGCCTGCTCGCGATAGCGAAGGGTCAGTTTGCGGTGATGTTGGATGTGCCGGCCTCTTCGCGAGCAGGCTCGCTCCCACAGGAGAAACGCGATCACTCAGAATCAGGTCGGCTCTAAGGCCGCCTCGTGGTGGACGTTGATCTCGGGGGCCCCGTTAACCACGATGGCCGAACGCAGGCATTGCGCAGTGGGCACCTCGGCATGGATGCCGAGGTAGCCGCGCTGGGCCATGGATGGCCCTTCGCGGCGGCCCACGGAGCAATGCCGGAGTGAGGGCACACCGAGCCTAGGCGAGGTGCCGAGTGGTGGGGCAAAGCGTTTTTGGTTACTTTTGGCGCTCTTCCAAAAGTGACCCGCTGTAAGAGCGGAACCGCCAGTAGCCGTTACCGCAGAAACGGATATACACCCCCTCTAAAAGTAAGGTCCTAGGAGATTTCCTTCAAGTTGTAGCGAAGTCGGTGAACTTGTCCGGCGTCAGCCCCGTGGCTAGTCTGGGTTTGTCACTGAAAAAACGGTGACACCGGCGTGCAAGCCGGTTAGAAAGACGCCCAACAATATCACCAGCCACTTATCGTGCATTCGTGCTCATGTTTTATGGCAGCTGTGTGCGGGAGACCTTCGGGTCTGCCGAGGTTTTTGGGCGTTGTCTTACTCGGTCTTGCACACTCGCACATAGCTGCCACCCTTCATTGCGTGCAAGCGATCCAGGGCGGCTCTGAATTGAATAGGAAGCCCAAACCATGTTCAAAGCTACGCCTAACCCTCCACAGCCCTCATCCAAATCCCGAGTCGAAACCCTGCAAGCAAAAAAGCTCGACGAAGCCGCCGAACGCGCCCTCGACTACTACCTCAATCCCAAACCAACCGATGAAGCCTCGGGAAAACCCCAAACCGCCCAGCTCTTCATGGTCTCCCCGGACATCGACACCGAAACCCTCCTGGCCAATGCCTCCGAAGACCTGCTGTCCATCAGCGCCATCGCCGCCGACCTGGCGGATGACGTCGACGGCTCGCGCCGCAGCGTGATCCTGGCAATCAGCCGAATGGCCGATGGGGTGCATCTGTTGGTGGAGCGGGCGATGGATCGGCTTGAAGTGCAAGCGTCGAGCTGACAGGCCTGCGGTGGATTGACGATCGCCATCGCGAGCAAGCTCGCTCCCACACTGGATCTGCGTCGAACCGACAGATCGAGATCAAAACCGATCAACTGTGGGAGCGAGCTTGCTCGCGATGACTTTCGCCCAGACAACTCGCCACAGGGATTTGTGCTCTGCCCGGAACGCGTCAATCCAGGCGGCAGGCCTAGATCAACCCCTTCTCATCATCATCGATCAACCGGCTCAGCCCGCCCAATGCTTCCCGGGCCTGGTTGCGGTCCATCAGTTTGGCCTGGGCTGCTGGCGGCAGGTCGGTGACGCGGATGACGCCTTTGCTGGTCAGCACCTGGATCAAGTCGTCGAGTACCCGGATCATCTCCAGGTCGCTCTGCTTGAGCTGCTTGAGGCTGTTTTCCACCGCCTGGTTGGCGAACCAGTCCTGGATCTCGTGGTTGTCGGCCGGCAAGGTCTCGGTGGCCTCGGCGTAGGCGGTGGCTTCTACGCGCACCAGCAAGCCTTGTGCATCGCGTTGCACATAAAACATCGGGCATCCCTCATGTATGAAGCGGCGTCATGCTGGGCAGCATAGGCCAACTGCGGGGGAGTATGAACACTTATCCCGTGGCGAGGGAGCTTGCTCCCGCTGGGCTGCGCAGCAGCCCTAAAAAACAGGGCCGCTTCGCGCCCCAGCGGGAGCAAGCTCCCTCGCCACGGTTTTGTGTCAGGTTCAGCTGTTGTTGTGATCGACCTTGATGGTCGGGTCACTGCCGGCGATCAGCGAGTTCAGGTTGACGTTCGACCAGTTGTTGCCTTCGAGCTTGATCGTTACGTCCGGTGTGGCCGCTGCGCCGTTGGCCGCGTTGAACTGGCCGGTCGTGCTGACCTGCAGCGACGACACGCCATCGACCGTGCTGATTTTCAGGAAGTGGTCAATGGTGCTGCCGGTTTCGCCCTGCAACAGATCCCGCAGGTCGATCCGGTCGCCGTCGCTGGCCTTGAAGTCCTTGATCACGTCGGTGCCGGTGTCGCCGGACTTCCAGACAAAGGTATCGCCTCCCAGGCCGCCGATCAGGGTGTCATTGCCCGGGCCACCGAGCAGGGTGTCGTTGCCAGAGCCACCCAGCAGGATGTCATTGCCCTTGCCGCCATTGAGCGTGTCGTTGCCGCCCTGGCCGAAGAGAATGTCATTGCCGGCGCCACCGAGCAGGGTGTCGTTGCCATCGTGGGCACCGGACACATCGAACGCGGTGTAGTGCTCGGTGATGTACTGGTGCACGTTGCTGGTGGTGACTTTGCTGACGTCCACACCGCTCTGCTGGGCGACGAACGCCTGGATAGCCTGATAGCCCTCGCCGGCGATGCCGTTGAAGCTCACCAGGTCGCCGAACAGGATGTCGTTGCCTTCGCCGCCGTTGACCGTGTCGGAGCCCGGCAGGGTCGCTTCGGTGTGGCCGATGATCGAGTTGGCCAGGTTGTTCGGGTCGATGTTG
The DNA here is from genome assembly GCF_004786035.1 of Pseudomonas viciae. Lineage (NCBI taxonomy): Bacteria > Pseudomonadati > Pseudomonadota > Gammaproteobacteria > Pseudomonadales > Pseudomonadaceae > Pseudomonas > Pseudomonas viciae. Next base: position 200,060 of record NZ_CP035088.1, read on the forward strand.
GTCTGCGGTGTCGAGTCCGAATCGTAGGGCTTGAGGTCGTTCAGGGTCACGTCGTTGTTCAGGCCGATGGCTTCGACCGTACTCAGGCCCTTCAACAGTGTGAAGCTTTCGCTCGAGCCTGTTGCCGAATCGACATAGTTCCAGTAATCGCCATAACCGGTGCCACCCAGGTTCGACAGTTCAAAGGTGCCATTGCCCTCGGCATGTACCTTGCCCACATAGCTATCGGTCCATTTCTTGCCGTTTTTGGTCGACAGGTACATCTCACCGTTTTCGTAGATGGTGTACTTGTGCGTGCTGTCGATCGTCTGGGTGTAGTACTTGCCGACGGTGTACTTGGAGGCGCTCAGTACGTCATCGAGTTTGACGTTGTCATACAAGGTCGGGTTGGTCTGCTCACCGGTCTGGTAGTAGGTCGGCTTACCGTCGGTAATGAAATACGTCAGGTTCTTCGCGCCGGTATTGCCCATGGCTTCGGTACTTTTGAAGAAGTTCGCCGTGGTCTTGAACACGTCTTCGTAGTTGGTGCCGCCACCGGAGGCCATCGAGTCGAGCACGCCTTTGAGTTGGTTCAACGCGTCCGGGTCGTTAAGGTTGACCGAGACAGACGTGTTCACCTGGCTGTCGAAGTCCGCCAGGAAGATGTTCACGGTCCCGGAGTTGCCGCCCATGCTCTGCTTGAGGGTGTTGAACACCGAGGTCAGCGAGTTTTTGGCCGCCGTGAGGGACGCCTCGCTCATACTGCCGGAGCTATCGACCATGAAGGCGATGTTGTAGTTGGTGCCCGGCACCACTGTCAGCCCGCCGATGTCAGCGACCACCACGTCGTTACCGTCGGTGCCGGTCACGTTGTCACTGCCGGAGGTGGCGGTGATGGCGTTGTAGGTCGCCGGGTACACGGTGACTGGGATCTGCGCCGTGGTGGTCGCCGATCCGCCGAGGGCTTCGGTGGAGGTGGAAGTCACGGTCAGGTTGAGCTGGCCGTTGTAATAGGTCGGCGGGGTCAGGGTCAGGCTGCCCAGGTTCCAGCCACTGACCGACGCTTCGCCGTTGCTGCCCACGGTCGCGAAGTGGCCCGCGCCGTCGCTCAGCACACTGCCTTCCGGCATGCCGCCAATCTTCACGCTCAGGCTTTCGGAGCCGTCGGTGTCAGTCAGGGCGGTGGTGATTTTCGACAGGTGCACGCTGGTGCCTTCGGCGCCTTCGTTGAGCTTGAAGCCGTCGTAATAACCTTCGCCGTTGGTACCGTGCAAATCGGAGACCGTCACGCCAGCGTTCGTCAGGTCGGTCACGCTGGTGTACAACGGCACGCCGGCGCCGTTCAGGTCGACCGGTGTGCTGCCGTTGACCGACAGGTTCACGTCATAGCTGCCCGGACCGGTCTGGTTGTGGTGGTAGATGTCCAGGGTGTAGTAGCCGCTGGAGGTCGGGGTGAACGAGCCGTTCAACTTGCCGCCCGCGCCCCAGGTGATGGCCGCCACGTCCTTGCCGCCGATGGTCACCAGCAGGCTGTCGTCGCCGGTACCGCTGAAGGTGTAGGTCTTGCCGGCTTCGAGGAAGATCAGGCCCGAGGTTTTCGACGCTGTGCCCGGGTTGACGTTGCTGTCGGACTGCACGTTGGTCACGGTGCCGCTGCTGTTCGGCGTGCCGGCGGCATCGATCACCGATTTAAGGGTGCCGGATGGCGCACCGCTGCCATCGGTGCCCAGGCCCGACAGGCCGGTCCAGACCTCCTTGATCAAACCGGTGGAGGTCACGGCGTTGCCGGCCACGTTGAGGGTCGGTGCGTCGGCGACTGGGGTGATGTCGATTTTCACAGTGCCGGTATTGCCCAGTGCCTGGCCATCGGTTTGCTGGAATTTGACCTGTGCGTAGTCGGCCTGGTTGTTGCCCGTGCTGCTGCCAACATAACCATTGGCGCCGGACTCGTTGGCGTCCGGAGTGAAGCGCAGCTTGCCGGCGTCGATGTCAGCCTTGGTGAAGGTCTGGTTGTTGGCCACGTCCTTCCAGGTTGCACCGTCCAGGTACTGCAATTTGCCATCGGCCGGCAGCTCGGTGATTTTCACACCCAGGCTGGCGGCGGCATTGTCCACGTCGCTGACGCCGAAGGTCGACCAGCCGAGGACCAGAGAAGTGTCTTCGGTACCGGTCACGGCGCCGCCAGTGGCAACCGGCGCATCATTGACCCCGACCACGTTCACCGTGGTGGTGGCGGTGTTGGAGTAGTTGCTGCCATCGGTCACCGTCACGGTGATGATGCGCGGCACGGTGCTCGGATCTTCGCTGTTGTTAATGAAGCTGATGTTCTTGATCTGCTGCATGTAGTCGGCCAGCGTCGCGTTGCCCGACAGCGTCAGCGTGACTTTGCCATCGGTGCTGTTGGCGTTGATGCTGATGCCGTTGACGCTGTTGCCCAGGTTCAGCGCATCGCCGGGCTGACGGTTGGTCAGCACGATGGTGGCGCCGGTCAGCATGGTGCTGTCCGGGTCGGTGATTTTCAGGTCGGTGTCGCCGATGGACACGCCCGGGCCAGTGGTGCCTTCGGTGAAGGTCACCTGATAATCGGCGCCGGACTTGCCGCTGGAGTTGTTGGCGTCCAGGTCGAGCACTGGCGGCGCATCGTTGTCGATGATCGAGGTGCTGACGCTGCCGTTGGTGCCGCTGACAGCCAACTGCTCGAAGTTGCCACCGGTGGCCGAGTCAATCTTGACCACGAAGTTTTCCGTGCCTTCGGTGATCTTGTCATCCAGTGTTGCCACGTCAAAGGTGGCACTGGTGGCGTTGGCCGGGACCTTCACGGTGTACACCCCGGTGAAATCCGTGCCGTCGGCGGCGGTACCGCTGTAGACGATTTTGACCGTCACCTCGGTTTGCGCCGGATTCGTCAGGCTGACTGTGTACGTGGCGGCTTGGCCTTCGGTGACCGAGGTGCTGCCGGAGATGCTGACGGTGGTGGTGTTGACGGTGTCGGTGACATCGGTGACCGCTGGCGTGGTGCTTGGCACCAGGTTTTCGAAGTTGCCACCGGTGGCGTTATCAATGCTGACTTCGACTTTGCCGGCGTCTTTGTAGACGTCGTCAGTCGGTGCATCAACGCTGACGCTACCCGTGGTGGCGCCGGCAGCGATGTTGATCACGGCACCGTTGCTCAGGGTTACGGTGACTGGAGTGCCGGCGGCATTGGTCAGGGTTGCGGTGTAGGTGATCTGACCACCTTCGGCGACAGTATCGGTTGCCGACAGAGTCAGGCCCGTGGAGTCTTGGACATCAGTGACCGAGGTTTCAGCCGGTGTTTGATCTGCAACCAGGTTCTCGTAATTACCGCCCTGAGCGTCGTCAATCTTCACGCTCAGTGAATCACCACCCGCCAACGCATCGTTTGGCGTGGTGAAATTCACAGTGCCCGAACTGGAGCCGACCGGAATCGTGATGCTCTGGCCGTTGCTCAAGGTCACAACCAGTGGAGCACCGGTGACCGGAGCATTGACCGAGGCGGTGTAAACAACGGTGCCGCCTTCGGCCACGGTAGAAGTAGCAGTCAGGCTGACGGTTGACGTATCGATGGTGTCAGTAACGTCAGTGACGGCTGGCGTGGTGCTTGGCACCAGGTTCTCGAAGTTGCCGCCGGTGGCGTTATCAATGCTGACTTCAACTTTGCCGGCATCTTTGTAGACGTCATCAGTCGGTGCATCAACGCTGACGCTGCCCGTGGTGGCGCCGGCAGCGATGTTGATCACGGCGCCATTGCTCAGGGTTACGGTCACTGGCGAACCAGCGGCATTGGTCAGGGTTGCGGTATAGGTGATCTGACCGCCTTCGGCGACGGTGTCGGTCGCCGATAGAGTCAGGCCCGTGGTGTCCTGGACATCGGTCACTGAAGTGTCGGCAGGCGTGCCGTCGATTTCCAGTTTTTCATAGTTGCCGCCCTGAGCGTCATCGATTTTCACGCTCAAGTTATCGCCGCCAGCAAGGGCGTCGTTTGGTGTAGCGAAGTTGACCGAGCCGCTGCTCGAACCGACCGGAATGGTAATGCTCTGGCCGTTCGACAGAGTGACGACCAGCGGAGCACCGGTGACCGGAGCATTGACCGAGGCGGTGTAAACGATGGTGCCGCCTTCAGCCACAGTCGAGGTCGCGGTCAGCGAAACGGTGCTGGTGTCGATGGTGTCAGTGACATCAGTAACCGCTGGCGTGGTGCTAGGTACGAGGTTCTCGAAGTTACCGCCAGTGGCGTTATCAATGCTGACTTCAACTTTGCCGGCATCTTTGTAGACGTCGTCAGTCGGTGCATCAACGCTGACGCTGCCTGTGGTGGCACCGGCGGCGATGTTGATCACCGCGCCATTGCTCAAGGTTACGGTCACTGGCGAACCAGCGGCATTGGTCAGGGTTGCGGTGTAGGTGATCTGACCGCCTTCGGCGACGGTGTCGGTCGCCGATAGAGTCAGGCCCGTGGTGTCCTGGACATCGGTCACTGAAGTGTCGGCAGGCGTGCCGTCGATTTCCAGTTTTTCATAGTTGCCGCCCTGAGCGTCATCGATTTTCACGCTCAAGTTATCGCCGCCAGCAAGGGCGTCGTTTGGTGTAGCGAAGTTGACCGAGCCGCTGCTCGAACCGACCGGAATGGTAATGCTCTGGCCGTTCGACAGAGTGACGACCAGCGGAGCACCGGTGACCGGAGCATTGACCGAGGCGGTGTAAACGATGGTGCCGCCTTCAGCCACAGTCGAGGTCGCGGTCAGCGAAACGGTGCTGGTGTCGATGGTGTCAGTGACATCAGTAACCGCTGGCGTGGTGCTAGGTACGAGGTTCTCGAAGTTACCGCCAGTGGCGTTATCAATGCTGACTTCAACCTTGCCAGCGTCTTTGTAAACGTCGTCAGTCGGTGCATCAACGCTGACGCTGCCTGTGGTGGCACCGGCGGCGATGTTGATCACGGCGCCATTGCTCAGGGTCACAGTGACCGGGGTTCCGGCGGCGTTGGTCAAGGTTGCGGTGTAGGTGATCTGACCGCCTTCGGCGACGGTGTCGGTCGCCGACAGAGTCAGGCCCGTGGTGTCCTGGACATCGGTCACTGAAGTGTCGGCAGGCGTGCCGTCGATTTCCAGTTTTTCGTAGTTGCCGCCCTGAGCGTCATCGATTTTCACGCTCAAGTTATCGCCGCCAGCAAGGGCGTCGTTTGGTGTAGCGAAGTTGACCGAGCCGCTGCTCGAACCGACCGGAATGGTAATGCTCTGGCCGTTCGACAGAGTGACGACCAGTGGAGCGCCGGTAACTGGTGCGTTCACCGAAGCGGTGTAAACGATGGTGCCACCTTCAGCCACAGTCGAGGTCGCGGTCAGCGAAACGGTGCTGGTGTCGATGGTATCAGTGACGTCGGTGACCGCTGGCGTGGTGTTTGGCACCAGGTTTTCGAAGTTGCCGCCAGTGGCGTTATCAATGCTGACTTCAACCTTGCCGGCATCTTTGTAGACGTCATCAGCCGGTGCGTCGACGCTGACGCTGCCCGTGGTGGCGCCGGCAGCGATGTTGATCACGGCACCGTTGCTCAGGGTTACGGTGACTGGAGTGCCGGCGGCATTGGTCAGGGTTGCGGTGTAGGTGATCTGACCACCTTCGGCGACAGTATCGGTTGCCGACAGAGTCAGGCCCGTGGAGTCCTGGACATCAGTGACCGAGGTTTCAGCCGGTGTTTGATCTGCAACCAGGTTCTCGTAATTACCGCCCTGAGCGTCATCGATCTTAACGCTCAAGTTATCGCCGCCAGCGAGGGCGTCGTTTGGTGTGGTGAAATTCACGGTACCTGAGCTGGAGCCGACTGGAATCGTGATGCTCTGGCCGTTCGACAGAGTGACGACCAACGGAGCGCCGGTAACCGGTGCGTTCACCGAAGCGGTGTAAACGATGGTGCCACCTTCAGCCACAGTCGAGGTCGCGGTCAGCGAAACGGTGCTGGTGTCGATGGTATCAGTGACGTCGGTGACCGCTGGCGTGGTGTTTGGCACCAGGTTTTCGAAGTTGCCGCCAGTGGCGTTATCAATGCTGACTTCAACTTTGCCGGCATCTTTGTAGACGTCGTCAGTCGGTGCATCAACGCTGACGCTGCCTGTGGTGGCACCGGCGGCGATGTTGATCACCGCGCCATTGCTCAAGGTTACGGTCACTGGCGAACCAGCGGCATTGGTCAGGGTTGCGGTGTAGGTGATCTGACCGCCTTCAGCCACTTCGGTGGACGCCGACAAGCTCAGGCCGGTCGCGTCGACCGAATCGGTGATTGTGGTGACCGCAGGCGTAGTGCTCGGCACCAGGTTTTCAAAATTGCCACCCGTTGCGCCAGTAATGGTGGTGCTAACGGTGCTGCCATTGTTGTAGACGTCATTGGCCGGGGTATCGACAGCGACGGTACCGGTGGTCTGGCCCGCAGCGATGGTGATGACCGAGCCGTTGCTCAAGGTCACGGTCACTGGAGTTTGAGCCGGGTTGGTCAGGGTAGCGGTGTAAGTGATCTGGCCGCCTTCAGTGATGGTCTCGCTGGCGGTCAAAGTCAGGCCGGTAGCATCGACCGAATCAGTGATTGTGGTAACTGCAGGCGTGGTGCTTGGCACCAGGTTTTCAAAATTGCCGCCGGTCGCACCGGTAATAGTGGTGCTAACGGTGCTGCCATTGTTGTAGACGTCATTGGCCGGGGTATCGACGGCGACGGTACCGGTGGTCTGGCCCGCAGCGATGGTGATGACCGAGCCGTTGCTCAAGGTCACGGTCACTGGAGTTTGAGCCGGGTTGGTCAGGGTAGCGGTGTAAGTGATCTGGCCGCCTTCAGTGATGGTATCGCTGGCGGTCAAAGTCAGGCCGGTCGCGTCGACCGAATCGGTGATCGTGGTGACCGCAGGCGTGGTGCTCGGCACCAGGTTTTCAAAGTTGCCGCCGGTCGCACCGGTAATAGTGGTGCTAACGGTGCTGCCATTGTTGTAGACGTCATTGGCCGGGGTATCGACAGCGACGGTACCGGTGGTCTGGCCCGCAGCGATGGTAATGACCGAGCCATTGCTCAAGGTCACGGTCACTGGAGTTTGAGCCGGGTTGGTCAGGGTCGCGGTGTAAGTGATCTGGCCGCCTTCAGTGATGGTCTCGCTGGCGGTCAAAGTCAGGCCGGTAGCATCGACCGAATCGGTAATCGTGGTGACCGCAGGCGTGGTGCTCGGCACCAGGTTTTCAAAATTGCCACCCGTTGCGCCAGTAATGGTGGTGCTAACGGTGCTGCCATTGTTGTAGACGTCATTGGCCGGGGTATCGACAGCGACGGTACCGGTGGTCTGGCCCGCAGCGATGGTAATGACCGAGCCATTGCTCAAGGTCACGGTCACTGGAGTTTGAGCCGGGTTGGTCAGGGTAGCGGTGTAGGTGATCTGGCCACCTTCAGTCACCGTATTGTCTGCCGACAGGGTGACGTTGGTGGTGTCGATGGTGTCGGTGATCTGGGTTACGGCCGGCGTGGTAGGCAGGGTCACGGCAATGCCGCTGCCGCCGGTGGTACCGGTGACGGTCACGCTGATCTGGCTTGGGTCGTTGTAGACGGTGTCGTTCGGTGCCAGCGGTACGTTGACGCTGCCGGTGGTTTGTCCGGCAGGAATCACGATCACGGAGCCGTTGGACAGGGTCACGGTCAGGTCGGTCTGGGGCGCCTGGGTAACGGTCGCGGTGTAGACCAGCACGCCGCCGGCCTCGGTCAGAGTCGGGGTGGCGCTCAGGGTCAAAGTCGAATTGAGCAGCGCGTTGGCTGTGGTGTCAGCATTGGTGTCGCCGCCTGTGATGTCGTCGTCAGCGGCTGCGGTCGTGCTCAAACCTTCAGTCGGGAAACCCACGGTGGGATCGACGCTGCCAGCGGTGGCATCCAGCACCACAAAGCTGTGGCCGCCACCGGCGGCACCACCCGTACCTGCGGCGGTAGCGCCGGCGGCGGTGGCTTCCAGGGCGGTCGTCGGGTCGACGCCTGCGGCGATGGCTTGTTGTAGCTCTTCTACCGACGGCGCGGCCTGAGCGGTGGCTTGTGCCAGGTCAGTGGAAGAATCTGGAGCACTGGCGCTCCACTGAGTGTCGCGGCCCAGGTCCAGGGAGCGGCCATCGGCCAGCTCCAGTGTGACGGCGCCGGCAGGGCCGGTGTCCAGCTGGTCGCCCGTGTACAGGCGATCCCCTTCAATGAGTACGCGCCGAATGCCCTCGGGGGATACGGCGAAAACCTGACCGACAATGCTTTTGACAACGGCAACAACACTGCTCATTGAAGATTCTCCGGGTGCCACGCTCAGTAGACTTCCATGGACCCGCGGCCAATGGCAGCAACGGTCTGGACGTTCTTGTTTCACTAAATAAGGTTGTTTTGACGCTTTTCGGTGTCAATATTTTGGCTTATTTTTTTTGGATGATTTGTTTGTGCCAAAGTATTGACCTTATGCTGGCCATCCTAAACAATCGCTGCCGCAATGTCACATTGATATTTAAGCGGCGACCTGTTCTTTCGGTGCATGTTCCAGCTCCTGCTTTGAACTTTCCGACATACGGTTATTCCGGTTGCCATCATCCGATGCAGCGCCACGTTTCGCTGTGATCCAAGACAAGTGTTTCAGGAAGAAATCCACTATGCGTTCGCCCTTGTTCATGGCTTTACCCTTCGCCCTCGCCGCCAGTTTCGTCCAAGCACAAACCTTGCCGCAGGCCATGCAACAGGCGCTGGATGTCCACCCTGAAATTCAGGCGGGTGTGAACAGTCGCCTCGCGGCGGACTACCAGCTCAAGGCGGCCAAGGGCGGCTACCTGCCTAGGGTGGATCTCGCAGCTGGGTATGGCCGGGAAGGTACCGACAGCGTCACTACCCGTTCGGGTGGCACCAATCATTGGGAAACCTTGAACCGCAGCGAGTCGAGCCTGCGCCTGTCGCAAATGGTTTTTGACGGTTTTGCGACGTCGAGCGAAGTGGGGCGTCAACAAGCTACCGTCAATGCCCGTGCCTATTCGTTGCTGGACGCCTCCGAGCGCACCGGGCTGACCGTGGCCCAGGTTTACCTGGACGTGCTGACCCGTCGCGAGTTCGTGCGCCTGGCCGAGGAAAACCTCAAGAGCCACGAGCGCATCTTCGACCAGATCAAGCTGCGCACCAGTCGTGGCGTGGGCAGCGGTGCCGACCTGGACCAGGCCGAAGCGCGGATGGCCCAGGCCCGCAATAACCTGATCACCGAACAAACCAACCTGGCCGACGCCGAGACCAATTACCTCAGTGCGGTGGGCCAACTGCCCGATCAACTGGATCGTCCCGCCGATTTTCTGGCGCTGTTGCCGGCCAACCTGACCGAAGCCCGCGCCCAAATGCTGGAAAACAGCCCGGTACTGCGTTCTGCCGAAGCGGACATCGCGGCTGCCGAGCAGCAGTACGAGGCCGCCAAGTCGAGCTTCTACCCACGCTTCGACGCTGAACTGGGTCGCACCGCCGACAACGACCTGGACGGCCAGAACGGTCACAACAATGAATGGCAAGCCATGCTGCGCATGCGTTTCAACCTGTATGCCGGCGGCAGCAACAAGGCGGACCTGGAGTCCAAGTCGTACCTGTCCAATCAGGCCCTGGATATCCGCAACAACGCGCTGCGCCAGCTTAATGAAGAGCTGGGCCTGGCTTGGAACGCCTTGAACAACGCCAACGCCCAAGTGCCGATCGCCCAACAATACGTAGATCACAGCACGAGCGTGCGCACCGCCTACCAGAAACAGTTCAGCCTTGGCGAGCGGACCCTGCTTGACTTGCTCGACAGCGAAAACGAGCTGTTCAGCGCCTCCCGCCGCCTGGCGGAAATCAAGAATGTGCAACTGTTCACCCAATATCGGATCAAGGCGACCATGGGTCAGTTGCTCAAAAGTCAGGGCGTGGTCGCGCCGTTGGCATCGGTTGTGCAGAATGACGTGAAGCCCAAGGTTCAGTTGCCTGGGATGAATTGAGTCATCCATCCAGTTTTGATCAGCAAAGAGTGCCGAGCGTGGAATCAGAAGTCAGTCGAGTCGAACTCATCCATGATCCACGCACGCTGCACGATGACCCGTTGCTGGACGGTTTGCTGGCGCTCTGCATGCTGCATCAGAAGCCGGCCAGCGCGGCGATGCTCACCACGGGCCTACCGCTGCCCAAGCAACGGCTGAGCGTCGAGTTATTGTCGCGCGCAGCGGCCCGTGCCGGTTTGCAAGGTCGGGTGCTGCAACGCAAGCTTGAACAGATCCCGACCATCGCCATGCCGGCCCTGTTGCTGCTCAAGGACGGGCGCAGCGCCGTGTTGCTGGGCTGGGTTGGTGACGACCAGGCGCGGCTGCTGCTCAGCGAAAGCGATGGCGGTGAAGTGACGGTCAGTCGCGAATTGCTGGCTGATGACTACAGCGGCAAGGTCTTCTTCGCCCAACCCCAGCATAAATTTGACGTCAACCACGGCACGCTGATTCCCCGGGCGCGTTCGTGGTTCCGCGACACCCTCAAGCGTTCCCGTTGGCTGTACGCCGACGCCATCGCCGCCAGCCTGCTGATCAACATCATCGCCATGGCCGCGCCACTGTTCGTGATGAACGTCTACGACCGTGTGGTGCCGAACCAGGCCGAATCGACCCTGTGGGTGTTGGCCATCGGCATCACTGGCGCCTACATCTTCGACCTGATCCTCAAGATGCTGCGCAGTTTGTGCCTGGACCTGGCCGGCAAGAAAACCGACCTGATCATTTCGGCCACGCTGTTCGAGCGCATCGTCGGCATGGCCATGAAATACCGCCCGGCGCGGGTCGGCAGCTTTGCCCAGAACATCCATGAGTTCCAGAGCCTGCGGGACTTCCTCGCCTCGCTGACCCTCACCAGCCTGATCGATTTGCCGTTCACCCTGCTGATCTTCATGGTCATCGCGATCCTCGGTGGGCACCTGGTGTGGATTCCGGTGCTGGCGTTCCCGATTGCCCTGTTGATCGGCTATGCGTTGCAGAAACCCTTGGTGGCAACCATGGAGCGAACCATGGCCCTGGGCGCCGAGCGCCAGTCCAGCCTGATCGAAACCCTGGCGGGCCTGGATGCGGTGAAGGTCAACAACGCCGAGAGCGAGCGTCAGTACCAGTGGGAACAGACCATTGGCACCCTTAGCCGTCTCGAGCTGCGGGTGAAAATGCTGTCCGGCCTGGCGATGAACATCACCTTGCTGATCCAGCAACTGGCCGGGGTGATCATGATCGTCTTCGGCGTTTACCAGATCATTGACGGCAACCTGAGCATGGGCGGGTTGATCGCCTGCTACATGCTCAGCGGTCGCGCCCTCAGCCCATTGGCGTCGCTGTCTGGCCTGCTGACCCGCTACCAGCAGGCGCGGGTGACCATGACTTCGGTCGACCAGATGATGGAGCTGCCCCAGGAGCGCAACTTCGACGAGCGTCCGCTGAGCCGCAAGGTCCTGCAGGGCGCCGTTGAATGCCGTCAGTTGAATTTCACCTACCCGAACCAACAGAACGCCGCACTGAAGAACATCAACCTGGTGATCAAGCCGGGCGAGAAAATCGGCATCATCGGCCGCAGCGGTTCGGGCAAGAGCTCCTTGGCCAAGTTGCTGGTGGGCCTTTACCAGCCCGACGACGGCGCGTTGCTGGTAGACGGCGTGGACATCCGCCAGATCGACGTCAGCGAGCTGCGCTACAACATCGGTTATGTGCCCCAGGACATCCAACTGCTGGCCGGCACCCTGCGGGACAACCTGACCTCCGGCGCCCGTTACGTCGAAGACGAGCTGGTGCTCCAGGCCGCCGAGCTGGCAGGGGTGCATGAGTTCGCGCGCCTGCATCCGCAAGGCTATGAACTGCAGGTTGGTGAGCGTGGGCAGAACCTGTCCGGTGGCCAGCGCCAGAACGTCGCCCTGGCCCGCGCATTGCTGCTCAACCCGCCGATCCTGTTGCTGGACGAACCCACCAGCGCCATGGACAACACCGGCGAGGAGCGCTTGAAACAGCGCCTGGCCGCCGTGGTGGAAAACAAGACGGTACTGCTGGTGACGCATCGGGCATCCTTGCTGTCGCTGGTGGACCGCCTGCTGGTGATCGACCGTGGGCAGATACTGGCCGACGGCCCGAAAGCGGTCGTGATGGAAGCGTTGAAGAAGGGGCAGATCAGTGTTGCTTAAGTCGGGTTTCAAGGACGCCATCGGCCGCTATTTCAAAGGTTCTGCCTCGCTGCACGGCCAGCCGCTGCCCGAGGTCAACAAAGCCCTGATCGAAGACGCCCCACGGGTGGTGCGCCTGACGATCTGGGGGATCATCGGCTTCTTTGTGTTCCTCGGTCTGTGGGCCAACTTCGCGGTGATCGACGAAGTGACCAAGGGCGACGGCAAGGCGATTCCATCGTCCAAGATCCAGAAAATCCAGAACCTGGAGGGGGGTATCGTCGCCGAGCTGTTCGTCACTGAAGGGCAGATCGTCGAAGCGGGTGCGCCGTTGATTCGCCTGGATGACACACGGTTTGTCTCCAACGTCGGGGAAACCGAGGCTGACCGCCTGTCCATGCTGTTGCGGGTCGAACGTCTGAGTGCCGAGGTCGATGATCGACCGTTGAATTTCCCCGCCGATGTGCTCAAGGCCGTGCCGGGCCAGGCCGCCAGCGAGGAGTCGCTGTACATCAGCCGCCGTCAGCAGTTGCACGATGAAATTGGCGGGTTGCAGGAACAATTGATCCAGCGTCAGCAGGAACTGCGCGAGTTCGTTTCCAAGCAGGCGCAGTACCGCTCCGGCCTGGCGCTGCAACGCCAGGAAATCAACATGTCCGAGCCGTTGGTGGCCCAGGGTGCGGTATCGCCGGTGGAAGTGCTGCGGCTCAAGCGCGCCGAGGTTGAAACCCGCGGGCAACTGGACGCCACGACGCTGGCGATTCCCCGCGCCGAATCGGCGATCAAGGAAGTTCAGCGCAAGATCGACGAGACCCGCGGCAAGTTTCGCAGCGAAGCCCTGACCCAACTCAACGAAGCACGCACCGACCTGAACAAGGCTCAGGCCACCGGCAAGGCCCTGGAAGATCGGGTGAGCCGGACCCTGGTGACATCGCCGGTACGCGGCATCGTCAACAAGTTGCTGGTGAACACCATCGGCGGGGTGATCCAGCCCGGCAGTGACCTGGTGGAAATTGTGCCGTTGGACGACACCATTCTAGTGGAAGCGAAAATCCGGCCACAGGACATCGCCTTCTTGCACCCCGGCCAGGACGCCACGGTGAAATTCACCGCCTACGACTACACCATTTATGGCGGGATGAAAGCCAAGCTGGAACAGATCGGCGCCGATACCATCACCGATGAAGACAAGAAAACCACCTACTACATCATCAAGCTGCGCACCGAGCGCAGCCACCTGGGCACCGATGAAAAACCGCTGCTGATCATTCCCGGCATGGTCGCCTCGGTGGACATCATCACCGGCAAGAAAACCGTGCTCAGCTACCTGCTCAAGCCGATCATCAAGGCCCGGGCCGAGGCGTTGCACGAGCGGTAATGCGCTGGCCTGCGTCTCCTAAAATCGCCAAACGGGAAAAGCTGTAATGAGCTAAGTACCGAAACTACCTCCACTCGCGATTAATGAAGCGAATTCATTTATTTTTCCTGACGTCGGTTGTGCCCGTGGTACGCGGAGGTGGTGGTTTGGAGGGTGTAACATCCCTTCTGGTTGAATAGCCAGTATTTTGAGGTGGTGGTTGGTTGCTTGGAAGCGACGTTCTGTTTGCATAACCGCCGGCCTTGTCAGAGAGCAAGTTAAGCGGTCCTTTCGTCGTTGTCGGCCCCGTACTTGGCTGGCTAGGCATATTGGCCACCCATTCTCTGAGTTGTTTTGTAATGTCGCCGAGTTCTTTTATACCCTGGCTAATTGGGGGGATGGGCAACTGACTAGTTGTCAATCCCAGAGTAGGGGCAACTACATCGTCGAGCTTCTTCACAACCGCCGCGACCGCCGCGGCCGCTATAACCTTCAAGAAGAAGTGGCCCGTCGGATCCAAATTCAACACCGGTTCACCGCCGCAATACATGTATGCATTCAACCCGCCCTCACCAAACGGACTCATGCTGTCCGGGCTATGAAAGCGCATCAGTCGTGGGTTGTAGACGCGATAGCCATTACCCAGATAGTACCGTTCGGGCATCGTTTCGCGCCGTTCACCGTTGAATCCCAATTGGCATATGACCTCAAGCTGTGCCGATTGGTGACCATACGGTGAGTACGCAATGGGATTGGTATTGCCCGCGTCGAGTTCAGCGAGTACCGAGTTTTTGAGATCCACTGCCAGCAACACCGTACGTTGCTGGCTCGGATTCGCTTGGTCGTTCGGTTTGCTTTGAATCATACGAAGCACTCGTAAGAGTGAGGCTGGGAGCTGTTGGCCATAGTTCTACTCTCCTTGCGCAGGGTGGAGAACTATCAGAACTGTTAGTTGTTCCCTCTTTCTGGGTTGTCTGGGCTGACGCCTTCGCGAGCGAGCCCGCTCCCACAGTTGGTCGGCGTTGAGCTCGATATTTCGGTTCTACATAGATCCAGTGTGGGAGCGGGCTTGCTCGCGAAGGCGGGCTTCAAGCCACCACAGGCACATCAGCCCGCTGCTTGCACCTCAAGCCGATCCATCGCCCGCTCCACCAGCAAATGCACCCCATCAGCCATCCGACTGATCGCCAGGATCACGCTGCGACGGGTGCCATCGACGTCGTCGGTCAGGTCGGCGGCGATGGCGCTGATGGACAGCAGGTCTTCGGAGGCATTGGCCAGCAGGGTTTCGGTGTCGATGTCCGGGGCGACCATGAAAAGTTGGGCTGTTTGGGTTTTGCCCGAGGCCTCATCGGCGGGTTTGGGGTTGAGGTAATAATCGAGGACGCGTTCGGCGGTTTCGTCGAGTTTTTTGGATTTCGAGGATTTGTCGGAGTCGTTGCCAGGATTACCTGGCGGATTCGGAGTTACTTTGAACATTAGAGATATCCTAAACAGTAATTGGAAAGCGTCACCGTTCGCTTGCACGCGAATGAGGGTGGCGGCCGTACGCAGGTGTGCAAGACCGGGCCTGTTTAGGACACCCAGCAGATCCAGGGATCTCCCGCGCGCAGCCGCCATAAAGCCAGAGGGCAGAAAGCCTCTGATCGACATAGCGTCGCATCCTAAACAGTTTGTTCGGACTTGCACGTCCGTGTCACCGTTTTTTCAGTGACAAACCCAGACTAGCGGGGGACCCCAAGCCGGACAAGTTCACCAAAGCCGCTACAACTTGAAGGAAATCTCCTAGGACCCTGCCGTACGAGCCGCGCACCAATTAGCCAAGTAAAATGCCTTCCTTTTCCTTTAGACTGGCCGCCCTCAGCAAGCCTTCAGGACACGGAATGCCAGCCTCTCACAGCACCCTTCGCCAAGCCCTGGTCATTTGGTTGTATGTCGCCGCCCTGATGCACCTGCTCGGCGGTGTCACGCTGACCTGGGCAGGCCATTCGGGATTGTTCGATGACTATCTGCTGACCCTCGAGCAGGCTTTCTGGGCCACCGACGTGGCGCCCGCGGCGGCCAGGGCGCAACAAGTCTGGTGGGTGGCGTTGTTCGGCGCCACGTTGCAAAGTTATTCGCTGTACATGCTCGCCCTCGTCCACATCGGCAATCGCTTGAAACGCGCCATGCCCTGGGGATGGTTGATCGCCGGCATCGTGCTCTGGGCGCCCCAGGACATGCTGGTTTCCGCTCAGGCACGGGTCTGGTCGCATCTGTGGCTCGACAGCCTCGCACTGCTTGCCCTGTTGCCGCCGCTGTTCTGGCTTTATCGCCATGATCGCCGGACCTCCCCATGAGCAAGCCGCGGATGTACCTGCTGGCCGGCAACGGCAGCGCCGCCGATTGGTGGGATGACGCCTTAGCGCACTTTGAACGCTACGACGTGGTGCCGCTGGAGTTGCCGGGTTTTGGCAGCAACCCACAAGCCCCTTGCGAGGACCTGGCGGCCTACGCTCAAGCGTTGCTGACGGTGACGGTCAAGGGCAGCGCGATCATGGCGGTCGGGGTCAACGCGTTGCTGGTGTTGCATGCCTTGCAGCGTCAGCCAGGGCACTTTTGCCGCAGTGTGTTATTGGCGCCGGTCGGCGCCTTTTTGTGGCAGCGGCGATTGCCGGCGTTGATGTCGCCGCTGCCGATTCGCAAGACCATTCACTGGCTGCTTTCGAACGAGCCGACGCTGTTTGCCCACAAGTTCTCCCGCCAGACCTGGACGCCCGCGCAGTACCAACGCATGGGCGCTGGGTACGCCCGTTGTCGCGCTTTTGTGCCGCACTGGGATCTGGTGCGGGCGGACACCGCGTTGCCGTTGCTGGAGTGGATCACCGACCCGGTCGAATTGGTCTGGGGCGATCAGGACAAGGTGCTGGGCGTCGAGCAGGCGGCGGCCTGGTCGGCCATTCTTGCCCGCGCCGATTTGACCATCAGCCTGAAACCCGGCTGGGGCCACTACCCATGGATTGACGCACCGGCCGAGTTCGCCGCATGGCTGGAGTCGGGTGAGCGTGGGTTCGTCGCGCACACCAAGGGTGGGCGCTTGCGTCTGGCGGCATTGGCCGGGCAAGCGGTACCCACGGCGCTGTCACTCAACGATTGTCACGACCCGCGCTTGCCGGCGTTTCTCGACAGCCAACCGGACGCCCTCTGGGCGGTGCGCTCTTCCAGCTACGGAGAGGATCAGGCCGATGCGGCCAATGCTGGCTTGAGCACCACGTTCCTGCGCGAGCCGACATCCAACGTGTCGGAGCGCGTCGCCGAGTTGAGCGCGGCGGGTGTCGAGGAAGTGGTGGTGCAGCGCTTCATCACACCACGGCTGTCTGGAATCGCATTCGTGCGTCACCTGTCCGTTGAATTGGAATGGGTCGAAGGGCATCTGGAGTCGTTGGCCGATGGCAAGGTGAGCCCCGAACGCGCGATCATTTCCCGCCTCGGCGCGTCATGGAACAGTGACACATTCAAGCCAGCCCATGGCCTGACCGAAGACCTGCTGTGGCGTTTCCTGCAAGGTGTGCTGCGGGTCTTTCACTACGTGCCCGGCGACGTTGAATGGGCCTGGGATGGCACGCAGCTCTGGCTGCTGCAGTACCGGCCGATCAGCGACTACGGCTGGCGCCGGCACCTGACCGCCGCCAACATCGCCGAGATCCTGCCGCCGCAACCCAGCGTGTTGGTGGAGTACGCCCAGCGCCGCGCGGCGGCAAGCATTCCGGCGATCATGGCCCGTTGGGACTCAAGGGTGTTGCAGGACAACGAACCGTTCACCGCTGTGTTTGGCGGCGCTTCGTACATCAACAATGATCTGTTCCTCGCGCGACTGGCCGACTGGGGCATCAGTGCCAGCAGCTACGCCGGTGAGGTCGGCGGCGCCACCCCGCATCTACCTTGGCGGCCCCTGCGCCTGCTGCGTTCGTTGCCGTTGTTCCTGCGTATGCAGCGCATCGCGCGTGGCCATTTGCTGACGCTGGAAAACGGCCTGCAACGCTTTGACCGCGAGCTGCTTGAACTGACCGGGCAAGGTGCTGACGGCCAACAACTGGCCGACTGGTTCACCCGGTTCTATGTGTTCGTGGTGCAGGGCAACCTGTGTATCGCGACCGCATTGGCCAGCAGCGGCGGCGATTTGCTGGGGCGACCTCCAACCGCCTATGACGACCTTGAACACAGCCCGCACCGGCTGCCCTGGGAAACCGACCCGGCGACGCCACGCCCAGCCTCCACCGAGCTGCCATTGCAGGCATTCCCCCAATGGCCCCTGGCGATTCGCCTGGCCCATGGGGCCGGTCTGCCGGGTTTACGCGGTTACTACCTGCAAGTGCGCGAATGGTATCGCGACAACCTGATGCGAATTTTCTTTCGCCTGCACCACGCCATGCCGACGGGGGACCGGGCACAGTGGTTCGCGCCGCACCCGGACATTCGCAGCCGTGACGGCAGTTTCTGGCAGGACGGTCGTGAAGGCACCGAGCAGGCAAGCGGCTTCCTGATCTATCCGGGCCAGGCTCAAGGCATCCTGGGTGAGGACATTCTGCTGGAAGACACCCTCGACCCTGGTCGTCATGCCCACTATCAAAGCGCCCGGGCAGTGATTGCACGCATGGGCGGGCGCTTGTCCCACGGCTCGACGCTACTGCGTGAACTGCGCAAACCCTCGGCGGTATTGCCTCAGGTCGATGTGGCTTGGTTGGGGCGTGAGGTGGTGTATTGCGATGGTGAGTTGAGGTTGGTGGAGTAGGCCTGCGCGATGTCTGTCGATCACAGGGAGTGCGTTCAGCTCAGGGGCTGTTCTCAATCCCCAGAAACGAAAAAACCGGTCGAAGCCGGTGTTTTCACCCCAACGGCCAGAGAATTTAATCTCTGCGTACGGGGTTGAGTATGACCACCAGATTTCTCACCTCTCACGGCCTCTCCCTTGACGCCCCCCACCGCTGTCGTAGACTCCGACCATCCGTCAGGGAGTAACGGTCATGCGGCGTTTGAGTAGTTGGGTTGTGGGATTGACCTTTGTAACGTGTGGTATCCAGGCGCAAACGCCTGTAGCAGACGATCCATTGCTTGAGGGCAACGTCACGGCCAGCGCGTCGGGCGGCAATGAGGCGCGAGGGGTGCTTCGGGCGCGGGATCAGGCGGTGCTGGCCAGCGAGTTGGCTGGGCGTATCGTCGAGTTGCCGTTCAGTGAGGGCGAGTCGTTCAAGAAGGGCGACACTTTGGCGCGTTTCGACTGCTCGGCGTATCAGGCCCAGCTCAATGCGGCCCAGGCGGCGAGTCGTGGTGCCAGTGAAGAGCTGGCGCATAACCGGCAATTGGCGGCATTGAAATCTGTCGGACGTTTTGAAGTGTCGCGGGCCGAGGCTCGGCTCAACGAGACTCAGGCGCAGTCCCAGGTGTATCAGGTTCAGGTCAAGCGCTGCAGCGTGATCGCACCGTTCGACGGGCAAGTGGTGGCGCGCAAGGTCCAGCGTTATGAAAGCGTGGCGGCCGGTGCGCCGTTGCTGGACGTGGTGGACAACCGCACCCTGGAGATCCATCTACTGGTGCCTTCGCGTTGGATGGACCGGCTCAAGCCCGGTCAGCCTTTCACCTTTGTCCCCGATGAAACCGGCAAGCCGTTGCAAGCGACGGTCAAGCGCCTGGGCGCACGCATCGATGAGGGCAGCCAGACCTTGCTGCTGGTGGCGAGCGTGCCAGATGCCAGTGGCTTGCTGTCTGGAATGAGCGGTACGGCGCGTTTCTCGGAGTCCAAGTGAACGCGCCGGTTACGGGCAGTGCCGAGCAGGTGTTTGCCCGCTTCCTTGACCTGGAGCGCCAGACGCGGGCCGCGCGTACTCCGGCGCAACTGAGCTACAGCCTGGTTAACGACGGCCAGGCCCTGTTCGGGTTTCGCCACGCCGCGCTGTTGATCGCCGGCAAGGTCCAGGCCGTGACCGGCGTCAGTGCCGTGGAGCCGAATGCGCCGTTCGTGGCGTTTGTCGAGCAGGCGGTGGCGCAGTTGTTCAAGCAGGGAGTGTTGAATCAGGCCCGGGTGATTGCCGCCGATAGCCTGAGCGAATCCATCCGCGCGGACTGGCGAAGCCTGTCGGCCGTGCAGGTGTTCTGGCTGCCGTTGATCGATCATCAGGGTCAGGTGTTCGGCGGCTTGTGGTTGGCCCGTGACCTGCCGTGGACCCCGTCGGAGCAAGTGTTGCTGTCGCAGTTGGGCGACACCTACAGCCACGCCTGGCTGGCGCTGCAACCGCGCAAACCGTGGCGCCTGCGCTGGACGCGTAAACGCCAGGTTGCGCTGGTGGTGGTGCTCTTGCTCGGCTTGTTGATTCCTGTGCGCCAGTCAGTGTTGGCCCCTGCCGAAGTGGTGCCATTGGGCGGACAAGTCGTTGCGGCGCCGCTGGACGGGGTGATCGCCGAGTTCCTGGTCAAACCCAACCAGAACGTCAAGAACGGCGACCTGCTGCTGCGCTTCGAAAGCACCAGCCTCAAGGCCCAGGCCGATGTCGCCGAGCGAGCCTTGGGCGTGGCCGAGGCGGAGCTCAAGGCCAATTCCCAGCGTTCGTTTGCCGATGCTGAATCGAGCTCCAAGATTGATTTGCTGGCCGCCCGCGTCGAACAGAAACGGGCCGAACGCAACTATGCCCTTGAGCTGCTCAAGCGCAGTGAAGTGCGTGCCGAACGGGACGGTATTGCGGTGTTTGCCGATGCCGAACGCTGGCTCGGCAAGCCGGTGCAAACCGGCGAGCGCCTGATGGAAATTGCCGACCCGAACCAAGCCGAATTGCGCATCGAGCTGGCGGTGGGCGATGCGATTGCCCTGGCGCCCGGGGCGCAGGTGGCGTTGTTTCTCGACAGCGATCCGTTGCAGCGGCACCTGGCCCGGCTTGAGCGTTCGGCCTACGAAGCGCAATCCACCGCCGCCGGGCAACTGGCGTATCGGCTGGATGCGCGCTTCGATGCGACGGCGCCGCGCATCGGCTTGCGGGGTACGGCGAAAATCTTCGGTGACCGAGCGCCGCTGGCGCTGTATCTGTTGCGTCGGCCGCTGGCCGGGCTGCGCCAGAGCGTAGGCCTGTAGCATGGACTTGCCGAGCCTGCGGCCGGACCTGCAATTGTCCCCGGCGGCGTCGGACCCGGACGGTTCGCCCCAGTGGACCCTGGCCGACCCGGTGCGCGGGCGTTATTTCAAGCTGGGCGCGGCGGCGATGCGCATGTTGCGGCACTGGTCCCTTGGCGACCCGGAACAGGTGCTGCAAGCCGCGAACCGCGAGCCGGGCCTGCCGCTCAATGGCGAATCGCTGGAGCAGTTGCTGGGCTTTTTGCGCGGTCACGATCTGATCAGTGCGATGGACCCGCAACAGCGCGATAGCTATCAATTCAAGACCGCTGCCCAGCGCCAGAGCCTGTGGCAAATCCTGCTGCATCAATACCTGTTTTTCCGCATTCCGCTGTGGCGCCCGGACGCCTTTCTCAATCGCGCCTGGCCCTGGTTGGCGCGGTTCGGCCCGGGGATCTTGCGCTATGGCATGCCGCTGACCCTGGGCCTGGGTATTTTCCTGGTGTCGCGGGACTGGCAGCGCTTCGTCGCGACCTTTCCACACTTGTTCAGCCTGGGCGGTGCGTTGGCGTTCGGGGTGGCGTTGTTTTTCGCCAAACTGTGCCACGAGTTCGGCCATGCCTTCATGGCCAAGCGCGCCGGTTGCCGTGTGCAAAGCATGGGTGTGGCGTTCATGGTGCTGTTGCCGATGTTCTATACCGACGTCAGCGACGCCTGGCGGATCAACGACCGCCGGGCCCGGCTGCTGATCGGTGCCGGTGGGGTGCTGGCGGAATTGCTGCTGGCGTGCATCGCGTTGCTGGCCTGGTCACTGCTGCCCGACGGGCCGGCGCGCACTGCCGCGTTCATGCTGGCCAGCGCCACGTGGATCACTACGCTGATCATTAATCTGAACCCGTTCATGCGCTTTGACGGTTATTTCCTGCTCAGTGATTTCTGGGGTGTGGATAACCTTCAGGGGCGGGCGTTCGCCCTGTGTCGCTGGCGTCTGCGCGAAGCCTTGTTCGGCTATGGCGTGGCGGCGCCGGAACCCTGGTCACCGAAGATGCGCCGCCGTTTGCTGGTGTGGGGGTACGGCGCCTGGTTGTGGCGCGCAGCATTGTTTTTCGGCATTGCCCTGGCGGTCTATCACTTGTTCTTCAAGGTGCTGGGCATTTTTCTGATGTTGGTGGAATTGGTCTGGTTCATCTTTATGCCCATTGTGAATGAGTGGCGGCAATGGTGGAGTCGCCGCGAGCAGGCCCACGGTCCGCGAGTGCTGCTGACCGGCCTGGTCTTGCTGATGTTGGCTTTGGTGCTGGTGCTGCCCTGGCGCAGCGCCGTGGAGGTGCCGGCCATGCTTGAAGCCGGCCGCGCCAGTGCCCTGCATGCGCCTGTGGCGGCG
Organism: Pseudomonas viciae; assembly: GCF_004786035.1. Classification (NCBI taxonomy): domain Bacteria; kingdom Pseudomonadati; phylum Pseudomonadota; class Gammaproteobacteria; order Pseudomonadales; family Pseudomonadaceae; genus Pseudomonas; species Pseudomonas viciae. The sequence continues at coordinate 222,040 of NZ_CP035088.1, forward strand.
CGGGTCAAACAGGTGAATGTGCACGACGGCCAGACCGTGGCCCCGGGCGATGTGTTGATTGAGCTGGAATCACCGGACATGGCTTCGCGATTGACCATCGTGCGTCGAGAAATCGAGATCCAGCAATTGCAGATGCGCCGTCAGGCCGGGCGCAGCGAAACGGCCGCCGATGCCGGTATCGTCGAACAGCAACTGGCCGAAGCGGTGGCCGAGTACCGGGGCCTGGTCGCCCAGCGTGAACGCCTGTTGTTGCGTGCGCCCCATGCCGGGCAGGTGCGTGACCTGCTGCCGCAACTGTCGGTGGGACGCTGGTTATCGCCCACCCAGCCGCTGGCGCGGGTGGTGCAGAGCGATTCGCGGTTGCGCGGCTACCTCACCGAAGCCGAGCTTTGGCGGGTCGGGCCCGGAGCCACGGGACGCTTCATCGCTGACGATCCGATGCACACCTCGATTGTCGTGCAACTGAATGAGATCGACACCAACGGCGTGGCCTGGGTCGAACAGCAGGCGTTGACGTCCGACCACCACGGGCCGATTGCCGTGCGCCGCGATTCGCAACAACGGGCCGAGCCCGTCCAGGCGCAGTATGGCGTGCGTTTGAGTGCTGTTGACGACACGTCCGCTCCGGTGCAACCGCTGCGGGGCGTGGTGGTGTTGCAGGGACAGGGTGAGTCCGTGCTGGGAGCGGCCTGGCGTCGGTTGGCGGCGTTGGGCGTCAGGGAAAGCGGGTTTTAAGGAGCGAGCATGAATTCAGTGGCGGCGGAGGGGTTGGTGGTACGGCCATCGCAGGTCAGCGATGGGCCGTTTTTGCAGAGTCTTTACCAGGCGGCGCGGCCTGACCTGCAATGGATCGACGGCGAGCACGAGCAAGTGCAGCAGGTGGTTGCCCAGCAATTCCAGGTGCAGGAGCAGGGGTTGGGCGAGAGTTTCCCCAACGCCATGCATTACGTCGTGGAAAAACTCGGCACCGCTATTGGCGCCTTGAGTACTGATTTTGGCCCCAATGAAATCCGCGTGCTGTACCTGGCGTTCATCCCCCAGGCGCGCGGGCAGGGTTACGGTCGGGCAGTGCTGCAAGGAGTGCAGAAAGCCGCGCAACAAATCCGCTGCCCGGTGGCGACCGTGGTCTGGAGCAGCAACCCCCACGCGCGCCAGCACTATCTGGCGCTGGGCTTTGAAGTGCAGGAACGCAACCCGGCGGCGGAGCGGTTGGTTTGGTATCCGAAGGGGAACTGAGCAGTTTCTGATTTGCCACCTGTTCAATGTGGGAGCGAGCTTGCTCGCGATGACGGAGGGTCAGTCAGCCTAGGTGTTGAATGCGCTGCCGCCATCGCGAGCAAGCTCGCTCCCACACGGGATCATCAGTCTTTAGTTGAAGGCGATGTAGAAATACCCCAGTGCCGGATCCCGTCCCATGGGCGGTATCCGCGACACGAACACCCCTTCGAGCCTCCCCAGTTCAGGCACTTCCAGTGCGCACAACCCATCCACGAAATCGGTGCTTTCCAGGCTATTGAATTCCACGCTGAACGGCATGCGCTCAACGTTTGGCATCTTCGACCGTGGTGTTTCTTCGAGGCTCTCGATCCGCACCGGCAAAGAGCTGCCGTCGGGCAGGGTCAGGCTGCTGGTCTGGCCCAGCAGCAGTTGAAAATGGCGGCTATGAACCTGTTGCAGCATGTCGACACTCCAAAAGCCGGAGGGCCGCAGCCCTCCGGCTGTTCATCAGTTACGGGACGGGAAAAGACCGTTCAAGGCGACACTGAAGTTGATCGCTAGGAACGGGTTCATGATCGCCAGCGGCAAGCCGTTGCCTGCCGGGGAAATCGTGCCGTCGATGCTCGTGCTCACGCCCTTGACAGGTACCGGTGAGGCACCTATCTGGTCGGAATAGATATTCGCCGCGCCCGGCCCGGTGCCCGAGGTGCCGATGAACGAATTGGTGGCCGTGGGTGTGTTCACCGGGTTGCTGGCCGGGTTCGCCAGTTGCAGGGTGGTGGAGGCGGTGAGTCCCGCCAGAGTGTGGGTGTGGGCGGGTAGGTTGTTGAGCGTCGGGGTGACGTTTTCGGTGCCGGAGACTTCGCCGATGACACGCGGCGTCAGCCCTTGGCCGTTGCCTTGTCCCAAGAGCGTGCGGCCTTGCAGATTGGGGAGCATGAAGTTGGTGGTGCCGTTGCCTCCGTAGTACGTGCCGAGCAGGGAGAACAACGCCTGGTATTGGGAAATGCCGAGTATCTGCCCGTTGCACAGCGCCCACCCATTGGGGGCAAAGTTAAAGGCAAACGGCTGGATGGTGCCCATAAATACTTCCATAGATTCCTCATCCCTTCAGATTGTTGGTTTGGTAATACCGGCAGGGTCCAAGGGAGAGGATTGCGATCAGCCCGACTTCTTCACTCCCTGGCCTGGTGACGCACGGCTGAGCGTAGACCGAGATATTTCATTCTGCTGGGCTGGAAGGGCGGAAAAATGTTGCCCAGTGGCTTAATCGATTCAGGTTCGCATGGTGCCTATACCGTCCATCTTTTTTACGGATTTGGCTGGGGCTGATATCAAAGTAGTACTAGTCGGCGATTGTTTCCTCGTCTACGCTTGCGTACAAAAGGACTACAAACAAGGTGAATGGATTGCCGCAGTTTCACTTCATTTCCGGTTTGCCGCGCTCGGGCTCGACCCTGCTTTCTGCCATTTTGCTGCAGAACCCGCGCTTTCATGCCGGCATGACCAGCCCCGTCGGTTCGCTGTTTAGCAGCGTCCTGCAGCAGTGCAGCGCCGGCAGTGAATTCGGCTCGGTGATCGACACCGAACTGCGCCGTCGCTTATTGCGCGGACTGTTCGATTCCTACTACGCCGACAAGGCCGACAAACCTGTCATCTTTGATACAAACCGCCAATGGTGCGCACGCCTGCCGGCCCTGCATGACCTGTTTCCCCAGGCCAAGACCATCGCCTGCGTGCGCAACGTCGCCTGGGTGCTCGACAGCCTCGAGCGGCTCTACCGTGCCAACCCGTTCGAGAACACCAAGCTGTTCAATGACGACGACGAGCGCAACACCGTCTACAGCCGCTGTGAAACCCTGGCCCAGCGCAACCGCCTGGTGGGGTTTGCCTGGACTGCGCTCAAAGAGGCCTATTACGGCGAAAACGCCGAGTCGATGCTGATTGTCGATTACGACCTGCTGAGCCAGGCCCCGGAGCGGGTGATGCGGCTGGTGTACGAGTTCATCGACGAGCCCTGGTTCGAGCACGATTTCAATCACTTGACCTACGACGCGCCAGCCTTCGACCAGGCCTTGGGCGTTGCCGGCCTGCATAGGGTCAAGCCCAAGGTCGCGCCGCAAGCCCGGCGGACCCTGCTGCCGCCGGATCTGTTTGAAAAGTATGCCGAGTTGTCGTTCTGGCGCGATGGGTCCTCCAGCGCTGCCAATGTCATTCGTATGAAAACCGACGCCGCGATCAGCTGATTGCGGTTTTTTTCATTGGTGTGTTCAAGAAGTTCGAGTCCAGGTGATCGTCATGTGGTGGAGCAAAGGCAAATCGCGGGTAACCGAGGGCGCACAGGCCCTGGCATCGCCAATGATCATGTCCCTGGAGCCGCGAATGCTGTTCGACGGCGCGGTGGCCGCAACCGTGGCCGATGCCGCGCAGCCGGACGCCCAGCCCACCGCCGACGCGGCCAAGACGCCCACGGCGGACCAGGCGTCAGACAACCATGCGCCGCAGGGACAGGTCGATGCTACTGACGCCACCGTTGCGGGCAAGACCGTGGTGTTTGTCGATTCCCGGGTCAAGGATTCCGCCAGTTTGCTCGAAGGCGTCGCGCCCGGTACCCAGGTGGTGCAACTCGATGCCACCAAGGACGGCTTGCAACAGATCGCCGATTACCTGGACACCCACCAGGGCATCAGCTCGGTACAAATCATCGCCCACGGCAACGCCGGTGATTTGTGGCTGGGCAACAGCTACCTGTCGGCGGACAACGTCCAGGCCCGCAGCGACGTGCTGGCGCAGATCGGCCAGGACATGAATGCCGGTGGCGATATCCTGATCTACGGCTGCTACACCGCCGAAGGTGATCGCGGCCTGAGCCTGGTCGATTCATTGGCGCAGTTGACCGGCCGCGATGTGGCGGCGTCCAACGACCGTACCGGCCTTGGCGGTGACTGGGACCTGGAAATCGCCACCGGCAACATTGAAAGCGCCAACGTGCTCTCGGCCAACGCCATGAGCGAGTACCAATGGGGCCTGGCCACCTGGACGGCCACCAACAACCTCAATTCGGGTGTCGGTTCTTTGCGCGCAGCCCTGAGCTCGGCGCAGAACGGCGACATCGTTACGTTCAATACCAGCATGACCGTCGCGCTGACCCAGGTGTTGGACGTCAATAAAAACGTCACCATCGATGGTGATCTCAACAACGATAACGTGGCCGACGTCACCCTCGACGGGCAATACCGTACCCAGATTATCAACGTGACAGCCGGGACGACGGCGACCCTCGATGGGCTGGTGATCACCCGGGGCATGACGGCGGGCAACGGCGGCAATGGTGGCGACGATGCACTGGTGTCCAAGGGCGGTGGTATCTACAACGCTGGCACCTTGACCCTGAGAAACGTCACGGTCACCGCGAACGCCGCGTCGGGCGGTGGCGGCGGCGGTGGTGTGACGCCGCAATACGCCGGTGGCGGCGGTGGCGGTGGCGGCGCGATCACTGGCGGTACCGGCGGCAAGGGTGGCGACACCCTCAACGCCACGGGCTCTAACGGCTCGGCTGGGCAGGGCGGTGCCGGTGGTGGTTTCTTCAACATGGGCGGGCGTGGCGGTTCCTCCACCGGCGGGGCTGGCGGTTCCGCGTATCCGGGCTACAGCACCGGCTCCGCGGGCGGTACGGCCACCAGCGGTGGGCTGTCCATCGGCGGTGGTGGTGGCGGTGACGGCTATAACGATATTGGCGGCGCCGGTGGCGGAGCGGTCGGCGGTATTTATAACGATACCGGCGCGACCCTGCGGATCATTGGCAACTCAGTGATTTCCAACAACGTCGGCGCGGGCGGCGGCGGTGGCGGCGGTGGTGCCGGTGGCGGTTACAACCACACGGGCGGCGCCGGTGGCGTCGGTGTCGGCGCCATCTGGAACAAAGGCTCGATCCTGATCACCGCCGCCAACTTCGCGGCCTTGGCCGGCAACGTCGGCGGCAGTGGCGTGGGAGGGACGAGTGCCGGCAGCGCTGGCGTTTCCCCGGCGTCGGTAGCCAACGTCTACGGCGATGGTGGCACCATCAACACTAGCTATGTGCCGGACGAGACGCCGCCCACTGCGACCGTCGTGGTAGCCAATACCAGCCTGAACTCCGGCGGTACGTCGCTGGTGACCATCACCTTCTCCGAGGCCGTGACCGGTCTCACCGCGGCGGACCTGACGGTGCAGAACGGCACCGTCGGGGTCTTGAGCAGTGGCGACGGCGGCATCACCTGGACCGGTACGCTGACCGCGGCCAGCAACATCGCCGACACCACCAACGTCATCACCCTGAACAACACCGGCGTTGCCGACCTGGCCGGCAACGCTGGCGTAGGCACCACCGACTCGAACAATTACGTGGTCAACGATACCGTGGCGCCCACGGCTTCCATCGTCGTGAACGATACCGCCCTGAGAGCGGGTGAAACCTCCCTGGTGACCATCACCTTCTCCGAGGCTGTCAGCGGCTTCACCGCCGCCGACCTGACGGTGGACAACGGCTCGCTCAGCGGGCTGAGCTCCAGCGATGGCGGGATTACCTGGACTGCGACTCTGACGCCAGACGCGGCCGTCACCGACACCAGTAACCTCGTCACCCTGAACAACACCGGGGTCGCGGACCTCAATGGCAATGCTGGCGTCGGCACCACCAACTCCAACAACTACGCCATCGACACCCTGCGCCCCACCGCCAGCATCGTGGTGGCCGACACCGCGCTGCGTGTTGGCGAAACGTCGCTGGTGACCATTACCTTCAACGAGGCCGTAAGCGGGTTCACCACCGCCGACCTGACGGTCGCCAACGGTACGGTCACCGGGCTGAGCAGCAGCGACGGCGGCATTACCTGGACCGGGACCCTGACCCCGAGCGCCAGCGTCAGCGACACTAGCAACTTGATCACATTGGCCAATACCGGTATTGCCGACTTGTCCGGAAACACCGGCACGGGCACCACCGACTCGAACAACTACGCCATCGACACGCTGCGTCCGACCGCCACGATCGTGGTAGCCGATACCGCGCTGAACATCGGTGAGACTTCGCTGGTGACGATCACCTTCAGCGAGGCCGTGACCGGTTTCACCCTGGCCGACATGACGGTGGCCAACGGCAGCCTGAGCGGGCTGAGCAGCAGCGACGGCGGCATCACCTGGACCGCGACGCTCACCCCGAGCGCCAGCATCACCGATGCCACCAACCTGATCATCCTGGCCAATACCGGCTTGACGGATGCCGCCGGAAACACCGGCACTGGCACCACCAGTTCCAACAACTATGCCGTCGATACGCAGCGCCCGACCGCCACCATCGTGGTGGCCGACACCGCGCTGAGCGTGGGCGAAACCTCGCTGGTCACCATCACCTTCAACGAAGCAGTGACAGGCTTTACCACCGCCGACCTGACGGTCGCCAACGGTACAATCACCGGATTGAGCAGCGGCGACGGCGGTATCACCTGGACTGGGACGCTGACGCCAAGTGCCAGTGTCAGCGACACCACCAACCTGATCACCCTGGATAACACCGGCGTTACAGACTCGGCGGGCAACGCCGGCAGCGGTACCACCGACTCCAACAACTACGCCATCGACACCGCGCGGCCCACCGCCACCGTCGTGGTCGCCGATACGGCCATTGCCGTGGGCGAAACCTCGTTGGTGACGATTACCTTCAACGAGGCGGTGACCGGTTTCACCCTGGCCGACCTGACTGTTGCCAACGGCAGCCTGAGCGGGTTGAGCACCAGCGACAACATCACCTACACCGCGACCTTCACGCCAAGCGCTGGCATCAGCGATGTCACCAACCTGATCACGCTCAATAACACAGGCGTGGTGGATGGCGCAGGCAATACCGGCAGTGGTACCACCGACTCCAACAACTACGTCGTCGACACGCTGCGCCCGACTGCCACCATCGTGGTCGCCGATACGGCACTGAATGTCGGCGAAACTTCGCTGGTGACCATCACCTTCTCCGAAGCGGTGACGGGCTTCGACAATTCGGACCTGAGCATCGCCAACGGTACGCTGAGTGCGGTCAGCAGCAGTGATGGCGGCCTCACCTGGACGGCCACCTTCACCCCGGCCCTCGGGGTCAGCGACACGTCCAACGTCATCACCCTGAACAACACCGGCGTCAGCGATGCGGCGGGTAACACCGGCACCGGCACCACCAACTCCAACAACTACCAGGTCGACACCAACGTACCGACGGCGACCATCGTGATTGCCGATAGCACACTGAGCATCGGCGAGACGTCATTGGTCACCGTGACCTTCAACTCGGCGGTCAGCGGGTTCGACAATTCGGACTTGACCGTCAGCAACGGCACGCTCAGCACCATGAGCAGCACCGACGGCGGCGTCACCTGGACGGCTACGTTCACGCCGAGCGCCAGCATTTCCGACACCAGCAACGTGATCACCCTGGACAATACCGGCTTGATCAACGGCGCAGGCAACGCGGGCGTCGGCACCACGGACTCCAACAACTACGTGGTCGATACCGTGCGCCCCACCGCGACCATCGTCGTGGCTGACACGGCCATTGCCGCCGGCGAGACTTCGCTGGTGACCATCACCTTCAGCGAGGCGGTAAGCGCTTTCACCAGCGCTGACCTGACGGTCGCCAACGGTGTGATTTCCGGGTTGAGCAGCAGCGACGGCGGTGTCACCTGGACGGCGACCTTCACGCCGACCGATGGCATCACCGACACCAGTAATGTCATCTCGCTCAACAGCGGCGGTGTCGTCGATGCGGCGGGCAACGCGAATGTCGGCACCACCGATTCGAATAACTACAGCCTCGACAGCCAGCGCCCAACCGCCACTGTCGTGCTGAGCGATTCACTGTTGAGACCGGGCGAGACTGCCCAGGTGACCATCACCTTCAGCGAGGCGGTGAGCGGTTTCAGCAACGCTGACCTGAGCGTGGCCAATGGCACCTTGAGCGCTGTCAGCAGCAGCGACGGTGGCCTGACCTGGACCGCCACCTTCACCCCGGACCTGGGCGTGACCGACGCCACCAACCTGATCGTCCTGGACAACACCGGGGTCAGCGACGCGGCGGGCAACACCGGGACCGGCACTACCAATTCGGCTAACTACGCGGTTGAGACACGGGTGCCGACCGCCACAGTCGTGGTGGCGGATAACTCACTCACGGTGGGTGAAACCTCATTGGTGACCATCACCTTCTCGGAAGCGGTCAGCGGGTTCGACAATGCCGACCTGAGTGTCAGCAATGGCACGTTGAGCAGCGTCTCCTCCACCGATGGCGGCGTGACCTGGACGGCCACCTTCACCCCGACGACCAGCATCACTGACACCAGCAACCTGATCAGCCTGGACACCAGCGGTGTGGTCAACGCTTCGGGCAATAGCGGTGTTGGCGTGGTGGACTCCAACAATTACGCGATCGACACGGTGCGCCCAGGCGCCACCATCACCGTGGGCGATACCACGCTGGGCATCGGCCAGAGCACCACCGTGACCATCAGCTTCACCGAGGCAGTGTCCGGTTTCGACCTGTCGGACCTCAGCGTCGCCAATGGTGTGTTGTCCAACCTCGCCAGCAGCGACGGTGGCCTGACCTGGACGGCGACCCTGACACCTACGGCGGGCGTGACCGACGCCACCAACCTGATCTTGCTCGACGCCAGTACTGTGCAGGACATCGCTGGCAACGCCGGCGTGGGTATCGCGATCTCTGCCAATTACGCACTCGACGCCACCCGGCCGACCGCGACCATTGTGGTCGCCGACTCGAACCTGAGTGTGGGCGAGACGACCCAGGTGACCTTCACCTTCAGCGAAGCCGTGACGGACTTTGACCTGTCGGACCTCAGCGTCACCAACGGTGAACTGACCAACCTGACCACCAGCGACGGCGGCAGGACCTGGACGGCGACGTTCACCCCGACGGTGAATCTCACCGACCCGAGCAACTTCATTGCCCTGGACACCAGCAACGTCAGCGACCTGACAGGGAACGCCGGGGCCAGCGTGGCGGTGTCCAACAATTACGCGATCGACACTGTGGTGCCCAACGATGTGAAGCCGCCGCCGGAATTCCTGACGTCGGACCCGGTCACGGTCGTTCCACCGTCCGAGGTGCCGTTGCAGCCGATCGTTTTCACACCGCCAACGGGCGACCTTGGTTCACCGCTGGGCTTCCCACCGCTGTTCGAGCAAAGGGACGTGGGCGGTGGTCTTCGGCCGATAGGGGACATTTTCATCAACCGTGGCGAACTGGCGCCGAGCTATATCGCGCAAGTATTCAGCAGCGACGCTGCTGGCGATGGTTCAGGCCAGGGCTTCCTGGGCTTTGGTGGTGGCGATGGCGGGGTGTTCGGCAGCAGCACGGTCTCGGGCCTGTTCAACCAGAACACAGGCTCCGACGGTGAATCGATGGAAGCTTTCGGCAGCCAATCGATGCAGGGCGGCGATGCGTCCCAAGGCTTGCGCGGGATGTTCGGCGCACCGACGCTGGGTCAGCAACTGCAACAACTCAAGGACACGGAACAGCGTCAGGTCAATAGCTTGGCAATGGCTTTACAGCAGGTCGGCATCAGTCAAGCGCAGGCCTGAACATCATAAGAAATTGGGGCAGTCAGGGGCAATCCAGGGAATGAATAGAAGTCAGAAGTTATTCACAGTGAGTGTGCTGGCGTTGGTGGTGAGTGGATGTGCCGTCACCAGCGAACCGATCGAGCGTAGTGTCAGCGAACAGCGCGCTCGAACCGATCTACAGAATATGTACAAGGATCAGGAGCCCCTCAGCGGTCCGCTGACCTTGCACCAGGCCATGGCTCGAGCGGTGAAGTACAACCTCGAAGGCCGCTTGAAGATCATGGAAGAAGCCCTGGCCAAGCGTCAGCTGGATCTGGCCAGTTTCGACATGCTGCCGCGCATGGCCCTGGACGCCGGTTACGTGGGCCGCAACAACGTCAGTGCCTCCAGCAGCCAGAGCGTGGAAACCGGCACCCAGTCCCTGGAACCCTCGACTTCCCAGGACCGCGACCGTGAAGTGGCAGACCTGACCATGGTCTGGAACGTGCTCGATTTCGGTGTGAGCTACATCAGTGCCAAACAGGCCGGGGACCAGCGTTTGATCGTGCAGGAGCGTCGGCGCAAGGTGGTCAACACCATCGTCCAGGACGTGCGTTCGGCGTACTGGCGCGCCATGGCCGCCGAGCGTCTGCTCAAGCAGATCGACAGTCTCATGGCCCGGGTCGAGGCGGCACGAGGCAACAGCCAAAGCATGAGCGAGCAGCGCATCGGTGACCCGGTGCAGGCGCTGGGTTACCAGCGCTCGCTGATCCAGGCCACGCGCCAGCTCGAAGAACAGCGCCGGGCGCTGTCCTTGGCCAAGACCGAACTGGCGACTTTGATTAACCTGCCCCTGGGCACCGAACTGACCCTGGCGACCCGGGATGAATACGAGATCCCGGAGCTCAAGGTCGACCTGGCCCGTCTCGAACAGGAGGCCTTGACCAGCCGTCCGGAACTGCGCGAGCAGGATTACCAGACACGCATCACCGCCGCCGAAACCCGCAAGGCCATGCTGCGCCTGTTGCCGGGCCTGGAGTTTTCCGCCGGCGGGCACTACGACAGCAACTCGTTCCTGGTGGAGCAGGGCTGGGCCGACTATGGCGTGAAAGTCACCTGGAACCTGTTCAACGTGATCTCCGCCCCGGCGGCCATCGATGTGGCCAAGGCTGGTGAAGAAGTGGCGGCGGCGCGGCGTCAGGCGATGTCGATTGCCGTGCTGGCGCAGTTGTACGTGGCCAATGCCAACTACCGTGAGGCATTGCGTCAGTTCAAGACCAATCAGCAATTGTCGGACATCGACGGGCAAATCGTCGGCCAACTGCGCAGCCGTCACCAGGCCGCTGGCCTGGGTGAGCTGGACCTGATTCAGGGTGAGCTGAACACCTTGCAGGCCGATCTGCGGCGGGACTTGTCCTATGCCGACCTGCGCAACGCCTATGGCCAGATCTTCGCCAGCGCCGGCCTCGACCCGCTGCCAAGCGAAGTGCAATCGACCGAGGTACAGTCGATTGCCACGGCGCTGGCTAACCGCGAGGAGGCTTGGGCCCAGGGGAATATCTCGGTGCCGACGGCTGCGGTGACTCAATAAGCGGGCGCAGGGATGACGCGCCCGGCGTGTTCCCGGCTACCGGTGGCAGTGAACCTGCCGTTGCTGTTGCAGGCCCTGGCAGCCATTGAAGAGGCGCGTTGGCAGGGGCATTTCAACAGCGCCTTCTACAGCGGCGACTGGAGCGGCGTGGCGCTGATTTCAGCGGTCGATGCCTTGACCGAATTGTCTCCCGGGCGCGGTTTGCCTGTGCCGCGCGCGCCTTGGTCAGAGGATCGTCGTTGGCGCGAAGCGTTGCGTGATTGCTCTCTGGAGATCGTCTCGGCCCGGCTGCTGCGGCTCGGGCCGGGAGGGAGCATTCACGAGCACCGTGACTATGACCTGGGCGGGCCGGACGCCGACCTGCGCCTGCACATTCCGCTGCTCAGTCCGCCGCAAGTGGATTTCTGGCTGGATAACCAGCGTGTGCCCATGACTGCGGGCGAGTGCTGGTTTCTCGACTTGTCGCGACCTCATCGTGTCGATAACCGCAGTGCCGAGTCCAGAGTTCATCTGGTGCTCGATTGCCGCCCAGGGCCCTGGTTGGAGCAGCAGATTGCCGATGGGCTGCCCACTACACCGGCCGCGGGCGCCGGGGATAGCGACTTAGCCCGTTTTCAGCAGCGCGTAGAAACTGATATCCAACTCGCCCGAGCCTTGCAGAGCGTGCATGACATAGACGCTTTCATCGAGTGCGCAATTGCGCTGGGTGCCGGACAAGGCCTGCACTTCACTGCGCAAGAACTCCGGGCGGCCATGCGCAACGGTCGCCGGCAGTGGAGAGACCAGTGGAAGGCCTGAACCTGGACGGCTGGCTGCCGATCCGCGTGTGGCAAGCGACGGGGCAATGGCGGGTCGATTGGTGCTGGTTCGGTGACGCGCGATTGTCGCAACCGTTTTTTGGCGATGCGGTGGACGACGCCCTGCGCCTACCCTTCAACCAAGGATTTCGCCGCCAGACACCCTTGAGCACCCTCGGCCAATGGCAGCAACAGCGCCCGGGCCTGGCGCCCAGTGCGTTCATCTTCCATGCCTCCCGTTGCGGCTCGACGTTGATCAGCCAGATGCTTGCGCAATTGGACGATCATATCGTCATCTCTGAAGCGCCGCCGCTGGATACGCTGTTGCGCAGTGACTTGCCTCCCGCCGAACGGTGCGTGGCGCTCAAGGGGCTGATCTCGGCGTATGGGCAACGTCGCTGTGGCCTCGAGCAGCGCTTGGTGATCAAGCTCGATGCCTGGAACATCGGTGAGCTGCCGCTGTTGCGTGAGTGTTTTCCCGACACGCCTTGGCTGTTCGTGTACCGCGACCCTTTGGAAATCGCTGTCTCCCACCTGCGCCGGCCCGGCATGCACATGGTGCCGGGGATGATTGGCGCGAGTGTGCTGGACGATGGGGCGCCTTTGAGCAACCAGGAGGATTTCATCGCCCGCCGGTTGGGGCGGCTGTTGCAGGTAGGGCTGGGGCATTGCCGGGCTTTTACCGGCCTGGCGGTCAACTACAGCGAGCTGCCGGGGGCGATGGCCGGCAGACTGGCAGCGTTCTTCGAGTTGGATGACGCGCAGCGCGGACGTGCGTTTGCGTCGGTGGGGCAGCATGCCAAGCAGCCGGGGCAGGCGTTTGCCAGTGACAGCGAGGGCAAGCGCCGGGAGGCTTCGCCCTTGCTGCGGGATCGGCTGATGCATTGGGCGCAGGGGCCTTACGAAGCACTTGAGTTGCTGAGACCGTAGCTATTGCGCTTCTGTGGCGAGGGATAGCGTTATCAAGACTTGTTGGGCGACAACTCCGCCATCCCCTTGAGCAATTCAATTGGCAATGGGAAGACGATGGTGGAGGTTTTGTCCCCGGCAATCGACCCCAGTGTCTGCATATAGCGCAGTTGCATGGCGCCCGGCTGGCGCCCGAGCATTTCGGCGGCTTGCATGAGTTTTTCCGAGGCCTGCAACTCGCCTTCGGCGTGGATCACCTTGGCCCGGCGTTCGCGCTCGGCCTCGGCTTGTCGGGCGATGGCGCGGATCATCGATTCGTTGAGGTCCACGTGCTTGATCTCGACGTTTGCCACTTTGATGCCCCAGGCATCGGTCTGGGCGTCGAGCACTTGCTGGATGTCGCTGTTCAATTGCTCACGCTCGGCCAGCAACTGGTCCAAGTCATGTTTGCCGAGGACCGCGCGCAAGGTGGTCTGGGCCAGTTGACTGGTGGCCATGAGGAAGTTCTCGACCTGGATGATCGCCTTCTGCGGGTCGAGCACGCGAAAGTACAGCACCGCATTGACCTTCACCGAGACGTTGTCACGGGTGATCACGTCCTGCGGCGGTACGTCTAGCACAATGGTGCGCAGGTCGACGCGGATCATCTGCTGCACCACCGGAATCAGCAGGATCAACCCCGGGCCCTTGACTTGCCAGAACCGGCCGAGCTGGAACACCACGGCACGTTCGTATTCACGCAGGATCCGGAATGTCGAAGCCGCCAGTGCGATGACCAGCAACAACAGCATCGTAAAACCGATTTGCATACCCATCTCAGACTCCTTGTGAATCAGCGGGGGCTACTTCCAGCAGCAGGCCTTTGCGGGCGATGACCCGTACCGCCTGCCCACGCCGCAGTGGCGTCGCGCTTGCCACCTGCCAGCGTTCGCCTTCCAGTTGGACCCAACCATGATGATTACCGTCCTGCAAGGCGATCACCGCAGTGACACTGCCCAGCAGCGCGGCGTCACCGCTGACGGGCTGGCGTGGGCGGGTTTTCAACGCGCGGATCAACAGGACAATCAGCAGCAGGGCGCTGACCAGGCCCAGGCCGATCATCAGGGGAACCGGCACATCGGCGTTGGTCAGGATGACCGCGCCGATCACGCACAAAATAATCCCGCCCAAGCCGACAACGCCGTAGTTGGGCAGCGCTGCCTCGGCGATCAGCAAAGCCACGCCCACGGCAATCAACCAGAAGCCCACGGGGTTGGTGACCAGCAGCGCGAGGCCATCGGCTGCGAATACTGGCCCGCTCATGGCCAGCAGCGCGATCATTAAGCAGTGAATGTTCACGGGACCTCCGCAACGCATTGGTCGTGACGTTATCCAAAGTCTAGTCGAGCCAAGGGGTGATTGAATTTTGATCAGTCTGACGGTCGCCAAGGGGCTAGACTGCGGGAAGAACCCAGCCATCCGTCTTATGCTCAGGAGCCCCGTATGGAATCCCCGATCCACAGCCTGCCCGCGCTGTTCAAACAATTGGGCCTGTCTGACGACGCCCTTGATATCGACAAATTCATCGCGACCCATTCACCCCTCAAGCCTGAGCTTCACTTGGCTGATGCGTTTTTTTGGAGCAAAAGCCAGCAGCAATTACTGCGCGAAGAAATCCTCGAGGATGCGGACTGGGCGGAAGTGGTGGACCAGTTGAATGTGTTGCTACGCAAGGGGCGTGGTGAGTAATACGTACGCAGGACCTGTGGGAGCGGGCTTGCTCGCGAATGCGTCGTATCAGCCAACATCACCGCTACTGGCCCACCGCCTTCGCGAGCAAGCCCGTTCCCGTGATTATGCTTTTTAATTATTAATAAATAGCTTCTTATTCCTTAAACAATATAACTCTCCTCCCTATACTCGTCCGGGAACAGACACGCAGGAGAGCAACCCATGCGCAACGAATCGATTCGCTACCTGATTGTGCCGGGCTGGCAAGGATCGCCGGAAAATCATTGGCAAACCCACTGGCAGAACAGCCTGCCCAACAGCGCCCGGGTCGAGCAGGCCGACTGGTTGACGCCCCGGCGTGAAGACTGGGTTGCGGCGCTGGCCGAGGCTATTGCCGCCGACAGCACGCCGGTGATTCTGATTGCCCATAGCCTGGGCTGCATTACGGTTGCCCATTGGGCCGCCACCGCGCCGGTGCAGTTTCTGCGGCAGGTTCGCGGGGCGTTGCTGGTGGCGCCAGCGGACGTCGAACGGCCGGCCTGTGCCCCGGCACTGCGTAATTTTGCGCCGATTCCGACGGATCTGTTGCCGTTCCCAAGCCAAGTGGTCAGTTCTGACAATGACGCCGCTGTGAGCGCTCCGCGTGCCCTGGAGTTAGCGCGTAATTGGGGGGCTGAGGCCGGGATTCTGGCCGGGGCGGGGCATATCAATGTGAAGTCCGGCCACCAACGCTGGGAGCAGGGGTTCGCTTATCTCTATCGTCTGCAAAATCGCATGGAGCATCACGCCCTGCGTCGCGCCTGAATATGCCCCTGGATAATAGTGCCCTTGCATTTGCCAGCGGTGCGGGGCGGGAGTCTGCCATGAGCTTGCATGAAACCTTTGGTCAGCCGCTGCTGACCTTTCCCGATGCGGAAAAAAGCCCCCTGAGCATTCGCGCCAAGGCGCTGGTGTTCGTCGACCCGCGTTCGCGGCAGTTGCGTCAGGAGGTGGAGCAACTGGCGCCGCGCTCGGTCTCGGTGCTGATACGCGGCGAAACCGGTACTGGCAAAGAATTGCTTGCCCGGCACATCCACCGCGAAAGTGATCGCGCCGGGCTGTTTGTGTCGGTCAATTGCGGCGCGATCAGCCCGACCTACGCTGACGCTGAGCTGTTTGGTTATGCCGCTGGCAGCTACAGCGGCTCGGCCAGTAGTCGGGCCGGCTGGTTCGGCTCGGCCAATGGCGGCACCCTTTACTTGGATGAAATCGGTGATTTGCCGCTGCCGATCCAGATCAAGTTGCTGGCGGCCCTGGAAAACCACGAGGTCACCCGCGTCGGCGCGCACCAGCGCAGCCCGGTGGATGTACGCCTGGTGGCGGCCACCAGCATCGACCTGGGGCAAGCCGTGGCCGCCGGGAAATTTCACGAGCGGCTCTACCATTACCTCAGCGAAGGTCGGCTCGAGCTTCCGGCCCTGCGCGAGCGGGTGGGCGATATTCTGTCCCTGGCCGAATACTTCCTGGGCATTTACACCCAGCGCCTGGGCCTGAGCGTGCCGCTGATCAGCGAGGCTGCACAACATGCGCTTGAACAGCACAGCTGGCCGGGCAATACCCGCGAACTGGAAAACGTTATTCACTTCGCGTTGCTGGTCAGCACGGGTGACGAGATTTTTCCGGAGCACCTGAATTTACCGGCCCAGTCATCGGCCCTGGAATTGATCGACCGCCAGGTGGCGCAGATCGTTGCACAAGGCACGGACGCCGAGCGCACAGCCCTCAAGGCGCTGCTCAATCAATTGAGCCAAACGCTATAGAAGACACCGGAATTGTGGTGAGGGGATTTATCCCCGCTGGGCTGCGAAGCAGCCCCCTAAGCTATCAAACTCAATCTGCCTGACACACCGGGAGGCGGCATTGAGGGTCGCTTCGCGCCCCAATGGGGATAAATCCCCTCGCCCCAAAGCGCGGCTTTTTCTATATGAGTAAAATGAATATGAACTTGAATAAAAGATATTGTTAAGGCATAAAAAATGTCGGTATTGTCCGCCACACGCCAGCGATAGCACTTCGCTGGCACCCCCCTATTTTGGCCGTCGTCCACGACGACAGTGATTTTCGATAAGGACACTGCATGAAAAAGGTTCTGTTGTTCACCGCATTGGCGGCAGCCCTGACCACGGGCCTGGCCCAGGCCGCGGAAAAACTGGTGGTGGCGGCCACCCCGGTGCCCCACGCTGAAATCCTCGAGCTGATCAAGCCGGCCCTGGCCAAAGAAGGTGTGGACCTGGAAATCAAGGTCTTCACCGACTACGTCCAACCCAACGTGCAGGTTGACCAGAAGCGTCTGGACGCCAACTACTTCCAGACCCTGCCGTACCTGAAAAACTTCAACGAAGGTAAAGGCACCAACCTGGTGACCGTGATCGGCGTGCATGTCGAACCGTTCGGCGGTTACTCGAAGAAAGTCAAAAGCCTGGCCGAGCTCAAGGACGGCGCCACCATCGCCATCCCCAACGAAGGCAGCAACAGCGGTCGTGCGCTGATCCTGCTGCAGAAGGCCGGTCTGATCGAACTCAAGGACCCGAAAAACGCTGTGTCCACGCCCAAGGACATCGCCAAGAACCCGCACAACTTCAAGTTCAAGGAACTGGAATCGGCCATGTTGCCGCGTGTGCTGGATCAGGTCGACCTGGACATGATCAACACCAACTATGCCCTGGAAGCAGGTCTTAACCCGGCCAAGGATGCGCTGGTGATCGAAGGTGCGGATTCGCCTTACGTGAACTTCCTGGTGGCCCGCCCGGACAACAAGGACAGCCCGGCCATCCAGAAACTGGCCAAGGCCCTGACCAGCCCGGAAGTGAAGGCGTTCATCGAGAAGAAATACAGCGGCGCGGTACTGCCGGCGTTCTGATTCGCGCGGTAAACCTTTTTACGGTTCAAACGCCGACGGCTGATACAGCGTCGGCGTTTTTTATTGGAAGCGCCTGTGGCGAGGGAGCGTGCTCCCGCTCGACTGCGCAGCAGTCGCAAAACAGCTAACGAGGTATGCCCTGCCAACTGGCATGTGCAGGTTTTGGGGTCGCTTCGCAACCCAGCGGGAGCAAGCTCCCTCGCCACAAAATCAAATGCGCTATCAGGCCGCCCTGGTCTTCAACGCCCTTCGCAACGCCACCAACAACTTTACGATGTCCTGCGGGTCCAGTCGCTGTGGCACTTTTACGTCTGCCATATTCTCTTCCTTGTGATGGTTTGGCCGGGAGTCTGGCCAAAAGCTGTGCGTCCTTGAAGGTTCGTTTCGAAAAAAAGATCCTTCCTACGGCAAAAAGAAAAATAGTCGTCTTCCTTCCGCGCGGCAAATGCAGACGCAAGATTGGCGGTCGAACACCATTGCCTCTGTGGGAGCGGGCTTGCTCGCGAAAGCGGTCTATCAGGCGCTGATTAATCCGGCCAATGCCAAGCCGGCTCATCCAGCATCCGCTGCCCGACAATCCCGGTCTGCCCTAGATCCTTTTCCAGCACGATGCAATTGCAGTCGTCGTCCTGCTCCAGGGCGGCGATCAGCCGCGTGGCATGGGACACCACCCAGACCTGACAACTGACTGAAGCCCGGATGATCAACCGCGCCAAGGCTGGCAACAGATCCGGGTGCAGGCTGGTTTCCGGTTCGTTGAGCACCATCAGCGAGGGTGGGCGCGGGGTGAGCAAGGCCGCCACCAGCAACAGGTAGCGCAGCGTCCCGTCCGACAGTTCGGCCGCGGACAGTGGGCGCAACAAGCCTTGCTGATAAAACTCGATGGCGAAACGCCCGCCTTGCAGAGCTTCGATGCGTAATCGGGCGCCGGGAAATGCATCGCCAATGGCAGCATGCAAAGCTTCAGCGTCACCGATTTCAAGGATGGTTTGCAGGGCGGCGGCCAGGTCGCGCCCGTCGTGGTGCAACACTGGCGTGCGGGTGCCCAATTGCGGTTGGCGTACCGGGGCGTCGGCATCGCTGCGAAAATGGTCGTAAAAGCGCCAGCGGCGAATGAACTCGCGCATCTGCAGCACCTCCGGCGAAGTGCGCAGGCTGCCGACCTGGTCGAACAGGCTGTCGAAGCTGGGCGTGTGCTGGGCCAATACATCCCATGAACGGCCTTCACGGGCCCGGATCATTGGCCCATTGCGGTCGACCAGCAGGCTGGCGGGACGAAAGACCGGCCCGGCCCAGATGCATTCGCGCTTGATTTCCGGGTCCAGTGAAAACGCTGAAAGACTGGGTTCCGGCAGGCCCAAGGCAATCGAATAGCTGAAATCTTCACCGGCGAACCCCAGGCGCAAGCGTTTGCTGGTCTGGCGCACGATACCCTGGACAGGCACCTCGCCGTTGCGCATGCGCCGGCTGATTTCTTCCGGCCCGGCCCAGAAGGTCGAGTCCAGCCCGCCTTCACGGGCCAGGGCGTTGACCACCCCGCCCTGGGCTGTCTCGGCCAACAGACGCAGGGCGCGGTACAGATTGGACTTGCCGCTGCCATTGGGACCGGTGATCAGGTTCAACCGGCCCAGGGGAATCACCAGTTTGTTGATGGAGCGGTAATTGGCCACCGCCAGCGTTTTGAGCATGAGCAATCTCCCGCAAAGGCGTTAGTCTGCCTGATAGGCGCATCCATTGTGATGCTGTGCTTGGTGTTGAACCCTGTTCTAAGCTCACAGTCGTATCGTCACTGGCACGTCCGTACAACGCAAAGGAGTCTGCATGGCTGGTCCCCGAGTCAAACTTGTAGTTGGCCTGAGTCTGTGCGCGCTGGTGGCGGGATGCGGTGATAAAAAACCCGAGGAAAAAGCCCTGCCACGGGTGTTCGTGCAGCAAGCCGTGCCCTCCGAGTACGCGGCTTCGGTGACCTTGACCGGCGATGTCCAGGCCCGGGTGAAGACCGATCTGTCATTTCGCGTGGCCGGCAAGATCATCGAGCGCAAGGTGGATGTCGGTGCCCGGGTCTCGGCCCGGCAAGTGCTGGCCCGGCTCGATCCTCGGGATCTGCAGACCAACGTCGACTCCGCCGAGGCCCAGGTGGCCGCCGAACAGGCAAGGGTCAAGCAAAGTGCGGCGGCCTTCGTGCGCCAGCAGAAACTCTTGCCCAAGGGTTACACCAGCCAGAGCGAATACGACGCGGCCCAGGCGCAATTGCGCAGCAGCCAGAGTGCATTGACCGCTGCCCAGGCCCAGTTGGCCAACGCCCGTGAACAACTGAGCTACACCGCACTGATCGCCGAGGCCCCGGGGATCATCACGGCGCGCCAGGCGGAGGTTGGCCAGGTGGTACAGGCGACGGAGCCAATCTTCAGCCTGGCCCGGGACGGTGAGCGTGACGCGGTGTTCAACATCTACGAATCCTTGCTGCACGAACCACCGTCGGATCCCTCCATCGTCATCAGCTTGCTGGATAACCCGGACATCAAGACCACGGGTACGGTACGCGAGATTACCCCGGCGGTATCCGCCGAGACCGGCACCGTGCAGGTCAAGGTCACCCTCGACGATTTGCCCGAAGGCATGCGCCTGGGCTCGGTGGTCAGCGCCACCGCCAAATCCGCCGGCAAGACGGCGGTAGAGCTGCCCTGGTCGGCACTGACCAAGAACCTCAGCGACCCGGCCGTGTGGCTGGTGGACGGCGAGGGCAAGGCGCAGTTGCAAACGGTCACTGTCGGTCGTTACCTGACCGGCAAGGTCATCATCAGCGACGGGCTCAAGGGCGGTGAGCAAATTGTCACTGCGGGCGGGCAACTGCTGCACCCCGGCGTGCGCGTCGAGATCGCTGAAAATCCCCATCAGCCACCCCAGACAGGAGCCCAGCCATGAAGCGTTGGTGGATGGTCTCGGCCGGGCTGTTGCTGGCTGCCTGTTCGAAGGAGGAAGCCCCACCGGAGCCGGTGCGACCGGTGTTGTCCATCGAGGTCCAGGCGCTTGACCAACAAGCCCTCGGGCGGTTCGCCGGGAGTATCCAGGCGCGTTACGAGAGCAATGTGGGTTTCCGCGTGCCAGGGCGGATCGCCAGTCGCAACGTTGATGTTGGCGCTGAGGTGAAGAAGGGCGACTTGCTCGCCACGCTCGACCCTACCGATCAGCAGAACCAGTTGCGCGCGGCCCAGGGCGATCTGGCGCGGATCGAGGCGCAGTACATCAACGCCCAGGCCAATGCCCGTCGGCAACAACAATTGTTTGACCGTGGCGTCGGTGCCCAGGCGCAACTGGACATCGCCCAGACCGACCTGAAAACCACCGGTGCATCCCTTGAGCAGGCCCGGGCCTCGGTAGAACAGGCCCGCGACCAACTCAACTACAGCGAGCTGCGCAGCGATCACGACGCGGTCGTCACCGCCTGGAATGCCGAAGCAGGGCAGGTGGTTACCGCCGGCCAGCAAGTGGTGACCTTGGCCCGTCCGGACATCAAGGAAGCAGTGATCGACCTGCCGGCCGGGTTGGCCGAGCGCTTGCCCGCGGACGTGGTGTTCGAAGTCGCCGCGCAGTTGGACCCGGCCAGCCACACCACCGCCACCGTGCGCGAGATCGAGCCCCAGGCCCAAAGCGCCACCCGTACGCGCCGCGCGCGCCTGACGCTGACCGATACACCGCCAGGCTTTCGGCTGGGCACGGCCATCGGTGTGACCCTGAGTTCGACCATCGAGCCGCGCATCGAGCTACCGCTCAGCGCGCTGCAAGAAGTCGACGGCAAGGCCCGGATCTGGCTGATCGACCCGCAGAACCAGACGGTCTCGCCCCGCGAGGTGCGGATTCTCGAGCGTTCAGGCGATTCGGTACTGGTGGCCAACGGCATCAAGGCTGGCGACCGCGTGGTCAGCGCCGGCGTGAACAGCCTCAAGCCGGGGCAGAAAGTGAAACTCGACGAGGACGCACGATGAAAGGGCCTTTCAATTTATCCGAATGGGCCCTGCGGCATCAGTCGTTTGTCTGGTACCTGATGTTCGTCGCGTTGTTGATGGGCGTGTTCTCGTACATGAACCTGGGGCGCGAGGAAGACCCGTCGTTCACCATCAAGACCATGATCATCCAGACCCGCTGGCCGGGCGCGACCCAGGAAGAAACCCTCAAGCAGGTCACCGACCGCATCGAGAAAAAACTCGAAGAACTCGATTCTCTCGACTACGTGAAAAGCTACACCCGACCGGGGGAGTCGACGGTGTTCGTGTACCTGCTCGACACCACCGGGGCCAAGGAAATCCCCGAGATCTGGTACCAGGTACGCAAGAAGATCGACGACATTCGCGGCGATTTCCCCCAAGGCCTGCAAGGGCCGGGCTTCAATGATGAGTTCGGTGACGTCTACGGTTCGGTGTACGCCTTCACCGGCGACGGGCTGTCGATGCGCCAACTGCGGGACTACGTGGAGAAGGTGCGCGCCGAGATCCGCGACGTGCCCGGGTTGGGCAAGGTGGAAATGCTCGGCGAGCAGGATGAAGTGCTGTATCTGAATTTCTCCACGCGCAAACTCGCCGCGTTGGGCATCGACCAGCGCCAGGTGGTGCAGAGCCTGCAGTCGCAGAATGCGGTGACGCCGGCCGGGGTGATCGATGCTGGGCCAGAGCGGATTTCCGTGCGCACGTCCGGGCAGTTCCAGTCGGAAAAAGACCTGGCCAACGTCAATCTGCGACTCAATGATCGCTTCTATCGACTGGCCGATATCGCGGATATCAGCCGCGGTTACGTCGACCCCGCGACCCCGATGTTCCGCTTCAACGGCACACCCGCCATTGGCCTCGCCATCGCGATGAAGAAGGGTGGCAACATCCAGGATTTCGGCCAGGCGCTGCACGCACGCATGAACGAACTGACCGCTGACCTGCCGGTGGGGGTTGGCGTGCACACCGTGTCGGACCAGGCCGAGGTGGTGGAAGAAGCGGTCGGTGGCTTTACCAGTGCCTTGTTCGAGGCGGTGATCATCGTCCTGGTCGTCAGCTTCATCAGCCTGGGCATACGCGCCGGGCTGGTGGTGGCCTGCTCGATTCCGCTGGTGCTGGCGATGGTTTTCCTGTTCATGGAGTACAGCGGTATCACCATGCAACGGATCTCTCTCGGTGCCTTGATCATTGCCCTCGGCCTGCTGGTGGACGATGCGATGATCACCGTGGAGATGATGGTCACGCGCCTGGAAAAAGGCGAAACCAAGGAGCAGGCCGCAACCTTCGCCTATACCTCGACGGCGTTCCCGATGCTCACCGGAACCCTGGTGACCGTGGCCGGCTTCGTGCCCATCGGCCTGAACGCCAGTTCCGCTGGTGAGTACACCTTTACCCTGTTTGCGGTGATCGCGGTGGCGATGCTGGTGTCGTGGATCGTCGCGGTGCTGTTTGCCCCGGTGATCGGTGTGCACATCCTCAGCACCAACGTGAAACCCCACAGCAACGAACCGGGACGGATCGGCCGGGCCTTCAACGGCGGTCTGTTGTGGGCGATGCGCAATCGTTGGTGGGCCATTGGTATCACCGTGCTGCTGTTCGTGCTGGCGGTGTTTTCCATGCGCTTTGTGCAGAACCAGTTCTTTCCATCGTCGGACCGGCCGGAAATCCTGGTGGACCTCAACCTGCCGCAAAACGCCTCGTTGGACGAGACGCGCAAAGCCGTCGACCGCCTGGAGGCGACCCTCAAGGGCGACCCGGACATCGCACGCTGGAGCACCTACATCGGCGAAGGCGCGATTCGTTTCTACCTGCCGCTGGATCAGCAACTGCAGAATCCGTACTACGCGCAACTGGTGATTGTCAGCAACGGCCTGGAGTCGCGCACGGCCCTCACCGAGCGCCTGCAAAAACGCCTGCGCGAGGACTTCGTCGGCGTTGGCAGCTACGTGCAAGCCCTGGAAATGGGCCCGCCGGTGGGCCGCCCGATCCAGTACCGGGTCAGTGGCAAGGACGTCGACCAAGTGCGCAAGCACGCCATCGAGTTGGCCACCGAGTTGGACAAGAACTCGCACATCGGCGAAATCATTTACGACTGGAACGAGCCGGGCAAGGTCTTGCGCATCGACATCGCCCAGGACAAGGCGCGGCAGTTGGGCTTGTCGTCGGATGACGTGGCCAAGCTGATGAACAGCATCGTCAGCGGCTCGCCGGTGACTCAGGTCAACGACGATATTTACCTGATCAACGTGGTTGGCCGTGCTGAAGATGCCGAGCGCGGTTCGCCGGAAACCTTGCAGAACCTGCAGATCGTCACCCCGAGTGGCACCTCGATTCCGCTGCTGGCGTTCGCCACGGTGCGTTATGAGCTGGAGCAGCCGCTGGTATGGCGTCGCGACCGTAAGCCGACCATCACGATCAAGGCGGCGGTGCGTGACGAGATCCAACCCACGGACCTGGTGAAGCAGCTGCAACCGGACATCGATAAATTCGCCGCCGGCCTGCCGGTGGGCTACAAGGTCGCCACTGGCGGTACGGTGGAAGAGAGCAGCAAGGCCCAAGGGCCGATCGCCAGTGTGGTGCCGCTGATGCTGTTCTTGATGGCGACCTTCCTGATGATCCAACTGCACAGCGTGCAGAAATTGTTTCTGGTGGCCAGCGTCGCGCCTCTCGGATTGATCGGCGTGGTGTTGGCGCTGGTACCGACGGGCACGCCGATGGGCTTTGTGGCAATCCTTGGGATCCTCGCGTTGATCGGCATCATCATCCGCAACTCGGTGATCCTGGTGACCCAGATCGATGAATATGAACGAGACGGCTACGAGCCTTGGGATGCGGTGGTCGAAGCCACCCAGCATCGGCGTCGGCCGATCCTGCTCACCGCAGCCGCGGCGAGCCTGGGGATGATCCCGATTGCGCGGGAAGTGTTCTGGGGGCCGATGGCCTACGCGATGATCGGCGGGATCATCATCGCCACCCTGCTGACGTTGCTGTTCCTGCCGGCGCTGTATGTGGCCTGGTACAAGATTCGCGAGCCGAAACGCGATTGAAGGGCCGCAGTTTAGCCCTGTGGCGAGGGCGCTTGCTCCCGCTGGGCGCGAAGCGCCCCCGACAAGGCCCGTCCAGCCACCCAGGACTTCTTATTTACGCAACAGCCGCAACCCATTGAACACCACCAACAAACTCACCCCCATGTCGGCAAACACCGCCATCCACATGGTCGCGAGCCCGGCAAAGGTCACCCCAAGAAAAATCGCCTTGATGACCAGCGCCAAGGCGATGTTCTGTTTCAGGATGCTTGAGGTCTGCCGCGACAGGCGAATGAATGTCGGAATCTTGCGCAGATCATCGTCCATCAAGGCGACATCGGCAGTCTCAATGGCCGTGTCGGTACCCGCCGCCGCCATGGCGAAGCCGATTTCCGAACGGGCCAGTGCCGGTGCGTCGTTGATGCCGTCGCCCACCATGCCGACGCGGTGACCCAGGGTGTACAAATCTTCGATGGCTTGCAGCTTGTCCTCCGGCAACAAATCACCGCGGGCCTGGTCCATGCCCACTTGCGCGGCAATCGCTTCGGCAGTGTGGGCGTTGTCGCCGGTGAGCATCAGGGTCTTGATGCCCAGCTCATGCAGTTGTTGGATGGCTTCGCGGCTGGATTCCTTCACGGTATCGGCCACGGCAAACAGCGCCAGGGGACCCGAGGCGTCGAGCAGCAGCACCACGGATTTGCCCTGTTTTTCCAGGGCGAAGAGTTTTGCTTCCAGTTCGGGGGAGCACAGGCCCAAGTCTTCCACCAGGCGGTGATTGCCCAAGTGATAGGTCTGGCCGTTGATGTCGCCGCGAACCCCTCGTCCTGGGAGTGCTGCGAAGTTATCCACACGCGGCGCCGGCGCTTGCTTATCCACAGCCGCGTTGGCAATCGCCCGGGATACCGGGTGGTCGGAGCGGGCGGCGAGGCTGGCGGCCAGGGCCGGGGCGCTGCTCTCCACGGTCGGGTCCAGTGCCACGTAGTCGGTTTGCACCGGTTTGCCGTGGGTGATCGTGCCGGTCTTGTCCAGGGCCAGGTAGTCGAGCTTGTAGCCACCCTCCAGGTACACGCCGCCCTTGACCAGAATGCCTTTGCGCGCTGCTGCGGCAAGGCCGCTGACGATGGTCACCGGGGTGGAAATCACCAGTGCGCAAGGGCACGCCACCACCAACAGCACCAGTGCCCGGTAGATCCAGTCGAACCACGCCGCCCCCATGAACAGCGGCGGGATAACGGCCACGGCCAGGGCCAGGACAAATACGGCCGGGGTGTAGATTTTCGAAAACTGATCAACGAAGCGCTGGGTCGGTGCGCGGGAGCCCTGGGCCTGTTCCACGGCGTGGATGATCCGCGCCAGGGTGGAGTGATCGGCCGCCGCGGTCACGCTGAATTCCAATTCACCGGCCTGGTTGATGGTGCCGGCAAACACCTTGTCGCCGATGGTTTTTTCCACCGGCAGGCTCTCGCCAGTGATCGGTGCCTGGTCAATGGTCGAACGGCCGGCGACCACGTCGCCGTCCAAGCCAACGCGCTCGCCGGGGCGCACCCGCACCCGCGCGCCGAGGGTGACGGTCTTGACATCCTGGGCCCGCCAGGTGCCATCGGCCTGTTGTACGGTGGCCTGTTCCGGGGCCATCTGCATCAGGCCGCTGATGGCGTTGCGCGCCCGATCCAGGGATTTGGCTTCGATCAGCTCCGCCACGGTGAACAGGAACATCACCATCGCTGCTTCCGGCCATTGGCCGATCAGTACTGCACCGGTCACCGCGATGCTCATCAGCGCGTTGATGTTCAGGTTGCGGTTTTTCAGGGCGATCCAGCCCTTCTTGTAGGTACCCAGGCCGCCGCTGAGGATCGACACCAATGCCACCAGCGCAACCACCCAATTGGGTGCGGCGTTGGTGAAGTGGATCAGCTCGGCACCCAGGGCGGCGACACCGGACAGCGCCAACGGCCACCAGGGCTTGGCCGGAGCGGGCGAGCTGTTGGTTGCTTTCTCCTGGTCGGACTTCAACGGCTCGGCCTGCATGCCCAGGGATTGGATCGCACTGATGATCGGCCCATCGCTGGGCAGATCGTGGGTCACGCCCAATACGCGATTGATCAGGTTGAATTCCAGTTGCTGCACGCCTTCGAGCTTGCCGAGCTTGTTCTGGATCAGCGTTTGTTCAGTGGGGCAGTCCATGGCTTCGATGCGAAAACTGCTTAGCCGTGCACCGTCCGTCGGCGCTTTGCCGAGGATGACCTGCGACGGGGCTGCTTTCGAGGCGCAGCAGGAGTGCCCGTGGTCATGGCCGTGGTCCGGCTTGTGGGTATGAATGGAATCGCTCATCGGGTTACGTCCGTGAAAAGTGCCTGTTGCACAGTAAAGACCCTGTAGCCACTATAGGGTCAAGCACCTATTTGGGAGGCAACGCCATGAAGATTGGAGAACTGGCAAAGATCACCGACTGCCAGGTCGAAACCATCCGCTATTACGAACGCGAAGGCCTGTTGCCGGAACCGGCCCGCAGTGACGGCAATTACCGCGTCTACACCCAGGCTCATGCCGAGCGACTGACCTTTATTCGCAACTGCCGCACCCTGGACATGACCCTGGAGGAGATCCGCAGCCTCCTGACCTTGCGCGACAGTCCCCAGGACCAGTGCGAAAGCGTCAACGCGCTGATCGACGAGCACATCCACCACGTCAAGGCCCGCATCGACGGCCTGCTGGCCCTGCAGGCACAACTGATCGACCTGCGCCATCGCTGCAGCGAAGGGCCGGATCTGGAGCAGTGCGGGATTTTGCAGCGCCTGGAGGTGAGCGGGGCGGTGGCGCCCGAGGTGGAGCATTCACATGTGGGCAGGAGTCATGGGCATTGAGCCCCTGTCGCCAATCTCGAACACACTGAGCCCTTTGTGGGAGCGAGCTTGCTCGCGATAGCGGAGTTTCAGTCACATCAATGGTGCATGTGAAGCCGCTATCGCGAGCAAGCTCGCTCCCACAGGGGATGGTGGTGTGGCTTAGACCGCCATCGGCGCGGTCATCGGTGCGTGGTGCTGGTAGCCTTCGAGGGAGAAGTCGCTGGGCTCCACGAGCTCCAGCCACTCAGGCTGGTACACACCGGTCTTGGCGAACTCCGGCACACGCTCGGAAATCACCAGTTTCGGCATCGGGAATGGCTCGCGCTTGAGCTGTTCCTTGAGCATGTCCAAGTGGTTTTCGTAGACGTGGGCATCGCCGATGAAATAGGTGAACCAGCGCGGCGTGTAGCCGGTCAGGCGACCGATCAGGCTCAGCAGCGCGGCGCCTTCAGTGAGATTGAACGGCGTGCCCAGGCCCAGGTCGTTGGAGCGGATGTAGAGGGTCAGGGAAATCTCCTTGGTCTCGACATTCGGGTGGAACTGGTAAAGCAGATGGCACGGCGGCAGGGCCATTTCATCGAGTTGGGCGCAGTTCCAGCCGTGGAACAGGATACGGCGGCTACCCGGATCCTTGATGATGGTGTCGACGCACTGGCGCACCTGGTCGATGGCCTTGTACAGCACCACGTAGGCCTGGTCGTTTTCTTCGCCTTCGGCGATCTGCCGATAGCCCTGGGCCAGGGTCTGTTCGATGGCCGCCGGGTTGCTCAGGGGAATCTGCTTGTAGGCCGGCCATTTGCGCCATTGCACGCCGTAGATCTCGCCCAAGTCGTCTTCGCCCTGACGGAACGGGTTGGCCAGCCACTGGGCGTTTTCGTTGGCGTTCTGGTCCCAGACCTTGCAGCCCAGGGCGCGGAATTCGGCGGCGTTGTTCACGCCGCGCAGGAAGCCGCACATCTCGCCGATGGCCGACTTGAAGGCCAGCTTGCGGGTGGTAATGGCCGGGAAGCCATTCTTCAAGTCATAGCGCAGCATAGCGCCGGGGAGGCTGATGGTGTTGACACCCGTGCGGTTGGCTTGTCGGGTGCCGTGCTCGATGACATTGGCCACCAGATCGAGATATTGCTTCATGTGTTACCTGTGTCCTTGAGTCCGGAGCGGTGCTCTGGACTTCGAATTTAAACCTTGGCTGCCGCAGCCGGCGCACGATGATAAGCCAGCCAGATCAGCGCCAGGCCACCGATGATCATCGGCAGGCACAGCAACTGGCCCATGGTCAGCCAGTTCCACGCCAGGTAGCCGAGCTGGGCATCTGGTACGCGGACGAATTCGACGACGAAGCGGAAGATGCCATAAAAAAGGGCAAACATGCCCGACACCGCCATGGTTGGCCGCGGCTTGCGCGAGAACAGCCAGAGAATCAGGAATAGTGCCACGCCTTCGAGGGCGAACTGATAAAGCTGCGACGGGTGGCGCGGCAATTGCGCCGGGTCGCTGAACGGCGGGAAGATCATCGCCCACGGCACGTCGGTCGGTTTGCCCCACAATTCGGCATTGATGAAGTTGCCGATGCGCCCGGCGCCCAGGCCGATCGGCACCATCGGCGCGACGAAGTCCATCAGCTGGAAAAACGACTTGTTGTTGCGCTTGCCGAACCACAGTGCTGCCAGCATCACGCCGATGAACCCGCCGTGGAACGACATACCGCCCTTCCAGACCTCGAAGATCAGCGTCGGGTTGGCCAGGTACGCGCTCATGTCGTAGAACAATACGTAACCCAGGCGGCCACCGACGATCACGCCCATGGATAGCCAGAACACCAGGTCGGAGAGCTTTTCCTTGTTCCAGGTCGGGTCGAAACGGTTGAGCCGGCGCGACGCCAGCAGCCAGGCGCCGCCGATACCGATCAGGTACATCAAGCCGTACCAGTGGATTTTCAGCGGGCCGATGGCCAGGGCTACCGGATCGATCTGCGGGTAAGGCAGCATTGATATTCCTCGTAAACGTCAAAAATACCCGGGCGACACTGCCACCTCGGGATTAAGCCAGGATTGCGTCAGAACAGGAAACTTAAGCCTACGCAGAACAGCAAAGCGGCGAACAGCCGTTTGAGCAAGCGCGGCGACAGGCGATGAGCCAGTCGAGCACCGAAACGGGCGAAGACCATGCTCGTCAGGGCGATGCCCAACAACGCCGGCAAATACACAAAACCGAGACTATGGGCCGGCAACAGCGGATCGTGCCAGCCCAGAATCATGAAACTTAAAGCGCTGGCCAGGGCGATCGGCAAACCGCAGGCTGATGAAGTCGCCACCGCCTGCTGCATTGGCACGCTGCGCCAAGTCAGGAACGGCACGGTCAGCGAACCGCCGCCAATGCCGAAAATCGCCGAGGCCCAGCCGATCACCGTGCCGGCCACGGTCAATGCGGCCTTGCCCGGCACCGTGCGGCTGGCCTTGGGCTTGAAATCCAGGGCCAGTTGCACGGAGACGATCATGGCAAACACGCCAATGATCTTTTGCAGGTGCGGGCCGGAAATCGCTTCGGCGGTGATCGCGCCGAAACCGGCACCGATCAGGATCCCCACGGTCATCCAGGCGAAAATCGGCCAGCGCACCGCGCCTTTGCGGTGGTGCTCGCGCACGGCATTCACCGAGGTGAAGATGATCGACGCCAGGGACGTGCCGACGGCCAGGTGCGTCAACACCTGCGGGTCGAAGCCCTGCAGGGTGAAACTGAACACCAGCACCGGGACGATGATCATCCCGCCCCCCACGCCGAACAACCCGGCCAGCACACCGGCGCAGGCGCCGAGCAGCAGATAGAGCAAAAATTCCACCAGCGTCTCCCGCCCATCCCCGAAATAAGAGCGGCATGGTACCGGATCCCTGGCCTTGGGCTCTAGTGAAGGCGATGGATGTGGGGGCGATGTCTGGGTAGAGTGACTTATTCTTTCAACTGACTGGCATTGCTAACGGGACTACCTGATGTGCCTGATCATATTTGCCTGGCGCCCCGGCCACGCCCAGCCACTGATCGTGGCGGCCAACCGCGACGAGTTCTACGCGCGTCCGACCCTGCCCCTGGCCCAGTGGCCAGACGCGCCCCAGGTCCATGCCGGTCGCGATCTTGAAGCTGGCGGTACCTGGCTCGGCGTTACTGCCGATGGTCGCTTTGCCGCCCTGACCAATATCCGCGATCCGGGCCAGCTCCCGGCGTTCAAGTCGCGAGGCGAACTGGTGGCGCGGTTCCTGACCGGGAATCTGCCGATTGCCGAGTATTTGAGCGAAATCGTGCCCCGTGCCGGTGAGTTTGGCGGGTTCAACCTGCTGCTCGGCGATGGCACTGAGCTGTGGCACTTCAACGCTCGCGATACCCAGCCACAGCGCCTGGCTGAGGGTATCTATGGCTTGTCGAACGCGGGGCTGAACACGCCATGGCCTAAGGTGCTCAAGGCCCGGGCCGCACTGGCCGAGGTGCTGGACGATCCGCAGCCCGAGGCCCTGTTGGCGCTGCTGAATGACCCGCAGCCTGCTCCGGTGGCTGAACTGCCGGATACGGGCGTGGGGCTGGCGACCGAGATGTTGCTGTCGAGTGTGTTCATTGCCAGCCCGGCTTATGGGACGCGGGCGAGTACGGCGCTGATTATCCATGCCGATGGGAGTCGGCATATGGTCGAGCGCAGCTTCGGGCCCCTTGGAGGGCATTTGGGGGAGGTGGAGGTCAGGATCTAGCTTTTGTGATATCAGGTCTGGCCCTATCGCGAGCAAGCTCGCGATAGAGGCGCCGCAGGTTCAGAGCGTCTTGTTCGAAGCCGGATTGATCATCCGCGCCAGCCCAAGGTTCTTCAGCGCCAGCTGCAAGGAGCTGTGGATCACTTGCGGGTTGTCGATGGTCATCACCTCGGCCAGCAACTCCTGGGCCTTGCTGAGGTTGATCTGGCGCAGCATCCACTTCACTTTCGGCAGGTTGGTGGCGTTCATCGACAGGCTGTCAAAACCCATCGCCATCAGCAGCACCGCCGCTGCCGGGTCACCGGCCATTTCGCCACAGATGCTCACCGGCTTGCCTTCGGCATGGGCGTCACGCACCACATTCTGCAAGGCTTGCAGCACCGCCGGATGCAGGTAGTCGTACAGATCGGCGACCCGTGGGTTGTTGCGGTCCACGGCCAACAGGTATTGGGTCAGGTCGTTGGAGCCCACCGACAGGAAGTCCACCTGCCGTGCCAGTTCCTTGGTTTGGTACACCGCCGCCGGAATCTCGATCATCACGCCCACTGGCGGCATCGGCACGTCGGTGCCTTCGTCGCGCACTTCGCCCCAGGCCCGGTGGATCAGGTGCAGGGCTTCTTCCAGTTCATGGGTGCCGGAGATCATCGGCAACAGGATGCGCAGGTTATTCAGGCCTTCGCTGGCCTTGAGCATGGCGCGGGCCTGGACCAGGAAGATTTCCGGGTGGTCGAGGGTCACGCGAATGCCACGCCAGCCGAGGAACGGGTTGTCTTCCTTGATCGGGAAGTAGGACAGGGACTTGTCGCCGCCGATGTCCAGGCTGCGCATGGTCACCGGTTGCGGGTGGAACGCGGCCAGCTGTTCGCGGTAGATCGCCAGCTGTTCCTTTTCGCTGGGGAAGCGCTGGTTGATCATGAACGGCACTTCGGTGCGGTACAGGCCCACGCCCTCGGCGCCACGTTTCTGCGCCCGGGCGACGTCGGCCAGCAGGCCGGTGTTGACCCACAGTGGCATGCGGTGGCCGTCGAGGGTCACGCAAGGGAGGTCTCGCAACGCGTCCAGGCCCAGGGACAGTTGTTTCTCTTCCTCCACCACATCGGCGAACTGCTTGCGCAGTACTTCGCTGGGGTTGGTGTAGACCTCGCCGTGGTAGCCGTCGACGATCATCTGGATGCCGTCAACCTTGGAGTACGGCAGGTCCACCAGGCCCATCACCGTCGGGATGCCCATGGCCCGGGCCAGGATCGCCACGTGGGAGTTGCCCGAACCCAATACCGAGACCAGCCCCGCCAGCTTGCCTTCGGGCACTTCGCCGAGCATGGCCGGCGTCAGTTCCTCGCTGACCAGGATGGTGTTGTCCGGGTAGACCAGGGTCTGCTGGCGCTCCTGCTGCAAGTACGCCAGCAGCCGGCGGCCGAGGTCCTTGACGTCGGAGGCGCGCTCGCGCAGGTAGGCGTCGTCCATCAGTTCGAAACGGTTGACGTGGTCGGTCACCACCTGGCGCAACGCACCCTGGGCCCATTGGCCGGTCTTGATGACCGTGGTCACTTCGCTGCCCAGGGAGGCGTCGTCGAGCATCATCAGGTAGACGTCGAACAG
Organism: Pseudomonas viciae; assembly: GCF_004786035.1. NCBI lineage: Bacteria > Pseudomonadati > Pseudomonadota > Gammaproteobacteria > Pseudomonadales > Pseudomonadaceae > Pseudomonas > Pseudomonas viciae. Next base: position 254,932 of record NZ_CP035088.1, read on the forward strand.
CGCACGCTCTTCAGGGCGCAGCTGCGTCGCCAGCTTGGCCGACAGGGCGCGCATGTCGGCGCGCACGCCTTCGATGGCGGTCTTGAACAGCCCCAGCTCGGCGTTGATGTCGGTGATGGTCTTGTCCGGAACCACGTCGAGGTCGGCGGGTGGCAACATGACCACCGCCGTACCCACTGCTGCGCCCGGTGAGCCTGGCACGCCAACGAACTTGGCTTCCTGGATGCCCTTGCCCTGGCGCCCCAGGCCGCTGATCGAGCCGGTGGCCTCGGCGTGGGCGATAACCCCGGCCAGTTGCGCGCTCATGGTCACGAGGAAGGCTTCTTCCCCCTCGTCGAACTGGCGGCGCTCTTTTTGCTGGATGACCAACACGCCGACAACGCGGCGGTGGTGGATGATCGGTGCCCCGAGGAATGAGGCGTAGCGTTCCTCGCCCGTTTCGGCGAAGTAGCGGTAGCGCGGGTGATCCGCGGCGTTTTCGAGGTTCAGGGGTTCTTCGCGCGTGCCGACCAGGCCGACCAGACCTTCATTGGGCGCCATGCTGACCTTGCCGATCGAGCGCTTGTTCAAGCCCTCGGTGGCCATCAGCACGAAACGGTTGGTCTCGGGGTCCAGCAGGTAGACCGAGCAGACCTGGCTGCCCATGGCCTCTTTGACGCGCAACACAATAATCCCCAACGCCGCCTTGAGATCCTTGGCGGAGTTAACTTCCTGGACGATCTTGCGCAGCGTATTGAGCATGGCTCGGGGTCGAACTCCGTCGTCAGTCGCGCGTCAGCAGGCGCGGGGCAAGCTCTTTGAGAGCGCGTCGATACACTTCGCGCTTGAATGTCACCACCTGGCCCAACGGATACCAATAGCTGACCCAGCGCCAGCCATCGAACTCCGGTTTACCGGTCAAATCCATCCGCACCCGCTGCTCGTTGGAGATCAGGCGCAGGAGAAACCATTTCTGCTTCTGGCCGATGCACAGCGGTTGGCTGTGCGTGCGGACCAGGCGTTGCGGCAAACGATAGCGCAACCAGCCGCGGGTGCAGGCGAGTATTTCGACATCTTCTCGCTCAAGCCCCACTTCTTCGTTCAACTCGCGGTACAAGGCCTCTTCCGGCGTCTCCTGGGGGTTGATCCCGCCCTGGGGAAACTGCCAGGCGTCTTGATTGATACGGCGAGCCCATAGCACCTGCCCTGCATCATTCGTAAGAATGATCCCCACATTGGGGCGGAAACCATCGGGATCGATCACGGCAAGAACCTCGCAAACGCATGTCGCCGCATTGTTCCACAAAGGTTGTGAAAGCAGCAACGAGCCTGCCCACCTTATGTGCACTCTTGTGAAAAGTCCGTATTCTGGACGCCTTTCTTCAGAATTTTCAGCGAGTAACTGCAATGCGGCTGGCTTTATTCGACTTGGACAACACGTTGCTGGGCGGCGACAGCGATCACGCGTGGGGCGATTACCTGTGTGAGCGCGGTTTCCTCGACGCCGTCACGTACAAAGCGCGCAACGACGAGTTTTACCAGGATTACCTGGCCGGCAAGCTCGACAACGCCGAGTACCTGAATTTTTGCCTGGAAATCCTCGGTCGTACCGAAATGGACGTGCTGGCACAGTGGCATCTTGACTACATGCGCGACTGCATCGAGCCGATTGTGCTGCCCCAGGCCATCGAATTGCTGAAAAAGCACCGTGACGACGGCGACAAGCTGGTGATCATCACCGCCACCAACCGCTTTGTCACCGGGCCGATTGCCGAGCGCCTGGGCGTGGAGACGCTGATCGCCACTGAATGTGAAATGATCGACGGTCGCTACAGCGGTCGCAGCACCGATGTCCCGTGCTTTCGCGAGGGCAAGGTGACCCGGCTGAACCGTTGGCTGGAAGAGACCGGGCATTCGCTCGACGGCAGCTATTTCTACAGTGACTCGATGAACGATCTGGCGCTGCTGGAAGTGGTGACGCATCCGGTGGCGGTGGATCCGGATCCGAATCTGCGGGCCGAGGCCCAGAAACGGGGTTGGCCGGTAATCAGTCTGCGCGGCTGAAATCGTCATCGCGAGCAAGCTCGCTCCCACAAGAGATTGCGGCGCTCACACAATCCCTGTGGGAGCGAGCTTGCTCGCGATGGGGGCGGCACGGCCTAAAGCCTTAAACCGGCTTGGCCCCCATCAACCCCGCAATGGCGATAAAGCAGACAACACTGAACAGCGCCAAGGCAAAGGTCAATTTCCCATTGCCCGCCGCCGGCGCCTTGCGCAGTTTGTTCAGCCGCACCAGCAACCAGAACCCTGCCAGCGCCGCCACGGTGTAGAGCACGCTGGAAGCCAGCAGCCAGGTCTGCCCCAGTGGCCAGCCGACCTGATGGACCATCCACCACCCCGTGAAGGGCAGGCTCGCCAGTGCAATGATCATCACCAGCCAGACAAACAGCCGAGGGCGTTGCAGCATGCGAGCCACCGCCGTGGCATCGCCGTTGCGGCGCGTGCGCCAGACCCAGATGGCCAGCCCCAGGGCGCCCGCCAACAGCAACGCCGTCGCGACGACGTGAGCGAGTTTCAGTGCGGTTAACGTTTCCATCGTTCGATTTCCTTAAGTCTTGCCCAGCAGTCTAGCCTCGACTTTCTTAGCCCAGGAACAGCTGATACGCCGGGTTATCGCTTTCGTCCCAGTAGGGATAGCCGATTTCCTCCAAGGCTGCCGGTACCAGATGGCGTTCATCGTGGGGCACTTGCAGCCCCGCGACCACACGGCCATCCGCTGCGCCATGGTTGCGGTAGTGGAACATCGAGATATTCCAGCGCCCACCCAGCTTGTTGAGGAAGTTGAACAGCGCCCCCGGGCGTTCCGGGAATTCGAAGCGCAGCACCACTTCGTCGATGACGTGGGCCGCATGCCCGCCCACCATGTGGCGGATGTGCAGCTTGGCCAGCTCGTTGTCGGTCAAGTCCAGTACCGGGAAGCCTTGCGCGGTCAGGCTGGCGATCAGCGCGCTGCGCGGATCGTTTTCCGGGTGCGTCTGCACGCCAACAAAGATGTGTGCTTCGCTGCCGGTGTTGTAGCGATAGTTGAACTCGGTGATTTGGCGCTTGCCAATGGCTTCGCAGAACGCCTTGAAGCTGCCCGGTTTCTCGGGAATGGTCACCGCGATGATCGCCTCGCGGCCTTCGCCCAGTTCGGCGCGCTCGGCCACGTGGCGCAAGCGATCGAAGTTGACGTTGGCGCCGGAATCAATGGCCACCAGGGTCTGTCCGCTGATGCCCCGCGACTCTACATATTTTTTGATCCCGGCCACGCCCAAGGCACCGGCAGGTTCGGTGATCGAGCGGGTATCGTCGTAGATATCCTTGATCGCTGCACAGATTTCGTCGGTACTGACGGTGATCACTTCATCCACATAGTGCTTGCAGATATCAAAGGTGTGCTGGCCGATCTGCGCCACGGCCACGCCGTCGGCAAACAAGCCCACGGTGGGCAGTACCACTCGCTCACCGGCGGCCATGGCCGCTTGCAGGCAGTTGGAATCGTCCGGTTCGACGCCGATGATCTTGATCTCCGGGCGCAGGTATTTCACGTAGGCCGCGATCCCGGCAATCAGCCCGCCGCCGCCAACCGGGACGAAAATCGCATCCAGGCGCCCCGGGTGCTGGCGCAGGATTTCCATCGCCACCGTGCCCTGCCCGGCAATGGTGTGGGGGTCGTCATACGGGTGGATGTAGACGTAGCCCTTTTCGTCGACCAGTTTCAGCGAATAGGCCAGGGCTTCGGGGAACGAATCGCCATGCAGCACCACTTTGCCGCCACGGGAGCGCACGCCTTCGACCTTGATTTCCGGGGTGGTCTTGGGCATCACGATGGTGGCTTTGACGCCCAGCACCTTGGCCGCCAGGGCCAGGCCCTGGGCATGGTTGCCTGCCGATGCGGTGACCACGCCGCGTGCACGCTCTTCGTCGCTGAGTTGTGTCAGCTTGTTGTAGGCCCCGCGAATCTTGAACGAGAACACCGGCTGCAAGTCTTCGCGCTTGAGCAAAATGCTGTTGCCCAGCCGCTCGGAAAGCTGGCGAGCGGTCTGTAGTGGGGTTTCTACGGCAACGTCGTAAACGCGCGAGGTGAGGATCTTTTTGACGTACTGTTCAAGCATCGGAAAGCATCACTGAGCGGGTTGGGCAGGGCCAAGGAGTCTAACCCGGCTTTTGGCTGGGCGACCACACGAATCCCAAGGTTTTGTTGGGTTATACTCGCGCCCCTCTTTACTCCCTGCCCGCTTTCGGAGCCCGCATGACCCAGGATCAACTCAAACAGGCCGTGGCCCAGGCCGCTGTCGACCTCATCCTCCCGAAGCTGGATGACAAGAGCATTGTCGGGGTTGGCACCGGCTCTACGGCCAATTGCTTCATCGACGCGCTGGCGCAACACAAAGGCGCATTCGACGGCGCGGTCGCCAGCTCCGAAGCCACCGCCGCACGCCTGAAGGGCCACGGGATCCCGGTGTACGAGCTCAACACTGTGAGCGACCTGGAGTTCTACATCGATGGTGCCGATGAAAGCGATGCGCATCTGAACCTGATCAAGGGCGGCGGCGCGGCCCTGACTCGCGAGAAGATCGTCGCGGCCGTGGCCAAGACCTTCATCTGCATCGCCGACGCCAGCAAACTGGTGTCGGTGCTCGGTGCGTTTCCGTTACCGGTGGAAGTCATCCCGATGGCCCGCAGCCATGTGGCCCGTCAATTGGTGAAGCTGGGCGGCGACCCGGTGTATCGCGAAGGCGTGCTGACCGATAACGGCAATATCATCCTGGATGTGTACAACCTGCAGATCACCAACCCGGTGGAACTGGAAACCCAGATCAACGCCATCGTTGGCGTGGTCACCAACGGTCTGTTCGCGGCCCGGCCGGCGGATGTGCTGTTGTTGGGGACTTCTGAAGGGGTGAAGACCCTGAGCCGAAGCTAACCAAATTATTGAGCTGCACTCGAACCCTGTGGGAGCGGGCTTGCTCGCGAAGAGGCCATCACATTCAACATCGATGTTGGCTGCGGCACCGCTTTCGCGAGCAAGCCCGCTCCCACAGGGGGCCTGCGTCAGGCCAGGATCAGCAGATCAAGGCTGCGGTTTCTTGAATACGTAGAACAGATTCGGCTCGCTCACCACATACAGGTTGCCGTCGTCGTCCATGGCGAGTCCTTCGGCCTGGGGCACGGTTTTCTGCAAGCCTTGGCGGCCCTTGCTCAATGACAGCGTGCTCAACGGTCGGCCGTCGATATCCAGCTCGATAATCAACCGCGACTCATCGGACAGCGCCAGCAAATGGCCGCTGCGTTCGTCGTATTGCAGACTCGATAGATCGCGCACGAACAGCCCGGCGTCGCGCTTGGGGTTGTTGATCACATGAACTGCGTAGGACTTTTCCGGATTGTGGTGGGGAAACCCATGCACTTCATAAATCAGCATCGGGTCGCGTTCCTTGGCCACGAACAGCCGCTTGCCCACCGAATCGTAGGCCAATCCTTCAAACCCTTTGTTGCTGCTCATATGCACGCCGAGGGTCATTTGTTCAGCGTCGGCTGCATCGAGGAATTGGGTGTCGTCGGCGAGATGAACCTTGATCAGCCGTTGCTGGCGTTCATCGGTAATGACGTAGGTGTCTTCGCTGATGAATTCCACCGCCTCCGGATCACCGAAGCCGATCAAGGCGATGCGCCGCAGGATCTTGCCGTCGAGTGACAACTCGATCAGCTCGGCATTCTGGTTGGTGACGGTAAACAGGCTCTTGCGTATCGGATCGAACGTCAACGCCGAAACGTCGTCATTCAGGCCATCGATTGTCTGCGCCTCCACCGTGACCCGGTATTGGTCCAAGGCAATGACCTGCTCGCTGGTAGGTTTCCAGAGGGTATTGAGGTTGAACCAGGCGCGCTCGAACAGGCGCAGGTACTGCCCAGCAGCGATCAAAGCGATTAGCGAGATCGTAAGTAGCAATAAGATCAAAGGCTTAGGGCGGGCGAGTCGACGCATCTGGGTAAGCTCGGATAAGAACAGGTGGTTGGAATACCACGGCTGCCTGAACTGAAGCTTAATGGCTGTGTGCCACACCCTACAACGAAGGAGGAGTTGTCCTACAAAACTGGTGTTATCAGCGTTGTTTTTCGAAGCGGTAGAACAGGTTTGGTTCACTGACCATATAGATATTGCCAGCCTCATCAACGGTAACGCCTTCGGCACGGGGGATCGTGTCTTTCAGGCCGTTGAAGCCTCCGAGCAACGTCATGAAGCTGACCTGCTCGCCTTTTTCATCCAGCTCCAGCAGCAGATGGGAGTCGGCCGACAGCACCAGAAGATGATCGGTGCGCGGGTCGATGGCCAGTGCCGAGAGATTGCGCAGGTCCAGTTTATTGCTGATATGGATCTGCTTGTCGCCGTTAAGCAACTGGCTGCCGTCGCTTTTCCAGGTGAACAGCGCCGGCGGGCGTTCTTCGCCAAGTACCAGTTGCTGGTTGCTCGGGTCCCAGGCGATGCCTTCGAAGCCCTTGTTCTGGTTTTTTGAAGGTCCGAGATCGTAGTGAGGGAAATCGGCTTTGTTCAGTTCGCGGGTATGGGCATCTATCTGGACGATCGACAGCGTGTGCTTTCGCTCATCGGTTATGGCCAACAGGCCGTTTTCCATGTAGGAAACGCCTTCGGGATTGCTCCAGCCCACCAAAGGCATCTTGCGCAGTACGTCGCCCTGCAAGCTCAGCTCCGCCAGAAACGGGTTTTTGCCCATGACGGCGAACAGGGTTTTGGTCTGCGGGTTGTAGGTCACATCGGACGCTTCATCCTTCTCCAGGCCTGGCAGCGGCTTGGCGTCGATGACGGCGCGGTAGTTCGGCAGCCAGACGCTCTCTTGGCGCTGGGCCGGGCTCTGGAAGCGTTCCGACAGCCAGAGCAGGCCGCGATCATCCCAATGCATCGCAAACGCCAGGCCATAGGCAGCAGCCACCGCTAGCAGCGTCCAGGCGTACCAGGGCAGGGCGAAGCGAGAGCGGGCGGGGTTGGCGGGGGGCAGTGCTTGGGGCTTGGCCATCGGGGAATGCGTTCCAGAGAATTCGGCTAGGGGAATGGCTGGCTCAGATGCCGCATTCCCCGGAATTATCCGGATGGCATGTGAAAAAAACGGTAAATGGCGAGGCAGGATCCATATCCTGTGGGAGCGAGCTTGCTCGCGATGAGGCCATCACATCCGACATCGATGTTGGCTGGCACACCGCTATCGCGAGCAAGCTCGCTCCCACAGGGCGGTTAACGAACGCTGCTTTCGAAGCGGCTCGCCCCTGGCAACTCCAGTACCAGCTCATCGCCCACATTCAGCGGCCCGACGCCCGCCGGGGTGCCGGTGAGGATCACGTCGCCGGCCTGCAGCGAGAAGCAGCCCGCCATGTACTGGATCATCGGCACGATAGGGTTGAGCATCAGGCTGCTGTTACCGTCCTGGCGCACTTCGCCGTTGATGGTCAGGCGAACGGGGATGTCCGCCAGGTCGGCAAAGGTGCCGTTGGACACGAACGGTGCGATTACCGCCGCGCCGTCGAAGGACTTGGCCACTTCCCAGGGCAGGCCCTTGGCCTTGAGTTCGGCCTGCTTGTCCCGCAGGGTCAGGTCCAGGGCCGGGGCGAAGCCGGAGATGGCGTCCAGCACTTCTTCGACGCTCGGACGGGTCGACAATGGCTTGCCGATCAGCACGGCGATTTCCGCCTCGTAATGCACCGACCCGCGCTCGGTCGGAATGCTGAAACCGCCTTCCAGGGGTACCACGCAACTGCCGGGCTTGATGAACAGCAACGGTTCGGTGGGCACCGGGTTATCCAGTTCCTTGGCATGTTCGGCGTAGTTACGGCCAATGCACACCACTTTCCCTACCGGGAAATGAATACGGGTACCGTCGACATACTGGTGCTGATAGCTCATTACCGACTCCTGCTTCTGGGATTCATCAGGTGTTTTTTAAACCGCGAAAATCTTGCCGGGGTTCATGATGCCGTTCGGGTCGAATACGGCCTTCACCGCTTTCATGTATTCGATTTCCACTGGCGAACGACTATAGGTCAGGTAGTCCCGCTTGGTCATGCCGACGCCGTGTTCCGCGGAGATCGAGCCGTTGTACTTCTCGACGGTTTCAAAGACCCATTTGTTTACGGTTGCGCACTTGGCGAAGAATTCATCCTTGCTAAGGTTTTCCGGCTTGAGGATGTTCAAGTGCAGGTTGCCGTCGCCGATGTGGCCGAACCAGACGATTTCGAAATCCGGATAGTGTTCGCCAACGATCGCATCGATTTCCTGCAAAAACGCCGGGACCTTCGAAACGGTGACCGAGATGTCGTTCTTGTACGGCGTCCAGTGGGAAATGGTTTCCGAGATGTACTCGCGCAGCTTCCACAGGTTTTGCAGTTGGGTTTCGCTCTGGCTCATCACGCCGTCCAGCACCCAGCCTTGTTCCACGCAGTGTTCGAAGGTTTCCAGGGCGTGGTTGGCGACTTCTTCGGTGGTGGCTTCGAATTCCAGCAGGGCGTAGAACGGGCACTCGGTTTCGAACGGTGCTGGCACGTCGCCACGGTCCAGGACCTTGGCCAACGCCTTGTCGGAGAAGAATTCGAAGGCGGTCAGGTCGAGCTTGCCCTGGAAGGCGTGCAGTACCGGCATGATCGAGTCGAAGTCCGAGGTGCCGAGCACCATCGCCGTGAGGTTTTTCGGGGTGCGATCCAGGCGCATGGTGGCCTCGACCACGAAACCGAGGGTGCCCTCGGCGCCGATGAACAACTGCCGCAAGTCGTAGCCGGTGGCGTTCTTGATCAGGTCCTTGTTCAGCTCCAGCAGGTCACCCTTGCCGGTGACGACTTTCATGCCAGCGACCCAGTTGCGGGTCATGCCGTAGCGAATGACCTTGATCCCGCCGGCATTGGTGCCGATATTGCCACCAATTTGGCTGGAGCCGGCCGAGGCGAAGTCCACCGGATAGTACAGGCCGTGTTCTTCAGCCTTGTTCTGCAATTGTTCGGTGACCACGCCTGGCTGGCAGACGGCGGTGCGGTCGGTGAGGTTCACGTCGAGAATCTGGTTCATGTAGTCGAATGACACGACCACTTCGCCGTTGGCCGCTACGGCGGCGGCGGAAAGCCCGGTGCGCCCGCCCGAGGGCACCAGCGCGACTTTGTGTTCATTGGCCCAGCGCACGATGGCCTGGACCTGCTCGGTGGTCTTGGGGAAGACAATGGCGCTCGGCGCCGGGGCGAAGTGCTTGGTCCAATCCTTACCGTAAGCGTTCAGGGAGTCGGCATCGGTCAGGACCTTGCCAGGCTCAACCAGGGTCTTCAGCTCATCTATCAGGGCAGGATTGGTCATCGACAGAACTCTCGAACAATTCATGGTCATCCTGAGAACGCTTCACGTCGCAGGAATGAGTGTTTAGCGGGGTGCATATGCTAGCATACCGACCCCGCAGCGTAGTGCCCAACGGCTGTTCTGCGGCGACGGCTGTCACGCCGGTCGGGCCAGCATGCGCTGTCCGATTCCCTGCCATTTTTCTCCGGGACACAGGTTTACGCAGATGAGCAAGACTTCTCTCGATAAGAGCAAGATCAAGTTCCTTCTTCTCGAAGGCGTCCACCAATCGGCTGTCGACGTCCTCAAGTCGGCGGGCTACACCAGCATCGAGTACATCACCAGTTCTCTGCCGGAAGCCCAGCTCAAGGAAAAGATCGCTGATGCTCACTTCATCGGCATTCGCTCCCGTACGCAATTGACCGAAGAGATCTTCGACCACGCCAAGAAACTGGTCGCGGTCGGCTGCTTCTGCATCGGCACCAACCAGGTTGACCTCAACGCGGCGCGCGAGCGCGGTATCGCGGTGTTCAACGCGCCGTACTCCAACACTCGCTCCGTTGCCGAACTGGTGCTGGCCGAAGCGATCCTGCTGTTGCGCGGCATCCCTGAGAAAAACGCTTCCTGCCACCGTGGCGGTTGGATCAAGAGTGCGGCCAACTCCTTCGAAATCCGCGGCAAGAAGCTGGGTATCGTCGGCTACGGCTCGATTGGCACCCAGTTGTCGGTACTGGCCGAAGGCCTGGGCATGCAGGTGTTCTTCTACGATACCGTGACCAAGCTGCCGCTGGGCAATGCCACTCAGGTCAACAACCTGCACGAGTTGCTGGGCATGTCCGATATCGTGACCCTGCACGTGCCGGAAACCGCTGCCACCCAGTGGATGATCGGCGAGAAGGAAATCCGCGCCATCAAGAAGGGCGGGATCCTGATCAACGCCGCTCGCGGCACCGTGGTCAAGCTCGACGCCCTGGCCGAAGCGATCAAGGACAAGCACCTGATCGGCGCCGCTATCGACGTATTCCCGGTGGAGCCTCGCTCCAACGACGATATCTTCGAAAGCCCGCTGCGTGGCCTGGACAACGTGATCCTGACCCCGCACATCGGCGGTTCTACCGCTGAAGCCCAGGCCAACATCGGTCTGGAAGTGGCGGAAAAACTGGTCAAGTACAGCGACAACGGTACTTCGGTATCGTCGGTGAACTTCCCGGAAGTGGCCCTGCCGGCGCACCCTGGCAAGCACCGCCTGTTGCACATCCACGAGAACATCCCGGGTGTGATGAGCGAGATCAACAAGGTCTTCGCCGAAAACGGCATCAACATTTCCGGTCAGTTCCTGCAGACCAACGAGAAAGTCGGCTACGTCGTGATCGACGTCGACGCCGAATACTCGGACCTGGCGCAAGAGAAACTGCAGCACATCAATGGCACGATTCGTTGCCGCGTGTTGTTCTAAACAGGCCTGGCATGCAATAAAAAACGGGAGCCTCGCAGGGGGCTCCCGTTTTTTTCTGTCGAACACATAACCTGTGTCAGCCAGTATTGCGTTATTTCACGTTGACTGTGATTTTCTCGGACACGATCGATGGGTCGAATGGCATGTGGCCGCTGTCGCCCAGGATCAATTGCAAGGTGTGCTTGCCCGGGGCCAGTTTGATGGTGGCCTCGGTTTGTGCCTTGCCAAAGTGCATGTGGTTGGCATCGGTCGGAATCGGCGCGCCTGCGGCAGGTAGTTTGTCGACATCGATCAGCAAATGGTGATGGCCAGTGTTCTTGGTCACATCGCCCGCCGGAGCCAGGGCAATGTTCTTGACGCCGAACTTGACCTTGAATTCCTGGGTAACGGTGGCGCCGTCTGCCGGGGAAACGATGAACACTTCAGCGCCTTTTGGCGCCGGCGTCGCGGCGCTTGCCAGCATCGAAGCGCCCAATAACAGACCGGCCAACGCGGCACGTGACATAAAGCTTTTCATTTTTTTCTCCAGTTTTTCCATGAAATCTGCGTGGCCATGACAACTTCATGACCATTCGTTGTCGAAGCCTGCAACAACCATAGCAAAGCGAACCTGAAACGAGCGTCGCTTGTATAAATTACAAAGGAGTGACCATGCGTTTTCTGCCTGGCCTGATCTGCCTGCTACCCCTTTTGAGCCCTCTGGCCCATGCCGAATTGATTGACGACATCAATGACCGTGGCGAACTGCGCATTGCCCTCGAGGCCAATACCGCTCCTTTCAACTTCAAGGAAGACGGCAAGCTCACTGGCTTTGAAGTGGAACTGGGCCAGATGCTGGCCGGTGAGCTCGATGTACAGGCCGATTTCGTGGTCACCGATGCCGGGGATCTGCTCACGGGTGTGGAAAGCGGTAAGTACGACGTCGCGATCAACCACATAGCAATGACCCCGGAACTGGCTGAACGTTTCGACACCAGCGCCGTATACAGCCATCCGGATGCGCAATTGTTGGCGAGCAAAGACGAGGCACCACGTCCGCTGGTCATGGCGCAGTCGTTCCAGCCGGAAGAAAAGAACGAGCCGGCGCCGAACCTGGTGATTCCGTTCCAGAAGGGCAACCCGGCGTTCAAGGCCAGCCTGGACAATGCCCTGGCGCGTATCAAGGATGATGGGCGGCTGGAGCAGTTGTCGCAGAAGTGGTTGGGTAAGCAGGGCGTGACAGGCAACTGAAAAACAGGACTCAAGCACGGTTCATTGTGGCGAGGGAGCAAGCTCCCTCGCCACAGGGTTCACCATTCGCTCGATCCAAACGGACCTGTCCTCAAGTTTTACGCCAGACACTCGCCAACCAAGGCTGCTGCTCCCGCGGCAGCCCCGCTGGCCGGTAGTAATGTTCCAGTTCCACAAACCCTGCGTCAGTGAGCAGCGTGCGCCACGCCGCCAGGTCGTGATAGGCGCCAAAGCGCTGGCCATTCCAGCCTTCCTGGTTCTCGCCGCGAGGGTTGGAGCTGAACAGCACGCCACCGGGCTTGAGCGTGGCATGCAATTGTTTGAGCACTCGAGGCAATTCCTGGAGCGGAATGTGGAACAGCACGGCGTTGGCGAAGATCCCGTCGAAACGTTCGGCCGGCAGGTCGAGTTTCAAGAAGTCCTGTTGCCACACTTCACAGCCGCTGTCCTGGCGCGCCATCCGGGCAAACTCCGCTGAGCCGTCGAGGCCGACCGCGACATGGCCCATGTCGGTGAACGTTCGCAGGTCTCGCCCGGGGCCACAGCCGAAGTCCAGGATGTGCAACGGTGCCTTGGCCTGGATATGCTGCAGCAACGCGTCGATGTTCTGGCTGACGTCGTGGTCACGGGTGCCTTCGCGAAAGCTCTCGGCGACCGCGTTGTAATTGCCCAGGGTTGTAGCGGTGATGGCTTGCAGGTCTTCGGCGGTATGTTTCATGAGTCATGACTGGGTTGGGAGCGTCAGCCGACTATACCGCAAGGACACTGACGGCTTCGCAGCCAATCGCGAGCAAACTCGCTCCCACATGAAAAGCCCCGCGTCAGCGTTTGTTCAGCCCCCGCGCCAACCGATCTCCGCCCAATTGAATCACCGCCACCAACGCCACCAGCAACACGATCACCGTGAGCATGATCTGGCTGTCGAAACGTTGGTAGCCATAACGGTAGGCGATGTCACCCAGGCCGCCAGCGCCAATCGCTCCGGCCATGGCCGAGGAGTTGATCATGGTTACCAGCGTGATGGTAAAACCGCCGACGATCCCGGGCAGGGCTTCGGGCAGCAGCACATGCCAGACGATGTGCCAGCGCCGGCAGCCCATGGCTTGGGCGGCTTCGATCAGGCCATGGTCGACCTCCCGCAGGCTGACTTCGGCAATGCGGGCGAAGAATGGTGTGGCGGCGATGGTCAGTGGCACTACCGCAGCCCAGACGCCGTAAGTGGTGCCGACGATCAGCCGGGTGAACGGAATCAGCGCCACCATCAGAATCAGAAAGGGTATCGAGCGAAACAGGTTCACGAACGCACCCAAGGCGCGATTCAAGACTGGCGCTTGATAGATCCCGCCCTTGCCGCTGGTGACCAGGACCACCGCCAGCGGGATGCCTGCCAGCAACGCGATCAGCGACGACACGCCGACCATCAGGAATGTGTCGATGAAGCCCTGCAATAACCGATCAAACCACATAACCCAGCACCTCCACCCGTTGCGCCCAATTGCCGGCACGTTGACGCAGTTCCTCGGCGTCCCATGACGAGCCACTTACTGCGAGCAGCAATTGCCCCAGCCCGTGGCCCTGAATCTGTTCGATGCCGCCGTGCAGCAGCCGTACTCGACCACCGAGGGCGCTGAACAACGCGGCGAGGTCCGGCTCATCATGGCCAACCCCGGTGAATTGCACACGCAGCACGGTCGCTGCATCCGTCGAGGCCGGCTGCGCTTGCAAGCGGCTTTGCAGCTCGTCCGGCACGGCGTGTTGCAACGGCGCCAACAGCGTCCGGCTGACCTCATGTTGCGGGTTGCCGAACACTTCCCAAACAGGGCCCTGCTCGACGATTCTCCCTTGTTCGAGCACCACCACCCGGTCGCAGACTTCGCGGATCACCGCCATCTCGTGGGTGATCAACACGATGGTCAGGCCCAAGCGCTGGTTGATCTCGCGCAGCAGGCCGAGGATCGATTGGGTGGTCTCCGGGTCCAGGGCCGAGGTGGCCTCGTCGCACAGCAGGATCTGCGGGTCATGCACCAGCGCCCGGGCGATGCCGACCCGCTGCTTTTGCCCGCCGGAGAGCTGCGCCGGGTAGGCCTTGTGCTTGCCTTGCAAACCCACCAATTCCAGCAGCTCGCGGACTTTGCGCTGGCGCTGGTCTTTGGGCACGCCAGCGACTTTCAGCGGCAGCTCAACGTTCTGCCAAACGGTCTTGGCCGACATCAGGTTGAAGTGCTGGAAGATCATGCCGACGCGCCGGCGCAGAGCCACCAGGCGGTCTTCATCGAACTCGCCGATGTCCACCTGATCGATCAGCACCCGCCCGCTGCTGGGTTGTTCCAGACGGTTGATGGTGCGGATCAGCGACGATTTGCCGGCGCCGCTGCGGCCGATGATGCCGAACACCTCGCCGCGTTGGATCGCCACGTCGATGCCGTGCAGTGCGGCCACCGGCCCTTGGCGGCCGTTGTAGGTCTTGCCCAGGCCGATGAAGCGCACATGGGCGCGATTCAGCTCCGGGTGCAGTTCGGTCTGTTCGGCGCTCCGGGGCGTGGGGGCTTCGTGTCGGAGTCGAGCGTTGAGGGCGTTCATCATCAGCCTTCCCAACCGGCCTGGTAGAGCTTGCCGTGGGCCTTGTCCAGGGCTGCGCGCACCGCTGGCGAGTGCTGGTAGATGTCGACGAACTTGGCCAGCCGCGGGTCGTTCTTGCTCTTGGGCTGGATCACGAACTGAATCACGTATTCCTTGTGATCCAGGCCGTCGAACAGCAAGGCCGACGTGGCATCGAAGGTCTTGGCCAGGCGGATGTAGGCTGGGTAGCCCTGCACCAGATCGGCATCTTCATAGGCCCGCACCAGTTGCACGGCTTCGACCTGGAGGATCTTGAGCTTCTTCGGGTTGGCAACAATGTCGTCTTCAGTGGCCTTGTAGCCCACGCCTGGTTTGAGCGTGATCAGCCCAGCCTTGGCCAGCAGTTGCAGGCCGCGACCGCTGTTGATCGGATCGTTGGCAATGGCCACGCTCGCGCCCTCGGGCAGTTCGTCGAAGCTTTTGTATTTCTTCGAATAGAGGCCGACGTTGTTGATGATTCCCGGCGCAAAGGGCACCAGGTCGAACCCGGCGGCGGCCTTGGCGTTTTCCAGGAAAGGGATGTGCTGGAAATAATTCACGTCGATATCCCCGGAGGCGAGGCTGACGTTCGGGGCGATCCAGTCACTGAACTCCACCAGCTCGACTTTCAGGCCTTGCTTGCCGGCTTCTTCCACGGCGGCCTCCAGGGGAATGGCGAACGCGGCGGTGGTGCCGATTTTCAACGGTGCATCGGCGGCGAACAGCGCCGAGCTGAATAGACCGAGGGTCAGGGCCAGTGCTTTGACTGGCAGGGTCAGGAGTTGCTTGGTCATGTCGGTCATTCCAGTCATTGATTAAGTGAATCGCATGCCTTTGTGGCGAGGGAGCAGTGTCGGTAGGTTGAGCCGGTGTGTTGTCCAGGTAGATGGGCCCCTGCCTGAAACAGCTTTTCACGCAGACTGCCGTTGTCGTATTCGGTCTTGTACGAACCGCGTCGCTGTAACTCGGGAATCACCAGCTCGATGAAGTCCACATAGCTTTGTGGCGTGACGATGCGGGTCAGGTTGAAGCCATCCAGGCCGGTTTCGGCGATCCACGACTCCAGCTCATCGGCCACCTGCTCGGGTGAACCCTCCACGGTGATGTAGCGACCACCGAGGGCGTGTTGCTCCAATAATTTGCGCCGGGTCCAATCGTTGTTCTGCAGGGTTTTGGTGGCTGACTGGATGGCGTTGCTCTTCACGTATTGGATCGGCTCGTCCAGTTCGTACTGGGAAAAATCGATGCCCGTCGACGCGGAAAAATGTGCCACCCCGGCCTCGGCACTGGCGTAGCCCAGGTACTCGGCATGCTTGGCCCAGGCGGCCGCTTCGGTCTCGCCGACGATCACGTTCAGGCCCATGAACACCTTGATGTCCTCGGGGTTGCGCCCGGCCTCGACGGCGCTGGCGCGAACCTTGTCCACCTGGACCTTGGTCGCCGGTTTGTTCTGGCCGCTGATGAATACGCACTCGGCATGCCGTCCGGCAAACAGCAAGCCACGCTCCGAACTGCCTGCCTGGAACAACACTGGCGTGCGTTGGGGCGACGGTTCACACAGGTGATAGCCCTCGACCTGATAGAACTCGCCCTGGTGCCGGACCTTGTGCACCTTCTGCGGCTGGGCATAAATCCGCCGCTGGCGGTCGTTGAGCACCGCGTCGTTTTCCCAGCTGCCTTCCCAGAGTTTGTAGAGCACTTGCAGGTACTCGTCGGCCTGGTCATAGCGGCGGTCATGTTCGACTTGCGCGGTCAGGCCCATGGCTTTGGCGGCGCTGTCCAGGTAGCCGGTGACGATGTTCCAGCCGACCCGGCCGCGACTCAGGTGGTCGAGGGTGCTCATGCGTCGGGCGAACAGGTACGGCGGTTCGTAGGTCAGGTTGGCGGTGAGGCCGAAGCCGAGGTTTTTCGTCACGGCGGCCATGGCCGAGACCAGCAGCAACGGGTCGTTGACCGGCAGTTGGATCGACTCCTTCAGTGTGACGTCCACCGACTGCTGGTACACGTCGTAGACCCCGACGATATCGGCGATGAACAGCCCGTCGAACAGTCCGCGCTCAAGCAGCTGCGCCAGCCCGGTCCAGTATTCAATGGTGTTGTACTGGGTCGATGTGTCCTGGGGGTGGGTCCACAAGCCGTGATTGATGTGCCCGACGCAGTTCATGTTGAACGCGTTGAGCAGGATTTTTTTCTTGCCGTGGGCCATCAAATGGTCCCCCGCAGCGGCGGCTTTTCATCGTTGAGGTAGAAGTTGCCGACGGCGTGGTACTTCCAGCGCACCGGGTCGTGCAGGGTGTGCACCCGGGCGTTGCGCCAGTGGCGGTCCAACCCATGTTCGGCCAGGGTCGCCTGGCTGCCGGCCAATTCGAACAGCGTGCTGCCGGCGGCCAGGGAAATTTCGGTGCTGATGGCGCGGGCTTCGGCCACGGCAATCGAGGCAGCGGCGACCGTGTCGGCATCGGTGTCGGCCTGGGCCCGGTCAAGGAACTCACCGGCACGCTCCAGCAGGGCTTCGGCGGCGTGCAGGCGGATGCTCAACTGGCCGAAACTCTTGAGGGTGTGCGGGTCTTCGGTGGCGACATCGCTGGTGGCATCGATCCATGGCCGGGTTTTGCTACGAACAAAGTGCAGGGCGTCTTCATAGGCGGCGCGAGCGATGCCGGTGTCGATCGCGGCGTGGAGAATCTGCGCCAGTGGCCCCACCGGCGTCGGTCGCTCGAAGGCGCTCTGGAAGGGCACGATGTCTTCGGCGTCGACATAGACATCTTCGAACACCACCGAACCGCTGCCGGTGGTGCGCTGGCCGAAACCGCTCCAGTCGTCGATCACTGTCAGGCCCTTACTGTGGCGAGGGACGAACGCCAGTTGCTGCACACCGTTTTCATCCACCACCGACGTGGGAATGCGCTGGGCGTAGATCGCGCCGGTGGCGTAGAACTTGCGGCCGTTGATGCGATAACCCTCGCCGTCGCGGCGCAGTTGGGTGATGCGGTCATGGGCGGTCTTGGTGCCAAGCTCGGCCAGGGCGTTACCAAAACGCTGGCCGGCGAGCACTTCGGTGTACAGGCGTTGTTTTTGCGCTTCAGTGCCGTTTACCCGCAGCACTTCCAGGGCGTAGAAGTGATTTTGCGGAATTTGCCCCAGAGAGCCGTCGGCCTGAGCAATCAGCGCAATGACCTTGGCCAGGGTGATGTTGGAAACGCCCGCGCCGCCGCAGGCCTTGGGTACGCTGATGCCCCACAGGCCGGAACGGGAAAAAGCCTCCAGCTCCGGGTGCGGCAGGCGGCGTTCGCGGTCGCGCAGGGCGCTATCGCGCTTGAAATCTTCGGCCAGGTCGCTGGCCACGATCAGGGCTTGTTCATCGCTGGTGATCACCGCGACATGTTGGGAAAACGTCATGTGCTGCTCCAGAGGTCGGGTCGTCAGATCCAGGAATGCCGGGCCGGCAAGGTGCCGTTCAGGTGGTAGGCGCCTACCGCGTGATATTTCCAGCGAACCGGGTCGTGCAGGGTGTGGACCCGTGCGTTGCGCCAGTGGCGATCGAGATTGAATTCGGCGAGGGTGGCGCGGCTGCCGGCCAGCTCGAACAGCTTTTCACTGGCTTGCAGGGCGATCTCGGTGGTGAGCACCTTGGCCTCGGCCACGGCAATCGAGGCGCGGGCGGCGGATTGCGCGGTGATGGGCGCGGCACTGACCTGATCCAATACCTGCCCGGCTTTGCGCAGCAGCGCCTCGGCGGCATGCAGTTCTATTTTCATCTTGCCGATGTCGGCGATCACATAGAGGTCGTCGCTGGCCCGCTCGACCTTGGCATCGATCCAGGGCCGGGCCCGTTCGCGAACGAAGGTGATCGCATCGTCGATGGCGCCACGGGCAATACCCGCATCAATGGCGGCCTGGATCAGTTGTGAAATCGCGCCCTGCACGTTCGGCGTTTCGTTGATGCGCCAGTTGTCCAGCACCAGTTCGGCGTCGACCCGGACGTTGTTCAGCAGCACGGTGCCGCTGGCCGTGGTGCGCTGGCCGAAACCCGACCAATCGTCAACGATCCGCAGGCCCGGCGTGCCGCGCCGAACGAATGCCAACACTTGCCGGCCTTGGTCATTCAGCGCCTTGACGGCCACCCAGTGGGCAAACAGCGCGCCGGTGGAATAGAACTTCTGACCGCTGACGACAAAACCGTCACCGTCAGCGCTGATCCGCGCCTTGAGTTCAAGGGTATTTCGAACGCCGCGTTCCGGCCCGGCATTGCCGATGCGCCAGCCTTCGAGCACGCTCTGGAAAAGGATTTTTTTCTGCCGTTCGGTGCCCGTGCCAAGAATCAGCTGGAGCACGCCGAACTGGTTCTGCGGAATTTGCCCCAGGGCCGGGTCGGCGGCGGAAATGATCGCGAACACGTCGGCGATAGTGACGAACGAAACCTGGGGGCCGCCGTATTGGCGGGGGATGGCGATGCTGCCCAGTCCGCTGCGGGTAAATTGCTCAATCTCTGACCAAGGCAGCTTGCGCTGTTGATCGCGCCGCGCCGCCTGTTGACGGGCGACCTGTGCCAGGTCATGGGCGGCCTTGATGGCCTCGGTATCGTTGCGCAGCACCTGCGCGGGTAGCAACAGGGGTGCGACGTCCAGGTCGCTCTGGACCTTTGCTTGCGCCAGATCAGACATCACCGCCACTCCGTGGCTGCAGGCAGTGCCTTGACGTCCTGCTCCGGGACGATTGTGTTCCGTACCATACCCACCTCACATCTCAAGAAAACGCCGCGATGAATGCGGCGAACGAAAAATCAAGAATGTCCGGTGGTCCGGTGTATATACCCTAAACGTGTGTAAATTATTTATGAACTAACTTTTAGGAATATGTATAGGTTGGATTTAAATTGGGGCTATACGCGCACTGGGGCGAGGCGGCTTTTGTGGCGAGGGGGCAAGCTCCCTCGCCACAAAAAGCGGTCCTCGCAAAAGCGTTTTCCGTATCAGGTTTTTTTGCGTCGCGGCTCGGCCGCCATGAGGGCTTCTTTGGGCGGGTTTTTCAGGTAGGGGTTGGCACAACCGATCTTCAGCGTCAGCGGTGGTGCCCACAGGGAGTTGTTGCCCACGCGGTCGAGGATGCAGTAGGTCACCTCCAGGCGCAGGTCTTCCCCCGCTTCGAGAATGATCTCTGGCGGCACCCAGATGTTGATCGGCTGGCCTACTTCGCCAGGTTTGATCCGGGGCAGGTCCATGCGCACGTCGCCCCAGCGCAGGGTGATCGCATCGTCGGCAGTCATGTTCAGGTAGGGTTCGATCGTCAGCGGTACGCCGCGCTTGATCTGGTTCGGGTTCACGCCCTGGCGCCGAATGGCCGCAGGAATACGCACCGGTGCCAGCCCCTGGTTTTCCTCGCCACTCAGAGCGGGCGGCTGGCCGCCGGGGCAATCGAGCTTGACCTGCACCTGCTGCGTGGCTGATAGCGCCGGCCCGCGCCCGACCTGCATCACGCGATAATGGATGCGCGACGTCCCGTTGACGATGAAACTCTCCGGCACCCGCAACGTCACGATCTCTTGTGTATCTGACTCCGACAGCAGGCGGGAGCCAACGTAGCAGTTGTCCCAGAACAGTTCGATCAGATCGCCCGCGTCCATGCCAGGGTAGGGCGCGATAGCGACCTCCAGGTGGGCTGCGCTGGTGATGTTGATGCCGGTGCGGTGGGCATTGGCCAGGGAGGGCGCGGCCAGTTCAGGGATGGTTGACGTACATGTCATGGTGTTCTCCTTGATGCTTGAAAACGAAGTCCGTTTCGGGTGTATCACGGCGGTTAGTAATAGCGGCATATTTTATTTGCGCCGTTGCGCAGAATTAAAATGATGTGCTTCGCCCGTTGCTCTCTAGATAAGGGGTCGCTAGTTGCAGTGTCAATAGAGGCACTTGGTTAATAATTAATTGGGTAAGGCTTCAGAAACATCCTACGCATGGATGTTAGTAATACTCGGGGCCAAACGCCCTTTTCCTAGGCTTATCTGTTCGCGAAAAAAAACGTGAGGGGCACCCGCTGGCCAGAGCGGGTTAGAGCATAGCCCGAAGTGAAGTGTTACGAGAGGTATGCATATACCGCACATAGAGTATGTCGAGGATGTCAGGTGCCGTGCAGGTTGTTTCGTTATGGGTAAGTTGACGGTGCAGTGTTGGCCTTGTCGTAGTTGCCTCACTCCCATCCCTGGAAGTGACGACACTACGAATAACTTACTGGGTGCTGTGTCCGGCTGAGAGGAACTTGCTGAGAAACTGCCGAGTGCGTTCTTCCTTAGGGGCTGCAAACAAAGCCTTGGCTTCACCTTGTTCGACGATCACGCCTTTGTCGAAAAACACCACGCGGTTTGCCACGTCCCGGGCGAAGCCCATTTCGTGGGTGACGATGACCATGGTACGTTTTTCTTCGGCCAGGCCGCGAATGGTTGCCAGTACTTCGCCCACCAGTTCCGGGTCCAGGGCCGAGGTCGGCTCGTCGAACAGGATCACCGCCGGCTCCATCGCCAACGCCCGGGCAATCGCCACACGCTGTTGCTGGCCGCCGGAGAGGCGTCGCGGGTAGGCGTCCTCCTTGCCCGACAGGCCGACCTTGGTCAACAGCTTGCGGCCCAGGGCTTCGGCTTCGGCGCGCGGCGTCTTTTTCACCACCAGCGGACCTTCGATCACGTTCTCCAGCGCGGTGCGATGGGGGAACAGATTGAAGTTCTGGAACACAAAACCCACCTGCTGGCGCAAACGCCGCACCAGGTTCTGCTGCTGGTTCAATGGGCGGCTGCCATCGATCTCGATGTCGCCGACCTTGATCCGGCCGCTGCTGGGTTCTTCGAGGAAGTTCAGGCAGCGCAGGAAGGTGGTCTTGCCCGAGCCGCTGGGGCCGATGATCGCGACCACTTCGCCTTCTTCGATCTTCAGGTCGATGCCGTTGAGCACTACCTGACCCTTGAACTGCTTTGTCAGTTTTTCCACGACAATCATGGGTCAGGACTCCTGGTCATGCCGATTGACCCGGGCTTCCAGGACGTTCTGCAGGTGTGAGAGCACGCTTGCCAGAATCCAATAGATCAGCGCGGCGGCAAGGTACATGGTGAAGATTTCGAAGGTTCGCGCGGTGATCAACTGCGCCTGGCGGAACAGCTCCGGTACCTGGATGGTCGCCGCCAACGCGGTGTCCTTGACCAGGGAAATGAAGCTGTTGCCCAGCGGTGGCAGGGCGGTGCGGGCTGCTTGTGGCAGGATGGCCCGACGCAGGGTCTGGGCGCGGGTCATGCCGATGCTCGCCGCCGCTTCCCACTGGCCGCGCTCGATGGAGCTGATGGCGGCCCGCAGGATTTCACACGCATAGGCGGCCATGTTCAGCGAGAAACCGATCAGGGCCGCCGGCAGCGGATCCAGTTCGACACCCAGTTGCGGCAACCCGTAGTAGATCACGAACAACTGCACCAGCAACGGCGTGCCGCGAAAGAACGACACGTAGATGCGGGCGATCCAGCTCACCAGTTTGAAGCGCGACAGGCGCATCAGCGCCAGGCCGAACCCCAGCAGCAAGCCGAAGAACATGCCGCCCAGGCTGAGGATGACCGTGTAGTACGCGCCCTTGAGCAGGAAGGGCGCGGAGTCCAGTGCGAGTTGGAAAGCCTCTTCCATTATTGGGTGACGTCAGCGCTGAAGTATTTTTCCGATAGCTTTTTCAGCGTGCCGTCGGCGCGAAGTTTGTCGATGGCCTTGTTCACCGCGTCCAGCAGTTCAGGCTCGCCTTTGCGCAGGGCAATGCCGGCTTCCTGGCGGGAGAACGCTTCGCCTGCGGCGGAAGTGTCCTTGGCTTTTTTGGCATATTCGAGCGCGGCGAGGCGGTCGATCAGAATGGCGTCGATACGGCCAACGCGCAGGTCCTGGAACTTGGTCGGATCATCTTCGTAGGTACGCACGTCAGCGCCGGGTACGTTGGCTTTTACCCATTGTTCGTAGTTGGTGCCCAGGCCTACGCCGACTTTCTTGCCAGCCAGGTCAGCGGCGGTCTTGATGGTGTCTTTATTCTTGGTCAGGGTCAGTGCCTGGATCCCGGAAACGGTATACGGCGTGGAGAAGTCATATTTTTTCTTGCGCTCTTCGGAGATGGTCACCTGGTTGACCACCGCGTCGAGACGCTTGGACTCCAGCGCCGCGAGGATGCCGTCCCATTTGGTCGGCTGCAGCTTGACCTTCACGCCCAGCTCTTTGGCCAGGGCTTCGGAAAACTCCACTTCGAAACCGGCCAGCTTGCCGTCGGCGTCGACGAAGCTGAACGGTGGGTACGTGCCTTCCAGGCCGACGTTGATCACGCCTGCGTCCTTGATTTTTTGCAGCTGCTCACCGGCAACTGCCTGCCCCAACAGGCCGGCGCTCAAAGCCAGGCCCAGCGAACCCACCAACAGGTTGCGACGTAATGCGGAGAAATTCATGACAAGCCCCTGTGTTTTCTTATGAAGACGTTATTTTGGATGAGAAAAGGCGAAGCCGCGATCCGAAAAGATTGCCACATCCTGCCTTAAAGCAACCCGGGCGTCTCGCGGCAAATGCGCCGGTGGCGAGACTATAGGGAGGCCTTTATAGATTGGAAAATAATATTAAATAAGTCACATATTCCAATATGGAATGTTGATTCTGTGGGAGCGGGCTTGCTCGCGAAAGCTATTTGTCAGTCCCTGTGATGCTGAATGTGCCGACGCCTTCGCGAGCAAGCCCGCTCCCACAAAAGCACTTAACTAAGCCTGGAACGCCGCGTCATAGGCGAACAACGCCGGCGCGCCACCGGTGTGCAGGAAGATGATCGGGCCTTCGTCGAAGCGGTCGCGGCCAATGCCGTCGAGCAGGCCGGCCATGGCCTTGCCGGTGTAGACCGGATCCAGCAGCAGGCCTTCCTGGCTCGCCAGCAGCTTGACCGCCGCCAGTGTCCCGGCGTTCGGTTCGCCATACCGGGGGGCGAAATATTCGTCCCACAGGTTCACCTTGAAGGCGGCTGGAAGGGCAACATCCAACAGTTGCGCGGTACGTTCGGCCAAGCCCTGGACCTTCGGAAACTGGTCTTCCTCGCTGCGCGAAACCGTAACGCCGATGACGGGAAGCTCCGGCAGCGTTTCACTCAGGGCCAGCGCCAGGCCGCTGTGGGTGCCGGCACTGCCCGAGGCCAGCACCACAGCGGCGAAATCGAGACCGGTGTCCTTGATCTGCTCGGCCAATTCCAGGCCGGCACGTACATAGCCCAGCGCGCCCAAGGCGTTCGAACCGCCAATCGGCACCAGGTAGGGCTTTTTCCCGTTGCTGCGCAGGCGACCGGCGAGGGCTTGCAGTTGGTCGTCGGCGTTGTCCAGGTTTTCGACCAGTTCGACCTTGGCGTCGAACAGTTCCAGCAGCAGCCGGTTGCCGTTACCCAGGTAATTGCTGTCCTCGGTGCCGATGGGGTTTTCCAGCAAAGCCACGCAACCCAGGCCCAGCTTTGCCGCCAGGGCAGCGGTCTGGCGTACATGATTGGACTGGATCGCGCCGGCGGTGATGAGGGTGTCGGCGCCCTGGGCCAGGGCGTCGGCAGCCAGGTATTCGAGTTTGCGCAGTTTGTTGCCGCCCAGCGCCAGGGGCGTCAGGTCGTCGCGCTTGATATAGATGTCGCGCCCGAGCCAGGTGGAGAGGCGGTCGAGCTTTTCCAGGGGTGTCGGGTGGCCGAGCAGGTCGAGACGATTAAAACGCGCCAACTGTTGATTGATCATGGGGCCGTACTGATTGCAGGAGATGCCTGGACTATAGGCACGCGGATATTCATGGGCAACCGGCAATCGTTTATCGGGGCTTAAACCGGAGAGGGACTCCGATTTGTTGAGCCCTGGAAATCCTGTGGGAGCGGGCTTGCTCGCGAAGGGGCCGTCACATTCAACATCAATGCAGATTGGAAGTCCGTCTTCGCGAGCAAGCCCGCTCCCACAGGGTTTGCGTTTGCCAGGGCATACGGTTGAGCCACTGAACGAATACACACCAAGCAGCGTCTACCCTCCCACGGGCTCGCGTAGGAAACGTGCCGTCGAGCCCTGCGATTAGTCCTTAGCTGCCTATTCATGTTTAACTTGAACGTTCATTCAAGTTAAACCGTCGGTTTGCTGCCCGCTCACAACAGGAGGCTTGCCTTTGCCGAGTCCGTTTTCGACCGTCCCTCTTTCGCTTCCCGGGGTGCATCGCTCATGAGTGCCTCGTCTCTTCCACCCAGCGGCCTGGTCCGCATGAATCCGCCGGTGTTTTACTTCGCCGCGACCTTCATTCTGCTATTCGGCCTGGTGGTTATTGCTGTGCCGGAGCAGGCCGGCGCCTGGCTGTTGGCGGCGCAGAACTGGGCGGCCAATACGGTCGGCTGGTATTACATGTTGGCGATGACCCTGTATCTGGTCTTCGTGGTGGTCACCGCCTTGTCCGGCTACGGCAAGATCAAGCTCGGTGCCGACCACGACGAACCCGAATTCAGTTACCTGTCCTGGGCCGGCATGCTCTTCGCCGCCGGGATCAGCATCACGCTGTTTTTCTTTTGCGTCTCCGAGCCGCTGACCCACATGGTGCAGCCGCCTCAGGGCGAGGCCGGTACCGCGGACGCGGCGCGCCAGGCCATGCAGATTCTGTTTCTGCACTGGGGCCTGCACGGCTGGGGGGTATTTGCTTTTGTCGGCATGGCCCTGGCGTATTTTGCCTATCGGCACAATCTGCCGCTGGCTCTGCGTTCGGCGCTGTACCCACTGATCGGCAAACGCATCAACGGTCCCATCGGCTATGCGGTGGACGGCTTCGGCATCATCGCCACCGTGTTCGGCCTCGGCGCGGATATGGGCTTTGGGGTATTGCACCTCAACTCCGGGCTCGATTACCTGTTTGGCATCGCCCACACCCAATGGATTCAAGTCGGCCTGATCGTGTTGATGATGGGCGCGGCGATTCTCGTGGCGGTGGCCGGCGTCGACAAGGGCGTGCGGGTCATGTCCGACATCAACATGTTGCTGGCCTGCGCGCTGCTGCTGTTTGTGTTGTTCGCCGGGCCCACCCAGCATTTGCTCAACACCTTGATCCAGAACATCGGCGATTACCTTGGCGCCTTGCCGATGAAGAGTTTCGATCTGTACGCCTACAACAAACCCAGTGACTGGCTCGGCGGTTGGACGGTGTTCTACTGGGCTTGGTGGATCGCGTGGTCGCCGTTCGTGGGGTTGTTCATCGCTCGGATTTCCCGTGGCCGCACCATCCGCGAATTCGTGTTTGGCGTGTTGCTGATTCCCCTGGGGTTCACCCTGGCGTGGATGTCGATCTTCGGCAACAGCGCCATCGACCAGGTGCTGAACCACGGCATGAGCGCCCTGGGCATGTCGGCCCTGGAAAACCCATCGATGAGCCTGTACTTGTTGCTGGAAACCTACCCGTGGAGCAAGACCGTCATCGCGGTCACGGTGTTCATCAGCTTCGTGTTCTTCGTTACGTCCGCCGACTCCGGCACCGTGGTGCTTTCGACGCTGTCGGCCAAGGGCGGCAACCCCGATGAAGACGGGCCGAAATGGCTGCGGGTGTTCTGGGGCGCGATGACCGCCCTGGTGACCAGCGCGTTGCTGTTCTCCGGCAGCATCGATGCCTTGAAGTCGGCGGTGGTGCTGACGTCGTTGCCGTTCTCGCTGATTCTGTTGCTGATGATGTGGGGCCTGCACAAGGCGTTCTACCTGGAATCCCAGAAGCAGATCGCGCAACTGCACTCCCTGGCACCGGTGTCGGGTGCACGCCGGGGCACGGGCGGCTGGCGCCAGCGCTTGAGCCAGGCGGTGCATTTTCCGTCCCGCGACGAGGTGTACCGTTTCCTCGACGCCACGGTGCGCCCGGCCATCGAAGAAGTGAAGGCGGTGTTCGCCGAGAAGGGCCTGACGGTGATGACCCAGCCAGACCCGGCCAACGACAGCGTCAGCCTGGAGATCGGCCACGGCGAGCAGCATCCGTTCATCTATCAGGTGCAGATGCGTGGCTACTTCACGCCGTCCTTCGCCCGAGGTGGCATGGGTTCCAAGGAACTCAACAACCGACGTTACTACCGTGCCGAAGTGCACCTGAGCGAAGGCAGCCAGGATTACGACCTGGTGGGCTATACCAAGGAGCAGGTCATCAACGACATCCTCGACCAGTACGAGCGGCACATGCAGTTCCTGCATCTGGTGCGCTGATCGAGGCTCGAACAGAGCCCACCGTTTTTCATCTGCGCCGGCCTCATCGCGAGCAAGGCATCACTTAATCCTGTGGCGAGCTTGCTCGCGATGGCGGTATGGCTGGCGACGCGGAAAAAAACCTCAGACCAGCCCGCCGTTGGCCCGCAGGATCTGCCCGTTCACCCAGCCGGCGGCGGGGCTCACTAGGAAAGCGATGATGCTGGCGATGTCTTGGGGCTGGCCGAGGCGTTCCAGGGGCGGCATTTTGGCGTAGTTCTGGATCTGCTCTTCACTTTTGCCATGCATGAACAGTTCGGTCGCGACCGGGCCGGGGGCCACGGCATTGACAGTGATCTGGCGGCCACGCAGTTCCTTGGCGAATACCTGGGTCAGGGATTCCACCGCGGCTTTACTGGCGATGTACACCGAGTAGCCGGGCAGGTTCAGGCCCACGGTGCTGCTGGAAAAATTCACGATCCGGCCACCGTCGTTCAGGCGCGTTGCGGCTTCGCGCAGGGTGTTGAAGGTGCCACGGGTGTTAATGGCGAACGTCTGGTCGAACAGCTCGTCGCTGTGCTGCGCCAGGGGCATGACCTGGAGGATGCCGGCGTTGTTGATCAACACATCGACCTTGCCCAGTAGCGCTTCGGTTTCATCGAACATCCGCCGGACATCGACGGCAGAGGACACATCCGCCTTGATCGCTATGGCTTGGTGACCGGCCTGGCGCAATTGCACCACCAGTTTCGAGGCTTCGCTGGCGCTGTTGGCGTAGTTGATTACGACGGCAAAACCTTCGCTGGCCAGTTGCTTGGCGATTTCGGCACCGATGCCGCGAGAGGCGCCGGTTACGATGGCAACTTTGGCTGTTTGAGTCGTCATGAGGGAGGTCCTTTGGAAGTGGGTGAAGCCAGATTCACATGTTTACTCTTGGCGATAAATGCCCGACAGTTGGCTTGACTGTTCAATAATTGCCAACAATAAGGGCGTTGGACTCAGATGGATCAAGTCAAAGCTATGAAGGTGTTTGTGCGCATCTACGAGCGCAGCAGCTTCACCCTGGCCGCCGAGGACCTGAACCTGCCCCGTGCGACGCTGACTTATACCCTTAATCAATTCGAAGCCTGGCTAGGCGTACGTTTGCTGGAGCGCAGCACCCGCAAAGTACGACCGACCCTCGATGGCGAGGCGTATTACCCGCGTTGCGTGCAGTTGCTGGCGGAACTTGAAGAAGCCGAACTGGCATTTCGCAGCGTGGCACCCAAGGGACGGTTGCGGGTAGACATGCATGGCACGCTGGCCCGGCACTTCGTGATTCCGGCCCTGCCGCAGTTCATGGCGCGTTACCCGGACATTGAACTGTCCATCAGCGAGGCCGATCGGTTTGTCGACCTGATCGCCGAAGGGGTCGATTGTGTGTTGCGCGCTGGCACGCTGGGGGATTCGTCGCTGATTGGCCGCCGTGTCGCCAACCTGCGGCAGATCACCTGCGCCAGTCCAGCCTACCTGCGCCAATATGGCGAACCGAAAAGCCTCGATGACCTGAGCCGGCACCGGGCGGTGAACTACGTCTCGCGCACCACCGCCAAACTGTATCCGTTCGAATTCATGGTTGACGGCGAGCTCAAGGAGGTCGCAATCGACGGCGCGCTCTCAGTGTTCGGCGCTGAAATCTACTCCGCCTCGGCCATCGCTGGCCTGGGCCTGATCCAATGTCCGTATTACCGGATGGAAACGCAGATCCAGCAAGGCCTGATCCAGGAAATCCTCACCGCCACTCCACCACCGTCCATGCCGATCTCGGTGCTCTACCCCCACAACCGCCACCTGTCGCCACGGGTGCGGGTGTTTGTGGATTGGTTGGCTGAGGTGTTTGCGCAGGCACGATGACCCGGTGGGTTGCGACGGTGTATTTGCTGGGAAGTTGAGCTAATATTTTTCATGGTGTGTATTGTGTGTATAAGAATCGCCATTCGCAGCTAGAGTTTTCCGGCAGAGCTGTCGAATAAGGCACAGGTGATGCGAAGTCGGGAAATGATCAGGAAGATCGAAGAGGACGGTTGGTATCTGGTGGCAGTCAAGGGTAGCCATCATCAGTACAAGCATTCCTTCAAGGCTGGGAGGGTGACGATCAAACACCCTGACGCCGACCTGCCGAAAGGTACGATTAATAGCATATTGAAACAGGCGGGCCTGAAATGAGGCTCATGACCGATGACGAAATCCCCGATGGGGATGCATTGTTATCAGACCGGTTGCTACGGTTGCCGGATCTGAAGGAAGGATTCATCCAAATGAAATTTCCGGTCGTTCTGCACAAGGATGCCGATTCCGAATACGGAGTGACGGTCCCGGATGTGCCGGGTTGTTTCTCCGCGGGCAGTACCGTGGGCCAGGCATTCGAAAATGTGAAGGAAGCGCTCTCGTTGCACTATGAAGGGCTGGTAGCCGACGGCGAGCCGCTGCCGCAGATCCATGAAATTGACGATCATCTCGACAATCCGGATTACGCCGGAGGGATATGGGGTGTGGTTGAGTTCGATGTCACGCCCTATTTCGGCAAGTCAGTGCGGTTCAACGCCACGCTGCCTGAGCAATTGCTTGAACGCATTGATCAAACCGTGCGACGTGATCAGCGCTACAGCTCCCGCTCGGGTTTTTTGGCGGCGGCTGCCTTGCGCGAACTTTCGGCCTGACCCATGCGTCTGTGAAGTGTTAGCTTCTGCCATCCGCATCCGTCGCTCGAACAGAGAGTCTTTCGATGACCTATACCGCTGCCGAAAACCGCTACGAGTCCATTCCTTACCGCCGCGTGGGTCGCAGCGGGTTGGTGCTGCCGGCGCTGTCGCTGGGGTTGTGGCACAACTTTGGCGACAGCACGCCGATCGACACGCAGCGTGCCTTGCTGCGTACGGCGTTTGACCTGGGTATCAACCACTTCGACCTGGCGAACAACTACGGCCCGCCCTACGGCAGCGCCGAGATCAATTTTGGTCGGTTGCTGCGCGAAGACTTCAAGCAGTACCGCGATGAGTTGATCATCTCCAGCAAGGCCGGTTGGGACATGTGGCCGGGGCCTTACGGCCAGGGCGGTGGCTCGCGCAAATACGTGCTGGCCAGCCTTGACCAGAGCCTGCAACGCCTGGGGTTGGACTATGTGGATATCTTCTATTCCCACCGCTTCGACCCCGACACCCCACTGGAAGAGACCGCCAGTGCGCTGGCCACCGCCGTGCAGCAGGGGAAGGCGTTGTACATCGGCATCTCTTCGTATTCCGGCGTGAAGACCCGGGAAATGGCCGCGCTGCTCAAAGAGTGGAAAGTCCCGCTGCTGATCCACCAGCCGGCCTACAACCTGCTCAACCGCTGGGTGGAGAAAGACCTGCTGGACGCCACTGACGAACTGGGTACCGGTGTGATTGCCTTCACCCCGCTGGCCCAGGGCCTGCTGACCGACAAGTACCTCAAGGGCATTCCGGCCGATGCACGGGTCAACCGCCCCGGTGGCGGCTCGTTGCAGGCTTCGCACCTGTCGGAGGCGAACATCGCCCACGTGCGCGCCCTCAATGAAATCGCCCAGCGTCGCGGGCAGAGCCTGGCGCAAATGGCCCTGGCCTGGACCCTGCGCGATCCACGCGTGACCAGCGCGCTGATCGGCGCCAGCCGGCCTGAGCAGATTATCGAGAACGTCGGGGCGTTGCAGAACCTGAGCTTCAGCGCGGAAGAACTGGCGCAGATCGATCGGTTTGCCCAGGAGGGTGGCATCAATCTTTGGGAGAAGCCTTCGTCGGCCGAATAACGCCTCTGCAAATACGGCGAACACAAAACCTTGTGGCGAGGGGATTTCTTAGCTGTTTACCTGAAAAACGGCACATCCCCCAATACCGTCGCCCGGTGCATCACGCGCCGGGCCGGGCGATAGTCGTCCACGGCGAAATGCTGGGTGACGCGGTTGTCCCAGAACGCCACGTCGTTGACCTGCCAGCGCCAGCGCAGGGTGAATTCCGGGCGGGTGGCGTGGGCGAAGAGCAGTTTCAGGATCGCCTCGCTTTCGCTTTCCGACAGTTCGTTGATGCGCGTGGTGAAGCCTTCATTGACGAACAGCGAGCGACGTCCGCTCACCGGGTGGGTGCGGATCACCGGATGGGACAGCGGTGGGTTTTTCCGCCGTGCTTGTTCCCAGCGCGCCAGGTCCTCGGCGGTGTTGCCAAAGCGTTCCAAGGGAAACGAGCGGGTGAAATCGTGGGTTGCCGTCAGGCCTTCCAGTAAGCGCTTCAAGGGTGCCGACAAGGCTTCGTAGGCCGCGATGCCGCTGGCCCACAAGGTATCGCCACCGAACGCCGGTAGCAGTTTGGCGCTGAGCACCGCGCCCAGGGCGGGCGTCGGGAGAAAGGTCACGTCGGTGTGCCACACGGCGTTGTCGCGAACATCGGTAACGGCGGTATCGAGCACCAGCACTTCGGGCTGCTCCGGCACGTTGGGGTAGATCGGGTGAATGTGCAGGTCGCCAAAGTACCCGGCGAAACGCGCTTGCTGCGCGGGGTCGATCGGCTGGTCGCGAAAGAACAGCACCTGATGCTCAAGCAGGGCCTGCTCGATGACATCGCGATGTTCCTGGCACAGGGGCTGGCTGATGTCGATTCCGCTGATCTGCGCACCAAGGGCGATGCTCAAAGGGGTAATGGTCGGGCGGCTCATCGTCGTGTTCTCGCAGTGGGGCGCCGAATGGTCGGCGTGGTCATTCGCTCTCAATGGGCCTGGCCGTGCCACGGCACCAGTTTGCGTTGCAGGGCGCGCAAGCCCATCTCCATGGCGAAGGCGATCAGTGCGATCACCAGGATTCCCAGCACCACCACGTCTGTGACCAGGAACTGCGCGGCTGACTGCACCATGAACCCCAGGCCACTGGTGGCGGCAATCAGCACGGCGGCCACCAGGGTCGACCAACCGACGCCCAGGCCAATGCGAATGCCGGTGAGGATGTCCGGCAGGGCACTGGGCACGATCACATGGCGAATCAACTGGGCCCGCGTAGCGCCCAACGATTGCGCGGCCCGCAACTTGGCCGGGTCGACGGTGCGCACACCCGTGGCGGTGGCGATGGCAATCGGCGCGAAGATCGCCAGGTAAATCAGCAGCACTTTCGACAGCTCACCGATGCCGCACCAGATCACGATCAACGGCAGATACGCCAACGGTGGAATCGGCCGGTAGAACTCGATCAACGGATCGAGCACGCCGCGAGCGACACGGTTGGCGCCGATGGCGATACCCACCGGCACCGCCGTTAGCACGGCGAACAACAGGCCCACGCCGATTCGCTGAAGGCTGGCGGCCAAATGCTGCCAGAGGGTGGAGTCCATGTAGCCGCTGGTCGCCAGCAGCCAGCCCTTTTGCAGGACGGCGGAGGGCGAGGGCAGGAACAGCGGTTCGATCAGCCCGCTGGCGGTCACCGCCCACCAAACCGCTAGCAATGCGATCAGGGTCAGGCCGCTGATCCACCGCGTACTCAGGCTCAGTCTCGAACCGATGGCCGGGCGCTTGTTCGCGGGCTTACTGACCAACGCTGGAATTTCGTAGCTGCTCATGCGCGCTCCTGTGGTCGAGTGGCGCTGCGTTGGGAGAAGACCTTGGCGAGTACGTGCTCGCGGGTTTCGATAAAGCGCGGGTCGGACTTGATCGACCGCGCCGACTCCCCGGCGCCGTAGCGTTGGCCGAAGTCCAGGCTCAGGCGCTCGACTATTTGCCCCGGGTTGGGCGCCAGCAGAATCAGGTCGGTGGCCAGGAACACGGCTTCTTCGATGTCATGGGTAATGAGAAACACCGGTTTGGCGGTGCGCTGCCAGACTTGCAGCAACAGTTCCTGCATCTGCTCGCGGGTGAAGGCGTCCAGCGCGCCGAAGGGCTCGTCCATCAGCAGCACGCGCGGGTTGGCTGCCAACGCCCGGGCCAGGCCCACACGCTGCTTCTGGCCGCCGGAGAGCTGCCAGACGCGGCGTTGGTCGAAACCGGCCAGGTCCACCAGGGCGAGCATTTCCCGGGCTCGGGCCTCACGCTTTTCCTTGGCGACCCCGGCCAGTTCCAGGCCGAAGCCGACGTTGGCCAGCACGTCCTGCCAGGGCAGCAACGCATCGTCCTGGAACACTACGCCGCGTTCGGCACTCGGCCCCTTGATCGGCACACCGTCGAGGGTGATCTGCCCGGCGCTGGGCTCGACGAACCCGGCGATCAGGTTCAACAACGATGTCTTGCCACTGCCGGACGGGCCGAGGGCAACCAGCAATTGCCGGGGCCCCAGGGTCAGGGAAATATCCGCCAGCACAGGTTCCGCTGCGCCGGGGTACTGTGCGCTGATGCGCTCCAGCTGTAGCAAAGCCATCGCCGTGACTCCTTCTATTGTTCGATCACTGGGTGATGTATTTGGCGCTGACAAAAGGCGCGTAGTCCGGCAGCACGGCTTCGACCTTACCCTGCTCTTTGAGGAAGGCTGCGGTGTCGGTGATGGCTTTGGTGGTCGGAGCACCGAGGCTCACGACCTGATCGGCTGCCAGGGGAAACACGTTGCCTTGCAGCAACAGCGGGATGTCGCTGGCCTTGGCGCCGGAGAGTTTCACCAGTTTGTCGATATTGGACGCATCGGCCAGCCAGGCTTGTGGGTCCTTGCGATACCGGGCATAGGCATCCAGGGTGACTTTGGCGAAGGCTGTGACAATTTCCGGATGCTTCTGAGCGAAGTCCTTGCGCACGATCCAGGCGTCGAAGGTCGGTGCGCCGAACTGGGCCAGTTCTGCGGAGCTGATCAGTACCTTGCCGTTTTCCTTGGCCACGCCCAGGGCCGGGTCCCAGACGTAGGTGGCGTCGATGTCGCCGCGCTTCCAGGCGGCAATGATGGCCGGTGGCGCGAGGTTGAGTACGGTGACTTTCGACGGGTCGATGTTCCAGTGCTTCAGCGCGGCGAGCAGGCTGTAGTGCCCGGTGGACACGAAAGGTACGGCGATCTTCTTGCCGATCAGGTCTTGTGGGGAGTTGATCCCGGAACCGTCGCGGGCTACCAGGGCTTCGGCGGCGCCGATCTGGGTGGCGATGAGGAAGGTTTCCACCGGGACCTTGCGGGTGATGGCCGCGGTCAACGGACTGGAACCGAGGTAGCCGATCTGCACATCGCCCGAGGCGATGGCGGTGATGACGTCGGCGCCGTTGTCGAATTTGCGCCAGTCGATTTTGGCTTGGGTGGCTTTTTCATAGGCGCCGTCGGCCTGGGCGACTTTGGCCGGGTCGACGGTGGTCTGGTAAGCGACGGTCAGGTCGGCCGCCTGGGCAAAAAGGCTCGCGGCGGCCAGGGAGGCGACCGCGAGAAGGCGAAGGGGGGAACGCAACGTCATGGGAAAGCTCCTCGACAGGTCGCCGGAGATTCGGCGTTCGAGGAGACTAAATGATCTAAGAATTCAAAAATAAATAACTTTTTCGAATGAGCTTATTTGCGAAAAATTCTATGCATCGGGCAGAAGTAGGGCTTGCCTGGAGCTTTTGTGGCGAGGGGATAAATCCCCTCGCCACAAAAGCTGCACTTTCACGCAGGAGCCATGGAAATGTTTGGTCAGTTACTGATCGCCAGAATGCTCGCCTGATACGAACCCACGAACACATCGAAATCCCCCACCTCGTTCTGCTCCAGCTCAGTTTGCTGAACCAGGGATTCCCGGGCGGCGTCTTCGAACGCTGTCTGCTCCTGGGCTGGCAACGGCTCGGCGCGGAAGAATTCGGCGTGGGCCTTGCTTTGGCGCAGGGAGAACTGGGCGAAGCTTTCCTGATGCTCGGCCATGGCGGCGAGCACTTGGGCGGACGGCGTCAGGGACGGATCGCGGACTTTCGCCAGTTGCGCGTCCAATGCCTGGCGGTGGGCGTCGCCACCGTGGCTCTGGTCGAGTAGCGAGGCCAGCGGCGCGATTTTTTCCAGTAATTCGATGGCCCAGGCCTGCATGTCCACCGCTTGGCCTTGTCGCTGCAATTGTAGGCCAGGCTTGCGACCTTCCTTGACCACCGTCAGGAAGTTGCTCGTGGCGTTGCTGCATTCATTGTTTTCCAGCGGCGGACTGTCGTTGAGGCCGCAATACAGCAGGAACGCATCGAGGAATCGCGATTCGGTGAGGTCGATGCCCA
The DNA here is from genome assembly GCF_004786035.1 of Pseudomonas viciae. Lineage (NCBI taxonomy): Bacteria > Pseudomonadati > Pseudomonadota > Gammaproteobacteria > Pseudomonadales > Pseudomonadaceae > Pseudomonas > Pseudomonas viciae. The sequence goes on from NZ_CP035088.1 coordinate 289,921, forward strand.
TCGGCAGGAACGGGTTGATGTCCAGGCAACGCACTTCGACGTACTGGATGCCCCGGGCGATCAAGGCCTGGATCGGCCGCTCGCCGGTGTAGGTCACGCGTTTGGGGCGAATGTTGGAGTAGTACTCGTTTTCGATCTGCAGAATGTTGGTGTTGAGCTGCACCCACTCACCGTTCTGATGAGTGCCGACTTCGACGTACGGCGCGTAGGGCGTTGCCACCGCTTTGCGCAGGCTGTCGGTGTAGCTCGCCAGGTCGTTGTAGCACGGTGTCAGGCCGGCTTGGGCGTTGCTCTGGTAACCCAGGTCGCTCATGCGCAGGCTGGTGGCGTAGGGCAGGTACAAGGTGTCCGGGTCCAGTTGTTCCAACTGGTGCGGGCGGCCCCGCAGGAAACCGGCGTCCAGGGCCGGCGAGGCGCCGAACAGGTACATCAGCAGCCAGCTGTAGCGACGGAAATTGCGGATCAGTGCGATGTAGGCCGACGACTGGAAGTCACGATCGCTCACGTCGGCAGCTTCGTTCTGCCGGAGCAGGGGCCAAAGCTTTTCCGGCAATGAAAAGTTGTAGTGGATGCCGGCGATGCATTGCATGGTTTTGCCGTAGCGCAGGGCCAGGCCCTTACGGTAGACGTACTTGAGTCGACCGATGTTCGAGGTGCCGTAGTAGGCGATCGGGATGTCTTCTTCTTCCGGCAACGGGCACGGCATCGAAGGACTCCACAGGTACTCGTCGCCGAGTTTGCTGTAGGCAAACCGGTGGATCTTGTCGAGGCTGCGCAGGGTATCGGCCGGGTCGGCCAGGGCCGGGGTGATGAACTCCAGCAACGACTCGGAATAGTCCGTGGTGATCTGTTCGTTGGTCAGCGCCGAACCCAAGGCCTCGGGATGCGGGGTCTGGGCCAGGCGCCCATTGTCCGTGACGCGCAGGCATTCACGCTCGATGCCATGCAGGCACTGTTCGAGCAGGGAGAGGTTGGCGCGCTCGCCGAGCAGGGCCAGGCGGCGGTTTAAAAGGTCGCTCAAGTTGAATTCCTTCACGCGTCAGTCGCCCCAATATGGGGGTGGGCAAGACGGTCTACAAGGGTGAAGTTAAAACTGGCGTTTTCGCCTGGTTTTTGTGCGGCCAAGGACTGATCGCCTTGATCCCTGTGGAAGCGGGCTTGCTCGCGAAAGCGGTGTGTCAGTCGGCATTGGAGTTGCCTGACACACCGCCTTCGCGAGCAAGCCCGCTCCTACAAGGAGTCTCGACACCGCATTCGTGGGGTCGAAATTACCCCAAATCGATGACGGGGAGCTATAGGACAGCGAACGTGCCTTGCGCTTTTGCGACCAGTTTGTCGCCTTGCATCACCTCGGCCTCGACCACCAGCGTGCGTCGGCCCGGGTGGATGACCCGAGCCGTGCACAACACTTCGCCGTCGGCCACGGCGCGAATGTAGTTGATCTTGCATTCGATGGTCGCGCTCTGCTGGTCAAAGCCGTGGACACTGGAACAGGCCAGGCCCATGGCGATGTCCACCAGGCTGAACAGCGCGCCGCCGTGCAGCTTGCCGCCGCGATTGCGCAACGGCGGCTCAAGGCTCAGGGCGACTTGCGCCACCCCGTCCCCCAGGCTTTGCAGACGGCAGCCGAGCAGCTTGAAAAACGCGCTTTCCACCAACCCGGCTGGCGCGTCCATCAGCGTTTCTTCAGCTGCTTGGCGTTGGCGAACAGCGAGGCCATGGCGTTGTTCGTCGGAGCCGCGGTGGCGGTTTCCTTGCGCGGCGCGGTGTTCTGCGACTGACGCGGCGTCGAGCCCGGACGAGCCCCACGGGCACCGTCGACTTTTTCGCCCGGCGTGTCGCTCATGCGCATCGACAGGCCAACGCGTTTGCGCGGGATGTCGACTTCCATGACCTTCACTTTCACCACATCACCGGCCTTCACGGCTTCGCGCGGGTCCTTGATGAACTTCTCCGACAGCGCTGAGATGTGCACCAGGCCGTCCTGATGCACGCCGATGTCGACGAAGGCGCCGAAGTTGGTGACGTTGGTCACCACACCTTCGAGGATCATGCCCGGTTGCAGGTCCTTGAGGTCTTCGACGCCGTCCTGGAACTCGGCGGTCTTGAACTCGGGACGCGGGTCTCGGCCCGGCTTCTCCAGTTCCTGGAGGATGTCGGTCACGGTCGGCAGGCCGAAGGTTTCGTCGGTGAATTTTTTCGGATCCAGGCGCTTGAGGAACGCGGCGTCGCCGATCAGCGAACGGATGTCGCGGTCGGTCTGGGCGGCGATGCGTTGCACCAGCGGATAGGCTTCTGGGTGGACAGCCGACGAGTCCAGTGGATTGTCACCGTTCATGACGCGTAGGAAACCGGCGGCCTGTTCGAAGGTTTTCTCGCCCAGGCGCGGGACTTTCTTCAACGCGGCGCGGGTCTTGAATGCACCGTGCTCGTCGCGGTGGGTGACGATGTTCTGCGCCAGGGTGGCATTGAGGCCCGAGATACGCGCCAACAGCGCCACCGAAGCGGTATTCACGTCCACGCCCACGGCGTTCACGCAGTCCTCCACCACGGCGTCCAGGCCACGGGCCAGTTTCAACTGGGAAACGTCGTGCTGGTACTGGCCGACACCGATGGATTTCGGGTCGATCTTCACCAGTTCCGCCAGCGGATCCTGCAGGCGACGGGCGATGGACACCGCGCCACGGATCGACACGTCCAGGTCCGGGAACTCCTTGGAGGCCAGTTCCGACGCCGAATAAACCGAAGCGCCGGCTTCGGAGACCATGACCTTAGTCATTTTCATGGCCGGGTATTTCTTGATCAGCTCGGCGGCCAGCTTGTCGGTCTCGCGGCTGGCGGTGCCGTTGCCGATGGCGATCAGGTCCACCGAATGCTTGGCACACAGGGCGGCGAGCACGGCGAGGGTCTGGTCCCACTTGTTGTGTGGCACGTGCGGGTAGACCGTGGCGTGGTCCAGCAGCTTGCCGGTGGAGTCCACCACCGCCACCTTGCAACCGGTGCGCAGGCCCGGGTCCAGGCCGAGGGTGGCACGCGGGCCGGCCGGTGCGGCCAGCAGCAGGTCGTGCAGGTTGTGGGCGAAGACATTGATCGCCTCGGTCTCGGCGTTGTCGCGCAACTCGCCCAGCAGGTCGGTTTCCAGGTGAGTGTAGAGCTTGACCTTCCAAGTCCAGCGCACCACTTCGGCCAGCCATTTGTCGGCGGCGCGATTCTGGTTCTGGATGCCGAATTGCTGGCCGATCATGCCTTCGCATGGGTGCATGGTGCCTGGCAGTTCATCACCGACCTTCAGCGCGGAACTGAGAATGCCTTCGTTGCGGCCACGGAAAATCGCCAGCGCACGGTGGGACGGCATGCTCTTGAGCGGTTCGTCGTGTTCGAAATAATCACGGAACTTGGCGCCTTCCTCCTCTTTGCCGGCGATCACCCGGGCGCTGAGGGTGGCTTCCTGCTTGAGGTAACTGCGCAGTTTTTCCAGCAGATTGGCGTCTTCGGCGAAGCGCTCCATGAGGATGTACTTGGCGCCTTCCAGCGCGGCTTTCACGTCGGCCACGCCTTTTTCGGTGTCGACGAAGCGTGCGGCTTCGGTTTCCGGGGCCAGGGTCGGGTCGTTGAACAGGCCGTCGGCCAGCTCGCCAAGGCCGGCCTCCAGGGCAATCTGGCCCTTGGTGCGACGCTTTTGCTTGTAGGGCAGGTACAAGTCTTCAAGGCGGGTCTTGGTGTCGGCCAGTTTGATGTCGCGCTCAAGTTGCGGGGTCAGCTTGCCTTGCTCCTGGATGCTGGCCAGGATGCTGATACGCCGTTCGTCGAGTTCTCGCAGGTAGCGCAGGCGCTCTTCCAGATGACGCAATTGGGTGTCATCGAGGCTACCGGTGACTTCTTTCCGGTAACGGGCGATAAAAGGCACCGTGGAGCCTTCATCGAGTAGCGCGACGGCCGCTTCGACCTGTTGTGGGCGTACGCCGAGTTCCTCGGCAATGCGGCTGTTGATGCTGTCCATAAAACCACCTGACAAATTGTGAAATCAGGCTCGCCACCGCGCAAACGGGGCTCGGCGAGACTGGTTGAGCGGCCTGGCGTGCGCCGCTGCCTGGGTCAAAAGGCTGCCTGTTGACCCGCGAAATTCAAAAAATGCTGCCGGGCCAAGGGAAAAAACGATATGCCGGGATAACGATCCGACATTCCCTGGCACAAAAGGCCGCGCATTATAACCAGCGTTCCGTCCTTCCGGGGGCGTCGTGGTCTGTAGGCTCGATACCCGGATTTGTTCAGATAGAAGAAAAATCTGCTAACAATGCACACCGTACGTATAACGGCAGCTAGGCCATAATGCGCGCCGAGATCAAAGGAGCTTCCTATGAGCAGCACAGCACAAACTGCTGAAGGCGAAAAAATTCTTATCGTTGACGATGACCCGGGGCTGAGCAGCCTGCTGGAGCGTTTCTTCGTCAGCAAGGGCTACCGTGCCCGTACTGTACCGAATACCGAGCAAATGGATCGGCTGTTGGCCCGTGAGGTGTTCAACCTCGTGGTGCTTGACCTGATGCTGCCTGGCGAAGACGGCCTGACCGCTTGCCGTCGCCTGCGCGGCGCGAATAACCAGATTCCGATCATCATGCTGACCGCCAAGGGCGACGAGCTGAGCCGTATCAAGGGTCTCGAACTGGGCGCCGACGACTACCTGGCCAAGCCGTTCAACCCCGACGAGCTGATGGCCCGGGTCAAGGCGGTACTGCGTCGCCAATCGGCTCCGGTACCTGGCGCGCCCGGCAGCGAAGATGAAAGCGTGACCTTCGGCGACTATGAACTGTCCCTGGCCACTCGCGAGCTCAAGCGCGGCAATGAGATCCACATGCTCACCACCGGTGAATTCGCCGTGCTCAAGGCCCTGGTGATGAACGCTCGCCAGCCGTTGACCCGCGACAAGCTGATGAACCTGGCCCGTGGGCGTGAGTGGGATGCGCTGGAGCGTTCCATCGACGTACAGATTTCCCGTCTGCGCCGGATGATCGAGCCCGATCCTTCCAAGCCGCGGTATATCCAGACCGTCTGGGGTGTGGGTTATGTATTCGTGCCGGATGGCGCCGCCAGCAAGTGATCGGCGATTTGTAGGAGCGGGTGGCCTGGTGGGTTGAATGTCCTCTTCCAGGCGACTCGCGGTCCGTCATTGTGCGAGCATCGCTCGCTCCTGCAAGTGTGTAGCGGTTATTCATGAAAACCCCCGTGTGGTTCCCCCAGAGTTTCTTCTCTCGCACCCTCTGGTTGGTGCTGATCGTCGTGCTCTTTTCCAAGGCACTGACGCTGGTCTACCTGCTGATGAACGAAGACGTGCTGGTGGATCGGCAGTACAGCCACGGCGTTGCCTTGACCCTGCGGGCCTATTGGGCCGCCGATGAAACCAATCGAGCGAAAATCGCGGAAGCGGCGACCTTGATCCGGGTGGTCGGCGCCGGTGTGCCGGAAGGCGAGCAACACTGGCCTTACAGCGAGATTTATCAACGACAGATGCAGGCCGAACTCGGTGCCGATACCGAGGTACGACTGCGCATGCACTCGCCGCCGGCGCTGTGGGTACGTGCCCCGAGTCTGGGGGACGGCTGGCTGAAAGTGCCGTTGTACCCTCATCCGCTGCGTGGCCAGAAAATCTGGAACGTGCTCGGCTGGTTCCTGGCCATCGGCCTGCTGTCGACGGCTTCGGCGTGGATCTTCGTCAGCCAGCTCAACCAACCGCTCAAACGCCTGGTCTACGCTGCGCGCCAGCTGGGCCAGGGTCGCAGCGTGCGGCTGCCCATCAGCGACACGCCGAGCGAGATGACCGAGGTCTACCGTGCCTTCAACCAGATGGCCGAAGACGTCGAACAGGCCGGGCGCGAGCGTGAACTGATGCTCGCTGGTGTCTCCCACGATCTGCGCACACCGCTGACCCGGCTGCGGCTGTCGCTGGAGTTGATGGGCGAGCACACCGACCTGACCGACGAAATGGTCCGCGACATCGAAGACATGGATGCGATTCTTGATCAATTCCTGGCGTTCATTCGCGACGGCCGTGACGAGTCGGTGGAAGAAGTCGACCTCAGCGAGCTGGTGCGCGAAGTGGTCGCGCCCTATAACCAGAACGACGAAAAGGTGCACCTGCGCCTGGAGCCGATCCAACCGTTCCCGCTGCGTCGGGTGTCGATGAAGCGTTTGTTGAACAACCTGATCGGTAACGCCTTGAATCACGCCGGCACCGGCGTCGAGGTGGCGGCCTATGTCTCTGGCGACACCAGCGCGCCGTATGTGGTGCTGAGTGTCATGGACCGTGGCGCTGGCATCGATCCGTCGGAGCTGGAAGCCATCTTCAACCCCTTCACCCGGGGCGACCGTGCCCGGGGCGGAAAGGGCACGGGCCTGGGCTTGGCCATCGTCAAACGCATCGCCTCGATGCACGGCGGCAACGTCGAACTGCGCAACCGCGTCGGCGGCGGGCTGGAAGCGCGGGTGCGCTTGCCGTTGGGGTTGCTGCTGCCACGGGATGCGGTGTGATAACTGGCTAACCGAGAACTTGTGGGAGCCAGCCCAGTTCACCCTGTGGGAACTGAGCTTTTGTGGGAGCCAAGCTTGCTCACGATGAACGATAACGCGGTCTTACTGTAAACCGAGGTGCCTGCATCGCGAGCAAGCTCGGCTCCCACAAAAGCCCGCCCCCAACAGGTCTTGTATCGGAGTTAACCCTTGCCCTTGGTCCGGGTCATGTTCGGCCCGCCATTCTTTTCCAAGTGCTCGATGATGATCCCTGCCACGTTCTTGCTTGTGGTGGTTTCAATCCCTTCCAGGCCCGGCGAGGAGTTGACCTCCATCACCAGCGGCCCGTGATTGGAGCGCAGGATGTCCACGCCGGCCACGGCCAGGCCCATGACTTTTGCGGCGCGCAGGGCAGTCATGCGCTCTTCCGGGGTGATCTTGATCAGGCTGGCACTGCCGCCGCGATGCAGGTTGGAGCGAAACTCGCCGGGCTTGGCCTGGCGCTTCATCGAGGCGATGACCTTGTCGCCGACCACGAAGCAGCGAATGTCCGCGCCACCGGCTTCCTTGATGTATTCCTGGACCATGATGTTCTGCTTCAGGCCCATGAACGCTTCGATCACCGACTCCGCTGCTGTCGCGGTTTCACACAGCACCACGCCGATGCCCTGGGTGCCTTCCAGCACCTTGATCACCAGCGGCGCACCATTGACCATTGCGATCAGGTCGGGAATGTCGTCGGGGGAGTGGGCAAAGCCGGTCACCGGCAAGCCGATCCCGCGTCGCGACAGCAGTTGCAGCGAGCGCAGCTTGTCCCGGGAGCGGGCAATGGCCACGGACTCGTTGAGGGGAAACACCCCCATCATTTCGAACTGACGCAACACCGCGCAGCCATAGAACGTCACTGACGCGCCGATGCGCGGAATCACTGCGTCGAACCCTTCCAGCGGTTTGCCACGGTAATGGATCTGGGGCTTGTGACTGGCAATGTTCATGTAGGCGCGCAGGGTGTCGATCACCACCATTTCATGGCCACGTTCGGTGCCGGCTTCAACCAGGCGACGAGTGGAATACAGACGCGGATTACGCGACAGCACAGCGATCTTCATGCAACACCTGTGGCAGAGGTAGTGGACACCGGGAATACCGGCTTGTCTTGAACGTATTTGATACCTGGATTGACCACCAACTGGCCGTCGATCAAGGCTTTGGAACCCAATAAGAGGCGATAGCGCATGGATTTGCGGCAGGCCAGCGTGAACTCGACTCGCCAGATCCGATCACCCAGCGCCAGCGTGGTGCTGATCACGTAGCGGACCTGCGCGTGGCCGTTGGAGCTTTTTATCGTCTTGCGCGCCACCAGCGGGGCTTCGCAGCGGCGATGGCGCAACTGCACCACCGTGCCCAGGTGCGCGGTGAAGCGCACCCACTTTTCACCGTCGCGCTCGAACGGCTCGATATCGGTGGCGTGCAGGCTGGAGGTGCTGGCACCGGTGTCGATTTTTGCCCGTAGGCCCGCAACTCCCAGATCTGGAAGCGCCACCCACTCGCGCAGACCGACAACGGTCAAATGGTCAAAAGTCTTCAATAAAAACAACCTGCGATCAGTACATCGGATCGTTGAGCCCGCGAATCGCGGTATTCACGCAGAATAATCACAAAATGGCGACAGTTATCTACTCAGCTGTTTCCGCGCGTAACTTTCTACACAACCCTGGCCGGTGAGGCCGGCCTGGCGGGCATTCTATCTGTCGGGTCGAATTCGTGTGTCCGACAAAAACGGTAGTACAGTTCTGACTATTGGCAGAAAGAGGAATTGCAGTGGCACAAAAACAGGAAGAGGACGACAAGGTCCGTCTCGATAAATGGTTATGGGCGGCGCGATTCTATAAGACGCGGGCCCTCGCCAAGGCTGCCATCGAAAGCGGCAAGGTCCATCACCGGGGCGATCGCTGCAAACCGGGCAAGGAGCCGCGCATCGGCGACGAATTTGTCATTCGCACCGGGTTCGATGAAAAAACCGTGGTTGTCGAAGCCCTTTCGATCGTGCGGCGTGGCGCGCCTGAAGCGCAGGCACTGTATCGCGAAACCGAAGCCAGCATCGCCAAGCGCGAAACCGCAGCCGCCCAACGCAAGGCCGGCGCCCTGGGTGTCAGCACCGATGGCAAGCCGAGCAAGAAGCAACGTCGGGATCTGTTCAGGTTTCATGGCAGCAATAGCGAATAAAGCGTCGGTAATTTTGAGGGCATCCGTGGCGAGGCTTACAAGTGGAGCTGAGTTGTCAGTCCCTTCCCGTCAGGCAAGCCCAAGCCTTGCTTGGAACCCACCCGGAATGCCCATAAAATGCCCGCCATCAATTGTCATCACCTCAGATACCAGATCCTATGACTGATTTACCGGATACCGACTACACCCAGCGTTTCATCTTCGATGACAGCGACGCCCGCGGCGAGCTGGTGGCGTTGGAGCGTAGCTACGCCGAAGTCCTCGCCAAACACCCCTATCCGGAACCGGTCGCGCAAATGCTCGGTGAGCTGATGGCGGCAGCGGCACTGTTGGTCGGCACCTTGAAATTCGATGGCTTGCTGATTCTCCAGGCCCGCTCCGAAGGCCCGGTGCCATTGCTGATGATCGAGTGTTCCAGTGAGCGCGAGATCCGTGGCCTGGCCCGCTACGATGCACAGCAGATCGCGCCCGACGCGACGCTGGCCGACATGATGCCCAACGGCGTGCTGGCCCTGACGGTCGATCCGAACCAAGGCCAACGCTACCAGGGCATTGTCGATCTCGACGGCGCAACCCTGGCCGATTGCTTCACCAACTACTTCGTCATGTCCCAGCAGACCAACACCCGCTTCTGGCTCTATGCCGACGGGCGGCGTGCTCGCGGCCTGCTGCTGCAACAATTGCCCGCCGATCGCCTTCGCGACCCGGAAGAGCGGGACGCCAGCTGGCAGCACGTCACCGCTCTGGCCAGCACCTTGAGCGCCGATGAGTTGTTGAGCCTGGACAACGAAACCGTGCTGCATCGCCTCTACCACGAAGAGGCCGTGCGCCTGTTCGATGGTCAGCCATTGCGCTTCCAATGCAGTTGCTCCCGTGAACGTTCCGGCAATGCGCTTGTCAGTCTGGGTCTGGAAGATGCGCAGCAGTTGGTGATCGAACATGGCGGTGCCATTGAGGTCGATTGCCAGTTTTGCAATGAACGCTACCTGTTCGACGCGGCCGACATTGCTCAATTGTTCGCCGGTGCGGGTGTCGACACACCGTCAGATACTCGTCACTAAAACGTTTCAGCGCAGGTAAATCTCCTGGCAAACGCCGGATTTACGCCGTACTGACGGGAGGGCCCTACTTTTTTTGGGCTTTTCTGGCATAATCCGGCCCACTTTTTTCGGGTAGTAGTGCGCGACTTCCTACTACAAAACGTTTGGAGCACTCGGCCACGGGCCGACGGGGAACCTCATGACGCAAGCCAATAACGCCGTGTACATCGATCTGAGTGTCGATGATCTGGTTAAAGAAGCCCTGAGTCGCGGTGAAGGCGAGCTTGCCGATACTGGCGCGCTGGTTGTCCGTACCGGTCATCGTACCGGTCGCTCGCCAGTTGACCGTTTCATCGTAGAAGAGCCGACCACCCAGGCCGCCATCGCCTGGGGCCCGATCAACCGCAAGTTCCCGGCCGACAAGTTCGATGCCCTGTGGAGCCGCGTGGAAGCCTACCTGGGTGAGCGCGAGCGTTTCGTCTCCCACGTGCATGTAGGTTCCGATCCTGCGCACTACCTGCCGGTCAAGATGACCACCGAGACTGCCTGGCACAACCTGTTCGGCCGTTGCCTGTTCATCAACCCCGAGCAGTACAACGCTGGCGGCAAGGATGAATGGCAGATCCTCAACGCGCCGAATTTCGTCTGCGAGCCTGAGCGCGACGGCACCAACTCCGACGGCACCGTGATCATCAACTTCGCGGCCAAGAAAGTGCTGATCGCCGGCATGCGTTACGCCGGTGAAATGAAGAAAGCCCTGTTCTCCGTGCAGAACTTCCTGCTGCCAGCCGTTGACGTGCTGCCGATGCACTGCGCTGCCAACATGGGCGAAGAGGGCGACGTGACCCTGTTCTTCGGTCTGTCGGGCACCGGCAAGACCACCCTGTCCGCCGACGAAAGCCGCTACCTGATCGGCGACGACGAGCACGGCTGGGGTGTGGGCGTGGTCTTCAACATCGAAGGCGGTTGCTACGCCAAGTGCATCGACCTGTCCGAGAAGAACGAGCCGGTGATCTGGAAAGCCATCCAGCATGGTGCCGTACTGGAAAACGTTGTCCTGGACCCGGTCACCAAGAAAGCCGACTACGCCGACGACAGCCTGACCCAGAACAGCCGCGCCGCTTACCCGCGTGAGCTGATCGAGAAGCGCGCACCGAAAAACCTCGGTGGCGAGCCAAACGCCGTGATCTTCCTGACCTGCGACCTGACCGGCGTATTGCCGCCGGTGTCGATCCTCAGCGAAGAACAAGCCGCCTACCACTTCCTGTCCGGCTACACCGCGCTGGTGGGCTCGACCGAAATGGGTTCGGGCAGCGGCATCAAGTCGACGTTCTCCACCTGCTTCGGCGCCCCGTTCTTCCCGCGCCCTGCCGGTGAGTACGCGGAACTGCTGATCAAGCGTATCCGTGGTTTCGGCTCCAAGGTCTACCTGGTCAACACCGGCTGGACCGGCGGCGGCTATGGCGTCGGCAAGCGCTTCAACATCCCGACCACCCGTGCGGTGATCGCTGCGATCCAGAGCGGCGCGCTGATCGGTGCGCAAACCGAACACCTGGACATCATCAACCTGGACGTGCCGTTGGCTGTTCCGGGCGTTGAGACTGGCCTGTTGAACCCACGCAACACCTGGGCCGACAAGGCTGCGTACGACGAAGCTGCCAAGGCCTTGGCCGGCTTGTTCACCGAGAACTTCAAGAAGTTCGACGTGAGCGACGCGATCAAGGCCGCAGGGCCACAGCTGTAAGGCTCGGCTAGCGAATAAAAAACCGCCCTTTGTGGGCGGTTTTTTTATGGGCGGCTATTTGTACGAACATGGTTTGGAAACTGCCATTCTTCCAGCTGAAATCGAGCCAAACAGCCAGAATAATCCCACTTAAGGTATCCCGATCAACTAGGTCTCTTCCACTTCCCGCGTATCCCATCGTTGTGCCTTGATCGCCTTGTAGAGCATGCCGATGGTCAGCGGCATCTTGTTCCCACGGCCCTTGGCCCTGCGCTTTTGAAATACATCAAATCCTTCCGGTTGAAAGTAGCGATACGCGTCGTAATCGATGAGGTCGAGGGCGAACCGCTCCTCCAATGCCTCCATCAGATGCCGGGCATCCGCGCCATCGCATCCCAGATCGAGATTGATCGCCGTGTCCAAACGGATCGTCTTTCGCTCAGGCAGGCCGATTTCTTCGTGGAGCAGTTCCATGAGTTGGCGCATGGCAGGGTCGTCGGGGAAGTCTGGGGCGAGGTGCATGGTGAAATGTCCGGACTGATGGGGCGGGTCTGTGGGTGAGCGTTCAGGGTGAAATCGTTGGCCACCCAGGAGTGTGTCGTGAAGCTGCCTCAAGGTCCATCAACCCTCTGCCATAGGCATGGCTGTTGGCGTAGATACCCGTGCGGTTGGTTGTCGCCAGCAGGTGTTCGCGCACTTGCTGCGGGCTGAATTGCGGGTAAAGGCTTTGCAGCGCCGCCAGTGCACCACTGACCAAGGCTGCGGCGGGGGAGGTGCCGGCGGTTTGCACGTAGCGGCCATCCTTGCCCACCGTGAGCAGGCCTGCCTGGGCACCGCCATCACCGCCGGGAACGGCAATGCACCAGGCTGCTGCAATGCCGCAATAGTTGGATTTTCCATTGATGGCGCTGCCGTCGTTTTTCAATGCCACCACCGCGATCCAACCTTTTTCCAGTTCGGGTACTGCCACCGGCAATCCAGGTTCGGCCAAGGGCTCGCGCCTGAGCTCATTGCCAGTGGGGAAGACAAATACGGCGCCATCTGACACCAGTTTTCGAGCAGTGGCCAGGGAATCGGGCATGACTTGGTTGTAACGTGCTTCATTGATTTCGGTAGCGGGGATGGCATTGGCCCAGGAGTTGTTGAGCAGGCGAGCGCCCTTGTCGAAAGCGCTTTGCCAGGAGTGGGCGATTTCGCTGTCGAAGAAAAACGGCTCGTTGTCGTCACCAAAACGAAAAGGGAGCAACCGGGCGTTGAACGCGATGCCATGCATGCCCTGATCGTCCTTGTTGGCGGCGAGTATGCCGGCCATTTGCGTGCCATGGCCGACACGGTCCACCGTTCCCGGCCGGTTTTCGACGTAGTCGAATCCGGGATCACCCAGCCTGCCTTCGAACTCTTTCAAGCTGGCGTTGAGCCCCGAATCGATCAGCGCCACGGTCACGTCCTGACCGGTGCCGCCACGGGCATATAAAGCCGAAGCCTTGACGACGGCCAAGCCTTGTTGCGCGTGGTATTCCGGGGTTTCGAACAGGCTCGGTTCGATGCCGGATTGTTCAGGGACGCTCAAACAGCCGGCCAGTAGAGAGGCTGACGTTAACGTCAGAGCGCGTAGTGTAGAAAATGGAGGTGGCATGGTTCATTCCTTGAACAAAGTCTTGGGCAACAGGCTTCCGAGCCTCGGTGTAGCGCATGAATCGACGGCGCACCTTAACCCGCAAACGGAGTGGGAACGAGGCATCAAAATGCCTGGATTTGTATCCGCTCGTGGCAAAGCCAAAGGGCGCTGAGGCTGTATCATCCGGTAGCGTTTTTAACCCCGACCTTTTCTCGACTCGCTGCGTTGTCCCGCTAGGCTTTGGGCATCGCAGCAGTCAAAGGAGCGACCGCGGATGCACAGCACCCTGGAACAGGTTTTCGGTTATCCACAGTTTCGCCCCGGTCAGGAAGTGGCCATCAGCGCCGTACTGGCCGGTCGGTCGGCGGCGGCCATTTTCCCCACCGGGTCCGGCAAGTCCCTGTGCTATCAATTGCCGGCCCTGCTGTTACCGCACCTGACCCTGGTGGTCTCGCCACTGCTGGCGCTGATGCAGGATCAGTTGGCGTTCTTGCAACGCCACGGCATCGCATCGGCCAGCATCGATTCGGCCCAGAGCCGTGACGAAGCCAGCGATGCCATGGCCCGGGCACGTTCGGGCGAATTGAAGATTCTGATGATTTCGGTGGAGCGGCTGAAGAACGAGCGCTTCCGCAATTTCCTGCAGCAGGTGCAGATCTCGCTGCTGGTGGTGGACGAGGCTCACTGCATCTCCGAATGGGGGCATAACTTCCGACCTGACTACCTCAAGCTTCCCGATTATCAGCATCAGTTCAACATCCCCCAGGTGTTGCTGCTGACGGCCACCGCCACACCCAAGGTCATCGCCGACATGCAGGCGAAGTTCGCCATCGCCGCCGAGGACGTGGTGACGACGGGTTTCTACCGGCCCAACCTCAATTTGCTGGTCGAGCCGGTGCGCGGTGCAGACAAGCGCGGGCGATTGGTGCAATGGCTGGGCGAGCGCGCCGGGCAACCGAGCATCGTCTACGTCACCCTGCAGAAAACCGCCGAGCAGATTGCCGAACACCTGAACCAGCATGGTATAGGGGCCGAGGCCTATCACGCCGGTTTGCCCCATGAGCAACGTGAAGCGATCCAGCGGCGGTTCATGGGCGGGGAGTCCAATTGCATCGTCGCGACCATCGCTTTTGGCATGGGCATCGACAAGAGCGATATCCGCAACGTCGTGCATTTCGACCTGCCCAAATCCATCGAAAACTACAGTCAGGAAATCGGCCGGGCCGGGCGGGATGGGCAGCCGTCCGACTGCCTGGTACTGGCCAACCGCGACAGCCTTAATGTGCTGGAAAACTTTGTGTATGGCGACACCCCCGAACTGGAAGGCATCCGGTGTGTGCTCGATGAGCTGAAGGCCGCCGCCTCCGATGGGCAATGGGAGTTTTTGCTGGGGCCGCTGGCGGATCAGAGCAACATCCGGCAACTGCCGCTCAAGACGCTGCTGGTTCAGCTGGAACTGCGCCGGCTGATCGCGCCGCGTTATGCCTATTTCGCCGAGTACCGTTTCAAGTTCCTGACCGAGCCGCAAGCGCTGTTGGAACGCTTCGAAGGTGAGCGCCGGGATTTCGTCTCGGCCATCATCCAGACCTCCAGTCGCGCCCGGGCCTGGGCCACGGTGAATTTCGACGGGATGTACCAGCAGTATCATGCCGAGCGAAATCGGGTGGTCAAGGCGCTGGATTATTTCCAGGAAAAGGGCTGGATCGAGCTGGAAAGCAAACAGATGACCGAGGTGTACAACGTGCTGGAGACGGACCTTGATCCACAGGTCCTGGGTGCCGAGCTGTACGCTTATTTCAGCCGTCACGAGCACGGTGAAATCGCGCGGATCCACGCCATGCTCGAGTTGTTCGCCAGCGATCGTTGTCTCGGCTATCGCTTGGCGCAGTATTTCGGCGACGAGAATGCGCCTCGGCAGTGTGGCCATTGTTCGGTGTGCCATGGACATGTCACACGCCTGCCGGAGCCACCTTCGTTGCCGGCACTTGTGGATAAAGGCTTCGAGGCGCTGTGTGGCGATTTTATCCACAGGCATGAGCAGCATACCGGCAGCGTGCCGTCTGCAGAGCGGCTGACCCGGTTTCTGTGCGGGATCAGTGTGCCGCTGTTTACCAAACTGAAGGCGCGGACGATCCGGGGATACGCCGCTTTGGAGGAGTATCCGTACGCTGAAGTTCGCCAGTGGACCCAGGCGCATTTGTGAGTTGCATCCATCCGCTGAATGCCCGGCATCACACGAATAAATTTCAAAAATAGCCGGGTGCTGACTAAGGTGAAGGCTGTCTTTGGATCGCCAACAAGAGAGCAAACATGAGCCAGACACCCTTCGATATTCAGCGCGCCGCCGTGGTCGGTGCAGGCACCATGGGGCGAGGCATCGTGATGTGCCTGGCTAATGCCGGAGTGACGGTGCAGTGGGTCGACAACAACCCGCAGATGCTCGAACAGGCGCTGGCGGCCGTGGCCGAGACCTATGCCCACAGCGTGCGCCAGGGGCGGATCGATCAACGTGAAGCCGATACTCGGATCGCACGGGTGACGCGAGCAGATAATTACGCGGCGATCCGCAATGTGGACCTGGTGATCGAAGCGGTCTACGAGAACCTTGAACTCAAGCAGAAAATCTTTCGCGAATTGGACGGCCTGCTCAAGCCCGAGGCCATCCTGGCGAGCAACACGTCGGCGCTGGACATCGATGCCATCGCCGCTGCCACCCGCCGGCCAACCCAGGTGCTGGGCCTGCATTTCTTCAGCCCGGCGCACATCATGAAGCTGCTGGAGATCGTTCGCGGTGCACAAACTTCCAAAGCGGTGCTGGACGCGGCCCTAGTGTTGGGCAAGCGCATGGGTAAGGTCAGCGTGGTCTCGGGCAATTGCCATGGCTTTATCGGCAACCGAATGCTCCACCCTTATGTGTTGGAGGCTCGCAAGATGCTGCTGGAGGGGGCGTTTCCCCATCAGGTGGATGCGGCGTTGCAAGGCTTCGGTTTTGCCATGGGGCCGTTTCGCATGTACGACGTGGTCGGGATCGACCTGGAGTGGCGTGCCCGTGAGCTGGCGGGCAAAGGCCAGGATGCGCCAGAGGTGCAAGTGGATAACCGGCTGTGCGAACTGGGACGGTTCGGGCAGAAAAGTGGCAGCGGCTACTACCACTATGCGCCCGGCAGTCGGCAAGCTGAGCATGATGTCGAGGTCGATGCGCTGGTGCAGCAGGTCAGCGAAGCGCTGGGCTTTCAGCGCCGGGAGATCGGGCCTGAGGAAATTCTCGAACGTTGCTTGCTGGCGCTGGTCAACGAAGGCGCGAAGATCCTGCAGGAAGGCATTGCCGAGTCGGCTCACGATATCGACCTGGTCTACCTCAACGGCTACGGGTTCCCTGCGGACAAGGGCGGCCCGATGGCCTGGGCCGACGGGCAGGGGCTTGAGGATATCCATACTCGCCTGCTGGAGCTCGAAACCAAGCAAGGGGACCAATGGAAGCCTGCGCGTCTGATCGGGGAGTTGGCGGCGCAAGGCAAGGGGTTCGCGCAGGCCTGAGCCTCCGTGCCATATCAAGAACATTGAACGACCGTAAGGACTTCTGATGCCCCAACGTATCGAGTACCCACACCTGCAACCCATCACCACGCGCTGGCATGACAACGATGTGTACGGTCACGTCAACAACGTTACCTACTACAGCTTTTTCGATAGTGCGGTGAATACCTACCTGATCGAAGTCGGCGGGCTGGATATTCATGGTGGGGAGGTGGTGGGGTTCGTGGTGAGTTCGGCTTGCGACTACTTTGCGTCGATCGCCTTTCCAGATCGGATTGAAATCGGCCTGCGGGTCGGGAAGTTGGGCAGCAGTTCGGTGCAATACGAACTGGCAGTGTTCAAGGCGGGTGAGGAGGAGGCTTGTGCTGCGGGGCGCTTTGTCCATGTCTTCGTGGACCGGGCGTCGAATCGGCCGGTGGCGATTCCGGACCGCTTACGTGGGGCTTTGGAGCGGTTGGTCGTCTGAAACGAAAAATCGCAGCCTGCGGTCAGGCTCTGGGAAGAGCTGCCGCACGCTGCGATTTTTTAATCGCTGATATTTAAAACCAGCGATTAGTCGCGGTAGCGATGTTTATGCTTGCGGTGCCCATAGGCATGGCCGCGACCCGGATGGCCGTCACGGTAGTAGCGGCGGTCACCACGGCGACCTTCATAACGACGGTCGTCGTCATCGTCCTTGCCCATGTAGTTACCCAGCGCGCCACCAGCGCCACCGCCGGCGGCTGCGCCGATCAGGCTGCCGGTGCTGCCGCCCACGCTGCGGCCGACCACGTTACCGCCGGCTGCGCCCAGTGCGCCGCCGATCGCCGCTTCGCCGCGGCTGTGTTTGTCTGCACCGACTGCGCTACCACCTGCACCGCCCAGGGCCGCGCCGATAGTGGAGCCGGTGTTGCCGCCCAGGGATTGGCCGACGACTGAACCCAAAACCCCGCCCAATGCGCCGCCCACGCCTGCTTCGGCGGTGCCTCCGGCAGAAGCGATACCACTGACCAGGCCAAGGGACAACAAGAGAATGGAGGAGAACTTCATAGAGGAGCCTCAAAGGGATGACGGCGCGATCCTGAGGCTCGCTTCGCTTGGTTACAATCGAAATCCGACGAGTAACACGACTTGTGCACAATTCTCTAAGTTATTGTTTTTAGGGCGGAACTTAAGGTGTTTTCGCGGGTCTCTAGCTACTTCGGACAGGCCGTTTTTTATAGAAAACGGCCTTTTTTGTGGGCGTTTGAAAAGTGCTTTGCGGTGAGGGGATAAATCCCCTCGCCACAGGTCCACCATGATCCAAGCCAGGTCGTATCAGGCCGACTTGGCCAGGATCAACCCATTCTCGCTCGCCGCTTCCAGGCGGATCGCGACGAATTTCGAGGTCGGAGTGTGGCTGCCGTCACCGGTGCTTTCCAGCGGCACCAACGGGTTCACCTCTGGGTAGTAGGCGGCAGCCTGCCCGCCTGGAATGTCAAACGCCAACAGGGTGAAGCCCTTGACCCGTCGCTCGCGTCCGTCATCCCAGAGCGAGACGATGTCTGCCTTCTGCCCCGGCTTGAAGCCCAGGCGAATGATGTCCGCTTCGTTGACGAACAACACATCCCGCTGGCCCTTCACACCGCGATACCGGTCATCGAGGCCATAGATGGTGGTGTTGTACTGATCGTGGGAGCGCATCGACTGCATGATCAGGTCAGGCAACTGGCCGGTAGCGCGGGTGCGTTCGTGCACCAGGTCAACCGGCAACAGGTTGGGCTTGAAGTTGGCGCGACCTGAAGCGGTACTCCAGCGACGCGCACCGGCACTGTTGCCCAGGTAGAAGCCGCCGGGGTTCTGGAGCTTTTGGTTGAAGTCCTTGAAGCCGGGAACCGTGTCGGCGATCAGGTCGCGGATGCGACTGTAGTCGGCGACCAACCAGTTCCAGTCCACCGGGCGGCTGCCCAGCGTGGCGGCGGCGATCCCGGCGATGATCCACGGCTCGGAGCGCATCTGGTTCGACAGCGGTTGCAACTGGCCTTTGGAGGCGTGGACCATGCTGAAGGAGTCTTCAACCGTTACCGCTTGCGCGCCTTCGGTTTGCAGGTCGATGTCGGTACGGCCCAGGCATGGCAGGATCAGCGCTTCTTTGCCGTGAGCCAGGTGGCTGCGGTTGAGTTTGGTGCTGATCTGCACGGTCAGGTCGCAATTGGACAAGGCCTGGAAGGTCCGATGGCTATCCGGTGTGGCTTGGGCGAAGTTGCCGCCCAGACCGATGAACACCTTCGCCCGGCCGTCGGCCATGGCGTGGATCGCCTCGACCACGTTGTGGCCGTTCTCGCGCGGTACCTTGAACTGGAAACGCCGTTCCAGCGCGTCAAGGAACACCGCCGGCGGTCGCTCGTTGATGCCCATGGTCCGGTCGCCCTGCACGTTGCTGTGGCCGCGCACCGGGCACAGGCCTGCACCTGGCCGGCCGATATTGCCACGCAGCATCATCAGGTTGGCGATTTCCTGGATAGTCGCCACCGAGTGGCGATGCTGGGTGATGCCCATCGCCCAGCACATGATCACGTTCTTGCTTTTGGCGTACATGCGTGCCGCTTGTTCGATCTCGACCAGGGTCAGGCCCGATTGCTCGACGACCTGCTCCCAAGAGGTGTCGTCGACCACGGCCAGGTAATCCAGCACGTTAGCGCTGTGTTCATTGAGGAACGCATGGTCGAACACCGCAGGAGCGCCAGTGTTTTGCGCATCACGCTCCCATTGCAGCAGGAACTTCGCCATGCCGCGCAATATCGCCATATCGCCCCCCAGGGCCGGACGGAAATACGCGGTGTTGGTCGGTTTATCACCGTTGGTGAGCATTTCGAGCGGGTGCTGCGGATGCTGGAAACGCTCCAGGCCACGCTCCTTGAGCGGATTGATGCACACCACCTGGGCGCCACGCTTCACCGCCTCGCGCAGCGGCTCGAGCATCCGTGGATGGTTGGTGCCTGGGTTCTGGCCCCAGACGAAAATCGCATCCGAGTGCTCGAAATCATCGAAGGTCACCGTGCCTTTACCCACGCCGACACTCTGGGACAGTGCCACACCGCTTGCCTCGTGGCACATGTTCGAGCAGTCGGGGAAGTTGTTGGTGCCGTAGGTGCGCACGAACAGCTGATACAAGTAGGCTGCTTCGTTGCTGGCCCGGCCCGAGGTGTAGAACTCGGCCTGGTTCGGGCTGGAAAGCCCTTGCAAGTGCTTGCCGATCAGGGCAAACGCCGCTTCCCAACTGATGGGTTTGTAGCGGTCGCTCTCGGCGTCGTAGCTCATCGGCTCGGTCAGGCGACCCTGGTATTCGAGCCAGTAGTCGCTCTGCTCCAGCAGCGAGGTGACACTGTGCTTGGCGAAAAATGCACTGTCGACCCGGCGCTTGGTCGCTTCCCAGTTCACCGCCTTGGCGCCGTTCTCGCAGAACTTGACCATGCCGCTTTCCGGTGAATCCCCCCAGGCACAGCCTGGGCAGTCGAAACCACCGTTCTGATTGGTCTTGAGCATCATGCGGATGTTTTTCAGCGCGTTGTCGCTGGTCAGCCAGGCCTGAGCGACGCTGATCAGCGCACCCCAACCACCGGCCGGGCCCTTGTAGGGCTTGTAGCGCGGTACGGGTTTCTGGTCGGCTTGTTGATGATTGCTCACGCTTGATTCTCCATCGCAGGGCTGTAGACCCGCGGCGCACTTTTTTGCGGCAGGTGGATGAGATTGAGGTTGTGTTGGCGGGCCCACTGCACGGCAAGGCCCGTGGGCGACGACAGGCTGACCAGGGTCTGGATACCGGCGCGCAAGACTTTCTGGATCAGTTCGAGGCTGCAACGACTGGTGACGATCGCCACACCACCGGCCACCGGGATCTGTTGTCGGATCAATGCGCCGATCAGTTTGTCGAGGGCGTTGTGCCGACCGATGTCTTCGCGACCCAGCAGTAACTCGCCCTGGGCGTTCATGAACAGTGCCGCGTGTACCGCGCCGCAGTGCTGGCCCAAGGGTTGGAACTGGCCGATGCGTTGACGCAGGCCATCGAGCCATTGCGCCGGTGGCAGCGGTGCGCCGGGCAGCACCTTGAGCTCCGGCAGCGCCTGCTCCACCGCCTCCACGCCGCAGAGGCCGCAGCCACTGGTGCCGGCCAGCTGTCGGCGTTGCTGCTTGAGGTTCCAGAAGGCGCGGTTGGCGATGGTCACCTGGGCGTAATGCGCAGAGCCTGCGCCGCTCAGTTGCAGGTCATAGATGTCCGATGAGTCTTCGATGATGCCACTGCCGAGGCTGAAACCGACGATGAAGTCTTCCAGGTCAGAGGGGGTGACCAGCATGACGGCCTGGCTGATGCCGTTATAGGCAATCGCCAGCGCCACTTCCTCGGCCAGCGCGGTGCTGTCCGACTGGGAGTGGTCCAGATTGCAGTAGCGATAGCTCTGGCTGGCAGCCGGCGCGGGTGTTTCCACCGAAGGCGCTGGACAGACAGGGGGCTTGTCGTTCATGGGCATCACTGAAAGTAGGAATAGTAGTAAGACTAAATGCGGCAATCTGCCACGTCTAATCGCTATTACTGATCTATCAATAGATGACGTCGATCAAGATGCTGTTGTTGATTTCTGATAGAGGGCGAAGCAAGCCTCGGCCAACGCCGAGCGTGGAGCACCGCGCCGCATGATCAGGCCCAATGGAACCAGCGTCTGTGCGTCTTCAATGGGTTGCATGCGCAGGTCTTCGGTCAAGATGTCCAGGCCGCTGTTCAGGGGCATCACTGCGCAACACAAGCCACCGTGCACGGCTTGTAGCAATTGATGCACCGCGTCGGTTTGCAACAGCGGCCGAGGTGTCAGGCCCCGACTGTGGAAGCTGTGATCAATGGACTGACGAAAATGCATGCCGCTGGTGAGCATGCCCAGGGGTAATTCGATCAGCGCTTCCCAACTCAACGGTTGTTCACCGAAAAAGAAAAACCGCTGGTCGTACAGCAGGCCCATGCGGGTATGGCTGAAAGGCAGGGCTTCGAAGCGCTCGTTGTCCAGACGCTCGAGGTAGGAAATGCCCAGGTCGATGCGGTTGTTCGCCAACTGTTCGAGGATGTGTTCGGAACTCAGGGAGGACAATTCGAAACGCAGATTAGGGTGTTCGATGTGCAAGCGCTGCATGATCGACAAGGGGTCGAAGTCCGACAGCGGCACCACGCCCAGGCGCAGCGTACCCACCAGGTTGCCACGACAGGCCGCCGCTTCGGCCTGTAGGCCGTCATAGGCCGCCAGCACCGTGCGCGCCCAGGCCAGCACCCGTTCCCCTGGCGCGGTGAAACCCTCAAAACGCTGGCCGCGGTTGACCAGCGGCAGATCGAGTTCTTCTTCCAGGCTGCGCAGGCGCATCGACAGGGTCGGCTGGGTGATGTGGCAGCGAGCGGCGGCCTGGCCGAAGTGGCGGGTTTCGTCCAGCGCGATGAGAAATTTCAGCTGCTTGATGTCCATCTTCGCTCCAGGGCGCGGGAAGGTTCGGATTCTAGCGCTTTGCGCGGGGTGGGGTCATTGGTCGGCTGGGAACCGGCTTCACCTGGCCTGGTCTAGTCTTTTGCGTCAGGACACTTAACCCAAGGAGCGTGCACCATGAGTCTTTTTAGCTTTGTGAAGGAAGCAGGCGAAAAACTGATCGACCTGCTGACCCCCGGCAACGCCAATGCCAGTGAGCAGTTGAAGGAACACATCAGCAAGGTGGGCCTGGGTAATCCGAATGTTCAAGCGACTATCGAAGGCGATCAAGTCACCGTCACTGGTGAAGTCGCAAGCCAGGAAGAGAAGGAAAAAATCCTGCTGGCGGTGGGCAATATTGCAGGTGTCGGCAGTGTTGACGATCAGATCACGGTGACCGGGCCGGTGGCCCAAGCCGCGCGTTTCGTAACTGTGAAAAAAGGCGACACCCTCAGTGCCATTTCCAAGGCCGAGTACGGCGACGCGAACAAGTACAACAAGATCTTCGAGGCCAACAAACCGATGCTGTCGCACCCGGACAAGATCTATCCGGGGCAGGTGTTGCGTATTCCCGAGTAACCCGTTCCTCTGTGGCGAGGGAGCTTGCTCCCGCTCAAGTGCGCAGCACTGGTCTGTGAGAGGGGGCCGCTTCGCGCCCCAACGGGAGCATGCTCCCTCGCCACATTGGTCGTGTCAGAGCCCTTCGATCAGCGTTCGATAATCCCCCAACGCTTCAAACTCCCCGGTGTCCTTCGGCCCTTTGCGGCTGTCCGGCTCGCTGACCGCCAGCAGGTGCGCTACACCGAAATCCCGGGCGCTGCGCAACACCGGCAGGGTATCGTCGATAAACAGGCTGCGGGCCGGGTCGAAGTTCAAGTCGGCTTGCAGGGCGTCCCAGAATTGCCGGTTTTCCTTGGGGAAACCGTAGTCGTGGGAGCTGATCAAACGCTCGAAATAGGGGGCCAGTTCGATACGTTCCAGCTTCAGGGACAGCGAATCGCGGTGGGCGTTGGTGATCATCACCACGCGTTTACCGGCCCGCTGGATCGCCGCCAGGAAGGTGTCGGCGTCGGGGCGCAAGGCAATCAGGTGCGCGGTCTCCAGCTTCAGTTCGCGCACCGGCAGCTTCAGCTCAGTGCTCCAGAAATCCAGGCAATACCATTGCAACTGGCCGGCGTTGCGTTCGAACAACGGCTGCAGCTCCATCTCGGCCATCGTCCGGCTTACCCCGTGCAGTTCGGCGTAGCGCTGGGGCAGGTGTTCCATCCAGAAATGGTTGTCGTAATGCAGGTCCAGCAAGGTGCCGTCCATGTCCAGCAGAACCGTATCGATCTCATGCCAGGGCAGCAAAACCATAAAACTTCTCCAGCGGTAATCGGATATCCGACACAAACAATCAGAATAGGCCGGGTATAGTAGCCCGCTATCGCCCAGGGAGCCGTTTATGCGCCAGAAACCCACCATACTCGATCGCCAGATCGTCGCCACCAGCCGCCTGTTTTGTGTGGAAGAACTGAAACTGCGTTTTTCCAACGGTGTGGAGCGCACCTATGAACGTCTGGCGAGCAAGGGCGCGGGTTACGGCGCAGTGATGATCGTGGCGATGCTCGACGCCGACCACGCGGTGCTGGTGGAAGAGTATTGTGGCGGCACTGAGGCCTACGAACTGTCCCTGCCCAAGGGTTTGATCGAGCCGGGTGAAGATGTGCTGGCGGCGGCTGAACGCGAGCTCAAGGAAGAGGCCGGTTTCGGCGCGCGACAATTGGAGCACCTGACAGAGCTGTCGCTGTCCCCCGGCTACATGAGCCAGAAGATCCAGGTGGTGCTGGCGACTGATTTGTATGAAGAACGGCTGGAAGGCGATGAGCCCGAGCCGATGCGTGTGGACAAGGTCAATCTGCGCGAATTGTCTGCCCTGGCGCAAAACCCTCAGTTCACCGAGGGGCGGGCCTTGGCGGCGTTGTACCTGGCCCGTGACCTGCTGACCCAGCGCGGAGCGTTCCTGTCATGAATTTCCCCCATCCTCTGATGGCCCCTGTGATTGAGCTGGCGCTCAAGGCTGGCGAGGCGATCCTGCCGTTCTGGCGTGCGAATGTGCAGGTCAACCACAAGGCGGACGAGTCGCCGGTGACCGCCGCGGACATGGCCGCTCATGATGTGATCGTGGCGGGGTTGACGGCGCTGGCACCGGATATTCCGATTCTCTCCGAAGAAGACGCCAATATCGCCCAGGGCGTGCGCGCCGGCTGGCAACGCTGGTGGCTGGTGGATCCGCTGGATGGGACCAAAGAGTTCATTTCCGGCAGTGAGGAGTTCACGGTCAACATCGCCTTGGTGGAACAGGGCCGGGTGGTGTTTGGCGTGGTGTCGATGCCCACCAACGGTCGCTTCTACGTTGGCGGCGCGGGGCTGGGTGCCTGGCGCGGCGACCAGGGCGGTGAGCCCGCGGCCATCGCGGTACGTAACGTACTGGCACCGGGTGAAACCTTCACCGTGGTCGCCAGTCGCCGTCACACCAGCCCCGAGCAGGAACGCCTCTTGGGCGGTTTGAGCGCGAGCCTGGGCGAGTTGCAACTGACCAGTATTGGCAGTTCGTTGAAGTTTTGCCTGCTGGCCGAAGGTGCGGCCGATTGCTATCCACGGCTGGCGCCGACGTCCCAGTGGGACACCGCCGCCGCCCAAGGTGTGCTGGAAGGGGCGGGTGGCGAGGTGTTGGACTTGAGCGGCGAGCCGTTCTGTTATCCGGCCCGTGAGTCTCTGTTGAACACGTCGTTCCTGGCGTTGCCGGCGAAAGCGGCGTGGCGCGCAAAGCTGTTGGAGCTTGCCCGCTCCTGAACCCTGTCTGCTTTTTGTGGCAGCGAGCTTTTTGTGGCGAGGGAGCTCTTGCTCCCGCTGGGCTGCGAAGCAGCC
This sequence comes from Pseudomonas viciae, assembly GCF_004786035.1. Lineage (NCBI taxonomy): Bacteria > Pseudomonadati > Pseudomonadota > Gammaproteobacteria > Pseudomonadales > Pseudomonadaceae > Pseudomonas > Pseudomonas viciae. Next base: position 314,938 of record NZ_CP035088.1, read on the forward strand.
CCCTGCTTTTGGCGGTTGCTGCGCACCCGAGCGAGAGCAAGCTCCCTCGCCACAGGGCCCATCATCTCCCCAAGTCCAAACAGGGCCTGCGGTGTTTTAGCGGTGCAACACGTACTGCCCCACAAACTCCACCGCCGGCTCCTCGCTCCCGTTATCCAACACCCGAGTCTGCAAGGCCAGCCGTGCCCGTCCGTAGCGCCGGTAGGTGGCCAGGAAGCGTTTCCACACCTTTTCCTCTGGCGCATCGCAGACGACTGTCGCGTCGCGGGTGACCGGCAGCGGGTAGCTGATTTGCCCTTCCTGAATCACGATATGCCCGTCTTCAATGCCTTCCTCGCGCAAGGCCAGGTGCAGCCAGCCCCAGCCCCCCAATACCGCGCCGCAGTACAGGCTGCCGCCGAACATGGTGCTCTTGTGATTGACGTTGGCCGCAAGCGGCAAGAACAGGCGCAGCTGTCGGGCCTGCCAATCGAGCACCTTGAGGCCCATGTCCCGCGTCAGGGGGATGTCGTGGTGCAGGATCGATTCCAGGTAACGACTGTCGCGGTTCATTGCGGGGCCTTTTGCTTGCAAGGGAAATGACGATAACTCAATCGGATTCATCGGCCGGGCCCTGGCTGCTGTCGCCGAAATTCAGCCCATGCTTGCGCAGTTTATCGTGCAAGGTCTTGCGCGGAATGCCCAAGGCCTCGGCGAGGCTGCGTACCGAGCTGTGGGGGCGGGCCAGTTCGGCGGCGATCAGGGTTTTCTCGAAGTTTTCCACCTGCTCGCTCAAGCCGCCAGTGACCACTTCGACCAGTGCCCCGGGGCTGCCGTCCGGTGCGCTGTTGTCCAGTGCCAGTTCCAGACCCAAGGCGAAGCGTTCGGCGGCATTTTGCAACTCTCGCACGTTGCCCGGCCAGGTATGGCGCAGAAGCAGCGCCCGTTGCGCCGGTTGCAGGTGGTGAGGCGGCAGGCCGTGACGAGCACTGGCTTCGTCGGCGAAGTGCTGGAACAACATCAGCGCATCTTCCCCCCGTTCACGTAGTGGCGGTATGCGCAGCGGCGCAACGTTCAGGCGGTAATACAGGTCGGCGCGAAAGCGCCCTTGGTCGGCGGCCTGGCGCAGGTCTTCCTTGGTGGCGGCGATGACGCGGATGTCCAGCGGGATCTGTTGATTGCCCCCCAGTCGCTCCACCATGCGCTCTTGCAGCAGACGCAGCAACTTGACCTGGACATCCAGGCTCATGCTTTCGATTTCGTCGAGAAACAGCGTGCCGCCGTTGGCGAATTCGAATTTGCCGATGCGGCGTTTTTGCGCGCCGGTGAACGCCCCCGGCTCGTGGCCGAACAGTTCGCTCTCCACCACCGACTCGGCCAGGGCCCCGGCGTTGATCGCCACGAATGGCCCGTTACGCCGACCCGAGAGATCGTGCAGCGCTCGGGCGACCACTTCCTTGCCGGCACCGGTTTCACCGAGGATCAGCACGTCGGCGCGGGTCGCCGCCAGTGCACCGATCTGTTCGCGCAGGCGCAGCATCTGGGCTGACTGGCCGATCAGCCGTGCGCTGAGTTCATGGCGATCGCTGAGGGCCAGGCGCAGGCTCCGGTTGTCCAGCACCAGGCGGCGCAGGGCCAGGGCCCGGCGTACGCTGTCGAGCAGGTGATCGCTGGGAAATGGTTTTTCCAGAAAGTCATAGGCCCCGGCGCGCATCGCCTGCACCGCCAGTGGCACGTCGCCGTGACCGGTGATCAGTAGCACCGGCAGCTCAGGGTCCTGGGCGTGGAGTTCGCCCAGCAGTTGGAGACCGTCGATGCCTGGCATGCGAATGTCACTGACCACCACCCCCGGCCAGTCACGCGACAGTTGCTCGGCCACGCCCTTGGCCTCGGCCAGTGGCAGGATTTTCAAGCCGGCCAGGTCGAGGGTCTGGCTCAAGGCCTGACGCAAATGCGGATCGTCGTCGATCAGCACCACCTCAATCCGGTTATCGATGGTCATACGCTACGGTCCTCGGACGGTTGCAGGCTCACTCCGGGGGCGCCGGCGCGCAGCTTCAGGGTGATCAGGGCGCCGCCTTCCTTATGGTTGGCGAACGACAGTTCGCCGCCGAAGGCGCGCATCAGGGTGTCGCAGATCGCCAGCCCCAGGCCAAGGCCCTGGGTGCGGGTCTTGGTGGTATAGAAGGGTTCGCCGGCGCGGCCAAGGGCTTCCATGCAAAACCCCGGGCCGTTATCGCGGATACACAGGTTGACGCCGGTTTCGGTGGCCTGGGCACTGAGCCAGAGTTTGCGCGGCGGGCCTTTCTCAGTCAGGGCGTCGAGGGCGTTGGCCAGCAGGTTGCCGAGCACTTGGCGCAAACGGGTTTCCCCGGCCTCGACCCACAGCGTGGCGGCCGGCAGGTCGCGGATCAGTTCCACTTCCATGCCGCGCCGACGCTTGGCAAGCAGCGCGAGGGCATCGTCCAAGGCCGGTTGCAGGGCAACACTTTCCGGGGCATGCCGGTCGCGCCGGGCAAAGGCGCGCAAGTGGGCGATGATCGAGGCCATGCGTGCGGTCAGTTCGCTGATCAGCTTGAGGTTGCCCCGGGCGTCCTCGGTACGTTGATGGTCGAGCAAAATCTCGGCGTTTTCCGCATAACTTCGAATCGCCGCCAGCGGCTGGTTGAGTTCGTGGCTGATGCTGGCCGACATCGTGCCCAGGGCCGACAATTTTCCGGCCTGCACCAGGTCATCCTGGGCGCGGACCAGTTCCTGCTGGGCCTGTTCGCGCTCCAGCACTTCCTGGCGCAGTCGCCGGTTCAGGCCTTCCAGGTCGCTGGTGCGCTCGGCCACGCGGCCTTCCAGCTCGTGACGGGCCTTGGCTTCGAAGGCGATCCGATCCAGGTAATGGCGCCTGCGCTGCATCATCAAGCCGAGCAACAGCATCAAGACCAGCAACGCCGCACCGCCTATGGCGACCACAGTGCGCACTGGGCGGTCGATCAGCGTGCGCGGGGCGAGAATGCTTACGCTCCAGCCGGTCTCTTCAATGGTCTGGGTCTGGGTCAGCCAGGCGTTGGCATCCAGGTTCAGCGGCTTGGGGTCGCGGGTCGGATAGGGTTGCACAGCACTGATGGCCTTGCGTTCGTCGTCACTCAAGGGCCGAGTCGAACGGAATCGCCATTCCTGTCGCGACGTGAGGATGACCACGCCGTTGTGATCGGTCACCAGCAACTGCTCCGGGGTTTTGCCCCACAGGCTTTCGGTGTGGTCCAGGTCGACCTTGACCACCAGCACGCCGATGACCTTCTCGCGGTCGCGCACGGCGGCGGCGAAGAAATAACCGCGCTTGGCCGATGTGGTGCCCAAGCCGAAGAAGCGCCCCAGGCGGCCGGCCATGGCTTCGATGTAGTACGGCCGGAAGGCGAAATTACGCCCGACGAAACTGTCGTGCTTGTCCCAGTTCGACGCGGCCAGCGTCTTGCCGGTGGCGTCCATCAGGTACATGACTTCGGCGCCGGTCTGGGCGCTGATATTTTTCAGCAGCCGGTTGGCGTTGCCTTGGATGATGCCATCGTCGGGGGTCGACAACGCCGCGCGCAGCGCCGGCAGTTCACCGAGAATCTGCGGTAATACCTCATAGCGATGCAAGGTACCCAACAGGTTGGCGACGTAGAGATCAAGGGTTTGGCGGTTCTGCCCGGCCAGTTCGCTACGGTAGTAACGCTCGGCGAGGTGTTCCAGCGGCCACAGCAACGGCGCCAGGCACAGTGCAAGCAAGGCCAGGCTGCGCCAGCGGGGTCTGCGGGGAAGGGTGGGGTTCATAAGCATCAGGCGCCTGTGGGAACAGGCGCATTATGCCTAGGCTTGCTCGGCAAGACACTGGTGCAACGCGCTTCGCCAGTCTGGCTGGCTCACCCCCCACTCCTGGAACAGGCGCGTGCAATCGAGGCGCGAGTTCAGTGGGCGTGAGGCCGGGGTCGGGTAAGCGCTGGACGGGATGGGCTCGAGCTCGGCACAAGGCTTGTGTTGCTCGATCAGGTGTTCGCCGATGGCCTGGGCGAAACCGAACCAGGACGTCTCACCCCGGGCAGTCAGGTGATAGGTGCCCCAGGCGCCGCTTTGACCGGCCCGCCAACGCTCGATGAGTTTGGCGGTGCTGTCGGCGATGGTGCCGGCCCAGGTTGGTGCACCGATCTGGTCGGCCACCACGCGCAGTTGTGGTTTTTCCTGGAGCAGACGCTGCATGGTCAGCAGGAAATTGCGGCCTTCGGTGGAATAGACCCAACTGGTGCGCAGAATCAGGTGCTGGCCGGCGGCCTGGCGAATGGCGTCCTCGCCTGCCAGTTTGCTGCGTCCATAGACACTCAGCGGGTTGGGCATGTCGTCTTCGGTGTATGGCGTGGGCTTGCGGCCATCGAAGACGTAGTCGGTGGAGTAGTGGATCAGCGGGACGCCCAGCTTAACCGCCACCTGGGCCAGGACGCCCGGTGCGATGGCGTTGATGGCGAACGCCAGCGCCGGTTCGCTTTCGGCCTGGTCGACGGCCGTGTGGGCGGCGGCGTTGATGATCAGGTCGGGTTTCAGGGCGTCGATGGGCGAGTGAATGAGGTCCGGGTGCGCCAGGTCGAGCTCGCTGCTGCCGCGCACGATCAACTCGCCCATGCCGGCCAGGCGCGACTGGAGTGCCCGGGATACCTGGCCGTTCTGGCCGATGATCAGGATGCGCAAGGTAGTATTCATGGAAACAGGTCGGCCTCGCCCAGGGCCTTGCCGGCTTGATCCTTGGGCGACAGGATGGGTGCGCCTTGCAGTTCCCAATCGATGGCCAACTGCGGGTCGTCCCAGCGAATGCAGCGCTCGGCCGAGGGTGCGTAGTAATCCGTGGTTTTGTAGAGAAAATCCGCTGACTCGCTCAGCACCACGAAACCGTGGGCAAACCCCGGCGGGACCCACAGTTGCCGATGATTCTGCGCCGACAGGTGCACGCTCACCCATTGGCCGAATGTGGCCGAACTGCGGCGAATATCCACCGCCACGTCCAGGACTTCCCCTGCCGTGACGCGTACCAGTTTCCCCTGGGCCTGCTCGATCTGATAGTGCAGGCCGCGCAGGACGCCTTTGGTCGAGCGCGAATGGTTGTCCTGGACGAACTGCAGCGCGCATCCGGTGGCCTCGGCAAAGGCCCGGGCATTGAAGCTTTCTTGGAAAAAACCGCGATCGTCACCGAAGATCTTCGGCTCGATGATCAGGACTTCTGGCAAACGGGTGGCAACGACATTCAATGGGTTTCTCCAGCGATATTGAACAGGTACTGACCATAACCGGTCTTGCCGAAGTACTTGGCGCGCTCAAGGACATGCTCGCGGCTGACCCAGCCCTGTTGATAGGCAATTTCTTCCAGGCATGCCACTTTCAAGCCTTGGCGGTGCTCGATGGTCTGCACGTATTGCGAGGCTTCCAGCAGGCTGTCGTGGGTGCCGGTATCGAGCCAGGCGAAACCACGGCCGAACCGCTCGACGTGCAGGTCGCCGCGTTGCAGGTAGGCATTGTTGACGTCGGTGATTTCCAGCTCGCCGCGCTTGGAGGGCTTGATGGCCTGGGCGATCTGGATCACGTCGTTATCGTAGAAATACAGGCCGGTCACCGCGTAGCTGGATTTGGGTGCGCTGGGTTTCTCTTCGATTGAAATGGCCCGCCCCTCAGGGTCGAAGTCGATCACGCCAAAGCGCTCGGGGTCCTTGACCCAGTAACCAAACACCGTCGCACCGCTCTGCCGGTTGACGGCGGTCTGTAACTGCTCGCCGAAATGTTGGCCGTGGAAAATGTTGTCGCCCAGGATCAGGCAGACCGAGTCGTTGCCAATAAATTGCTCGCCGATCAGGAACGCCTGGGCCAGGCCATCGGGTGATGGCTGTTCGGCGTAGCAGAACTGCACGCCGAACTGGCTGCCGTCACCCAACAGGTTGCGGTACTGCGGCAGGTCCTGCGGGGTGGAAATCACCAGGATGTCCTTGATGCCGGCGAGCATCAGTACCGATATCGGGTAATAGATCATCGGTTTGTCGTAAACCGGTAATAACTGCTTGGACACCCCTAGGGTGATCGGATGCAGGCGTGTGCCGGAACCGCCTGCCAGAACAATTCCTTTCATCATGCAATCACGTCCTGGTTGTCGAGCGAGCCCAGGCGCTCGCCTTGATAGCTGCCGTCCTGGACACGTCGGCACCACAGCAGGTTTTCGAGGTACCACAGCACGGTTTTGCGCAGGCCGGTCTCGAAGGTTTCCTGCGGCGTCCAGCCGAGTTCGCGTTCAATCTTGCCGGCGTCGATGGCATAGCGCAGGTCGTGGCCGGGGCGATCCTTGACGAAGGTGATCAGGTCCGCATAGCCCGCGACCCCTTCGGGTTTGTGGGGGGCGAGTTCTTCGAGCAACGCGCAGATGCTGCGCACCACCTCGATGTTTTTTTGCTCATTGTGGCCGCCGATGTTGTAGGTCTCGCCGACCACGCCTTCGGTGACGACCTTGAGCAGCGCCCGGGCATGGTCTTCGACGTACAGCCAGTCGCGCACTTGCTGGCCATCGCCATACACCGGCAGCGGTTTACCAGCCAGTGCGTTGAGGATCACCAGGGGAATCAGTTTCTCGGGAAAGTGGAACGGCCCGTAGTTGTTCGAGCAATTGGTCAACAGCACGGGCAAGCCGTAGGTTCGCTGCCAGGCGCGGACCAGGTGGTCGGACGCCGCTTTGCTGGCCGAATAGGGAGAGCTTGGCGCATAAGCGGTGGTTTCGGTGAACAGGTCGTCCACCCCGTGCAGGTCGCCATACACTTCGTCGGTGGAAACGTGGTGGAAGCGAAACGCGCGTTTCTGCGCCTCGGGCAGGGTCTGCCAATAGGCGCGGGTGGCCTCCAGCAGGCTGTAGGTGCCGACGATGTTGGTCTGGATAAAGTCTGCCGGTCCGTCAATGGAACGGTCTACGTGGGACTCTGCCGCCAAGTGCATGATGGCGTCGGGCTTGAATCGTGCGAGCACCGCGCTGACGGTCGGTTGATCGACGATATCGGCCTGCACGAACTCGTAGCGGCTGTCGTGATCGATGCTGCTCAGCGATTCGAGATTGCCGGCGTATGTCAGCTTGTCGAGGTTCAGGACCTGGTGCTCGGTGTCCAGGATCAAGTGGCGTATGAGAGCTGAGCCAATGAAGCCAGCACCACCACTGATAAGAATGCGCATCCGGTTAAGCCTTTTTCCGTGAGAGCCAAAGCATAGGAGCATAGCTTGTCGGCATGTCGGGGGTGGTGCAAGCAGGATATTTCGGGCGGCGTCCATGAGTATGGACATCCCCCTGTGGCGAGGGAGCCTGCTCCCGCTGGGCCGCAAAGCAGACTGGTCTTGGCGGTTGCTGCACAACCGAGCGAGAGCAAACGCCTTCGCCACAACAGCGCGCTGTCAGCCTGTAAAGAGTGCGCCCCCGCCCACGTCTCAATAGAGAGGGGTTGCTTATCCCTCAAGTCAGTGGCGAGATAGACATCCGATAAAACCACCCTAGGGGTCGTTGTATGCCGTTCGCCACGTTGGTTCACCGTGCCAGTTTGCCAAGCCCACAGGTCAGCGCCGAGCAGGCGTTGGTGCTGTTGCGCTCCAATTATGGACTCAGCGGTGACCTGCGACCCCTTGGCAGCCAGCAGGACCTCAACTACCGCGTCGACAGCGAGCGTGGACGGTTTGTGCTGAAAATCTGCCATGGCGACTACGCCGTCCATGAGCTCCAGGCCCAACACGCTGCCCTCAAGCAATTGGCCGAGCACAGCACAGTGAGAGCGCCGCGGGTGATGGCTGCCAATAACGGCCAGGACCTGTTGACCCTGGAGGTCGATGGGCAAGCGGTCCATGTCCGGTTGCTGGAGTACATCGACGGCCAATCCCTCACCCAACTCAAACACCTGGGGCCTGAGTTGGTGACTGGGCTGGGGCGTTTGTGCGCGGAAATCGACCTGGCCCTGGCGACGTTCGAACATCCAGGCCTGGAACGCACGCTGCAGTGGGACGCTCGCCACGCCAATACGCTGATCGGCCATCTGCTGCCGGTGATCCAGGATGATCAACGGCGCAATCTGATCGCTGAGGTCGCGCAACAGGCCGAGCGGCGTTTGCAGCCGCTCAAGGCCAGCCTGCCGGTGCAGGCGATTCACATGGATATCACCGATGACAACGTGGTCTGGCAGCGCGATGCCCTGCGCCAGTGGCAGTTGCAGGGCGTCATCGATTTCGGCGACCTGGTCCGTACGTGGCGCGTCACCGATCTGTCGGTGACCTGCGCGGCCCTGCTGCACCACGCCGACGGCGATCCGTTCTTTATTTTGCCGGCGATCAAGGCCTATCACGCGGTCAACCCGTTGCAGCGCGAAGAACTGTTGGCGCTGTGGCCGCTGATCGTGGCGCGTGCCGCCGTCCTGGTGCTCAGCGGCGAACAGCAGGTCTCTATCGACCCGGACAACCAGTACAGTCGCGACAATCTGGAGCATGAGTGGGAAATTTTCCGGGTCGCTCACTCGGTGCCTCTGGAATTGATGGAAGCGGCGATTCTCTGCGCTGTCGACCATAGCCTGCCGACCATTGCCAGCGAAGGCTTCGTGCCATTGTTGCCGACCTTGGTGGGGCGTGAGTTCGCCTTGATTGACCTGGGTGTGTTGAGCGTGCATTTCGAGGCCGGTAACTGGGAGCAGCCGGGGATCGACCAGCGTTTGCTGAGCGAAGCCGCCGCCGTTCATGGGCTGGCTGCCAGCCGTTACGGGCAGTACCGGTTGTCTCGCACCCGACCGGACAGCGCCGTTGAGCCCGATACCTATCCATTGCACGTGGAGCTGCATGTCCCTCAGGGCACGCCGCTAGAGTCGCCGTTCGCCGGGCTCGTGCATAAGAGCGCCGACGGCATGCTGCAACTGGACAGCGCCCAGTTGAGCGTGCGGTTGTGGGGCGTGACGTCGCCGTTGCATTCAGGGGCAGCGCTGGTCAAGGGACAGGTGCTGGGTGAAGTGACGGGGCCGTTGCGGGTGCAGTTGTGCCGGGGCGCCCAGGTGAATCCACCGCTGTTCTGTACGCCATCCCGGGCCACGGCCTGGCAGGCACTTTGCCCTTCGCCGGCGGTGCTGCTGGGGCTGGCGTGCGATGCCGAGCCGGAAATCGATCCCGAGGCGTTGCTGGCCCGCCGCGATGCGAGCTTTGCCCGCTCGCAGAAGCACTATTACGTCGACCCACCACGTATTGAGCGCGGCTGGCGCAACCACTTGATCGACATGCAGGGCCGTTCGTATCTGGACATGCTCAACAATGTCGCGGTGTTGGGGCACGGCCATCCGCGCATGGCGGCAGTGGCGGCCCGGCAGTGGTCACTGCTCAACACCAACTCACGTTTTCACTATGCCGCGATCGCCGAGTTCTCCGAACGCCTGCTGTCGCTGGCGCCCTCCAACATGGATCGGGTGTTTCTGGTCAACAGCGGCACCGAGGCCAACGACCTGGCGATCCGCCTGGCCTGGGCCTACAGCGGTGGCCGGGACATGCTCAGTGTGCTGGAGGCCTATCACGGCTGGTCGGTGGCGGCCGATGCGGTATCGACGTCTATCGCCGACAACCCCCAGGCCCTGAGCAGCCGCCCGGATTGGGTGCATCCGGTGACCGCGCCAAACACCTATCGTGGTGAATTCCGCGGGCCCGATAGCGCGCCGGATTATGTGCGCAGCGTCGAACACAACCTGGCGAAGATCGCGCAAAACAAGCGCCAACTCGCTGGCTTCATCTGCGAGCCGGTGTATGGCAATGCCGGCGGGATTGCGCTGCCGCCAGGGTATTTGAAGCAGGTCTACGCGCTGGTACGCGAGCGCGGTGGGGTCTGCATCGCCGACGAAGTGCAGGTCGGTTATGGGCGCATGGGCGAGTTCTTCTGGGGCTTTGAGGAACAGGGCGTGGTGCCGGACATCATCACCATGGCCAAGGGCATGGGCAACGGCCAGCCGCTGGGCGTGGTCATTACCCGCCGGGAAATCGCCGAGGCGCTGGAAGCCGAGGGTTATTTCTTCTCGTCGGCCGGTGGCAGCCCGGTCAGTTGCCGGATCGGCATGGCCGTGCTGGATGTCATGGAAGAAGAACGGCTCTGGGAAAACGCCCAAGTGGTGGGTGCGCATTTCAAGGCACGACTGCAAGCCTTGATTGACCAATATCCATTGGTCGGTGCGGTGCATGGTTCCGGGTTCTACCTGGGCGTGGAATTGATCCGTAACCGCGAAACCCTGGAGCCGGCCACCGAAGAAACCACGGCGCTGTGCAATCGCCTACGGGAGCTGGGTATCTTCATGCAACCGACTGGCGATTACCTGAACATCCTCAAGATCAAGCCGCCGATGGTCACCACGCGTCAGAGTGTGGATTTCTTTGTGGACATGTTGGCGAAGGTGTTGGACGAGGGGCTTTAAGGCGGGTCTTGCCCCTGTGGGAGCGAGCAAGCTCGCTCCCACAGATTCAATAAACACAATTCGATTTTTGTCGGTATTTTTCGCTATTTTTTCATGGCGATGAGTTTTTTATACTTTAAAAGCCGATTTTTATCGCTTATAAAGTCGACATTGCACGACGCGCTCCTCCTCGCGTGCCGTTACCCTTTTGTATCGCTCACTGGAGTCCTGATTCATGACAACGTTGCGCAGCACTCCCCGTGCGGACGGTTTCCACATGCCTGCCGAGTGGGCGACCCAGACCCAAGTCTGGATGATCTGGCCCGAGCGCCCGGATAACTGGCGCCTGGGCGGCAAGCCCGCGCAGGCCGCCCACGTCGCGGTGGCCAAGGCCATTGCCCGTTTTGAGCCAGTGACCGTGGCGGTGTCCGCGGCCCAGTACGAAAACGCCCGGGCACGCCTCGACGTGCCGAATATCCGCCTGGTGGAGATGTCCAGCGACGACGCCTGGGTCCGCGATACTGGCCCGACCTTCGTCATCAATGACAACGGCGAAGTGCGCGGTGTCGACTGGGACTTCAACGCCTGGGGCGGTTTCGACGGTGGCCTGTATGCGCCGTGGAACCGTGATTCGCAAGTGGCCAGCAAGATCCTTGAGATCGAGCGCAGCCCGCGTTATCGCACCGAGGGTTTTGTGCTCGAGGGCGGTTCGATCCATGTCGATGGCGAAGGCACCCTGATCACCACCGAAGAATGCCTGCTCAACCGCAATCGCAACCCGCATATCAGTCGCGAGGACATCGAGGCGATACTCAGCGCGCAGTTGGCGGTGGACAAGATCATCTGGTTGCCGGACGGCCTGTTCAATGACGAAACCGACGGTCATGTGGATAACTTCTGCTGCTACGTGCGGCCTGGCGAAGTATTGCTTGCCTGGACCGACGACCCGCAGGACCCGAACTACGCTCGCTGCCACGCCGCGATGAACGTGCTGAAAAACAGCACCGACGCCAAGGGACGCCCGTTCACAGTGCACAAGATGCCGATTCCAGGGCCGCTGTATGCCACCGAAGAGGAATGTGCGGGGGTGGATGCCGTGGAGGGTTCCCAGGAGCGCAATCCGAGCGTGCGGCTGGCCGGTTCTTACGTGAACTTCCTGATCGTCAACGGCGGCATCATCGCACCGAGTTTTGACGACCCGCTGGACGTCCCGGCCAGGGAGATCCTGCAACAGCTATTCCCGCAGCACGAAGTGGTCATGGTGCCGGGCCGCGAACTGTTACTCGGTGGTGGGAATATCCATTGCCTTACCCAACAGCAACCCGCGCCGCGGACAAAATGAGTGGCGATGTAACAGCTTGCTGATATCGATTGCGCCGGCTCTAGGTCGGCGTTTTTGGATCCATCCTGGTAAGCCCGCGGCCCGATTGGGCGCGCGGGTTTTTTGTGCCTGTTTCTTGGCGGTGCCGATACATTGGCATAGCTCTTGTATCTGCATCCGAACAGTTCTTGGGAGCGGAACTGAGTTGTTTTGTCATAAACCTTGGATAAATTGGCCGCTCATCAACCAGGAGAGGGCGCTGGAATGAATATGATAAGCGAGCGCACATGCCATCCCTTGGCCGTTAATGGTGAGTCGCTGCAAGCCTTGGCGCAGTGGTTGAAGTCCAACGGAACGCGTCAGATCAGAGAACCTGATCCGCGTCGGGTGATCGTGGAGCGCTACCCCGCTGGCCTGTTCAGCGAGGCGGAGCTGGAAGCGTTGTGGGATGTGATGCAAGGATAGAATTCGACGGATTGATAAAAAGCGCTGGCCGGGATGGCAGCGCTTTTTTTTTGTGCCTGAAGGATCTGTGGATTGATGCGATTCCCTGTGAGAGCGGGCAGTGTCCACCCAAGAGAGGCATTCGACCGATCCACGAAACAAACTGAACGCCATTCCGGCGTTTTTCCGCAGGACTCCCGAGGCTACCCTGCCATCGAATCCTCACGGCCAGCGGAGAGTTGCCATGACCACCCTTCATTACATCTATGACCCGCTATGCGGCTGGTGCTACGGCGCCAAACCGTTGGTGCAGGCCGCCCGGGCGGTGCTGCCGGTGATCGCCCATGGCGGCGGCATGATGACCGGTGCCAATCGCCAGCAGGTCTCGCCGCAGTTGCGCAGTTACGTGATGCCCCACGACCGACGCATCGCCGAATACACCGGACAGCCGTTTGGCGAGGCCTATTTCGAAGGCTTGTTGCGCGACGACAGCGCGGTGTTCGATTCGGCGCCGCCGACCGCAGCCATCCTCGCTGCCGAGCAGCTCGCTGGCCGCGGCCTGGAACTGTTGGGACGCCTGCAAACCGCACACTACGTCGAAGGCCGACGCATTGCTGACGAAATCGTGCTCCTGGAGCTGGCTCAATCCATCGGTCTGCAAGCCCAGGCGTTCCTGGCGGCGTTCAATGCAACTGATGTGCAAGGGCATATCAAGGCCAGTCGGGCCTTGCTGACCCAGGTCGGTGGCCAGGGCTTCCCGACGTTTGCCTTGGCGCAGGACGGTCGGTTCACGCTGATCGACATCGGTCCCTGGCTCGGTAAACCCGAGGCATTTGCCGATTGGTTAAATCAAGCCATGCCGGTGCAGGCCTCTACCCCGGCGATGGCCTGCGGTCTGGACGGCTGCGATTCTTAGATGTTTTTCGCCTAATTACAGACGATTCACGAAATTGACACGCTGTTGAGGGCGCGACTAGGATTCGTCCCACGCCTGTGGCTAACAGCCATGACTCTTAAATAATAAAAAGGCCCGACACGATCACTCGTGGGCGGGCCTTTTCATTATTTCAGGAGCAAGAGTCCGAAAAAGAGCGCAAAAGCGCCATTTCGGCTGCCAGTCGCAGTGCGTATCAACCCGTATAAGGAAAATAAACATGTTGAACAAGCGCATTGGTTTGATCGCACTGGGGATTTTGAGCACGACACACGCCATGGCCAACGACCAGGCTGAGTCCAAGGGGTTCGTTGAAGACAGCAGCCTGAAAGTGCTGTTACGCAACGCTTACATGAATCGCGACTACAAAGACGGCAACCAGGACAAGGCCGAATGGGGCCAGGCGGCTATCGGTACGTTCTCGTCCGGTTTCACCCAAGGCACCGTGGGTGTGGGTGTGGATGCGTTCGGCCTGTACGCCTTGCGTCTGGATGGCGGCAAGGGGCGCAGCGGTGCGGGCGGCATCGACTTCTTCAAGCAAGGCGACAGCGGCAGTGCGGCCGATGACCTGTCCAGGTTTGGCGCAGCGGTCAAGTTCCGTGTCTCCAATACCGTGCTGGCCTACGGCGACCAGATGCCGGCCCTGCCGGTGCTGAGCTATGACAACTCGCGCCTGCTGCCGGAAAGCTACACCGGCACGCTGATCACCTCTAAAGAGATCAAGGGCCTGGAACTGAATGCCGGCCGTTTCACCGCCGAATCGCGCAAGAGCGCCGAAGGCCGTGACAGCGGTGGCCTGAAGTCGATCAACGTATTGGGCGGCAGCTATCAGTTCACCGAGCAGTTCAAGGCTTCGCTCTACGCCTCGGACGTCGAAGACGTGTTGAAGAAGCAATACGTGAACGCCAACTATGTGTTCCCGCTGGCCAAGGATCAGTCCCTGACCCTGGACTTCAACGGTTATCGCACCAAGCTGGACAACAGCTACGTTCGCGAAAACAACGTCACCGGTGACGACAACAAGATCTGGAGCCTGGCTGCGACCTTCGCCACAGGACCGCACAGCTTCACCCTCGCCCACCAGCGCAGCACCGGCGACAGCAACCTGGGCTACGCCTACGGCGGTTATCAACGCGAGCAGAATCGTGTGGGCGACGGCGGTAACACGATCTACCTGGCCAACTCCTACTGGTCCGACTTCAACGCTGAAGACGAACGCAGCTGGCAGTTGGGTTATGGCCTGGATTTCACTACCTTCGGCGTCCCGGGCCTGACCTATAACGTCGCTTACGTGCGTGGCGATAACATCACCACGTCCACCAGCGAAGGTGGCACCGAGCGCGAGATCTTCAACCAGTTCAAGTACGTGGTCCAGAACGGCCCGGCCAAGGACCTGAGCGTACGGTTGCGCAGCTCCGTGTTGCGTGTGTCGCAAAAGTCCAGCGAGTACAACGTCAGTGGCAATGAGCTTCGGGTGTTCGTGGATTACCCGATCAACGTCTTCTGATGTCTGATGGTGTGACAAGCGCCTGATGAAAACCCCCGACGCCAACTCGGGGGTTTTTTGCCTTTTGACGCCATAAATATCGCAAAAAATGCCTGTTTTCCCGAGTAAAAGTCGTACTAATTGCATTTCACCCATCGTTTCAAGCTGGGCTTGAAATGCTTCAAAATCTTTCTCATGGACGTAAATCCTGCACCTACTAGATTAGGCCGCTCAACGTAGCGGAGACCTATGAAAAATGATCGTTCTGAACAGGGAAGTGGGCGAAGCGCTAAGACGTGACAAATACGTCAACGTTCGCGGTGGAGACTTCAACCTCTACGGTCATTTCGGCGATTTTGTCCGGCTGACCAAAAGCTGGGAAAACATGGAGCCCGACAGCTACTACGGCCAGGCCGAGTCAGGCATGCGTTTTCGCCGCTACAGCGACTTCGAATACAACCCCACGACCCGTGAGCTCAAGCAGCTTGAGCACCGCGCCTATGTGCAATCCAAGGCCAACAACAGCTATGTTGGCGGATTGGAGCGGCACTTCCAGGATTTTTCCAACGAAGTGATCAACTCGCCGGTGATGCGCAGCCTGATCGATACGGACTTCGAGGTGTACAAGAACGTCCTGCCACAGGAACTGCACGATGCAATCTGGCAGTGCCAGATCCATCAGATCCGCATCGAGATCAAGCCGGGCAAGCAGCTGGAAATCACCCCTGAAGGAATCCATTGCGACGGGTATCCGTTCAGCGGCGTGCACTTCTGGGGTCGTCATAATGTGACGGGTGCAGAAAGCCGTTTGTACACTGCCCAGGAAGAGCAACTGGCGGCTGTTACCTACGAAGACATCCTCGACACCACGTTCTTCCTTGATCGCGACATGCGCCATTACGTCACCCCGGCTCGCAACACCCACAGCCGTGAAATGGCGTACCGGCAGATCCTGGCCATTTCCTTCTCGCGGCCCGGGACCGCTTTCGACATTGTTCGCTGAACGGCTCGAACCCATGGACGACTCTGCGCAGCAGGTTCTGTTGCGTCGGGCCCAGGTCAGGGATGCGGAGCGGTTGGAGCATTTTTTTCGCGGATTCGACGAAGTGTCATTCTGCGAGTGGCAGGATGCCCGATTTTTGCGGGGCGTATTGTTGCAGGACACCACCACCGCCTATCTGGCTGTCGATGCCAGTGGCGAGGTGGTCGGTGCGGTGATCGGGGGCATGCTGGGCACCCGCGGTACGATCAATCACCTGGCCGTCAGTCCGGAGCATCGCACCCGAGGCCTGGGCCAGCGCCTGGTGGAGGCGGCCTCGGCCGACATGAAACGGGTGGGCGTGCTGCGCATGTTCCTGTTCGTCGACGATGCTAATCTGGCCGGCAAGCGCTTTTGGGCTGCCCAGGGGTTCTGTGAGCCCCGGGGTGAGATCACTTTCGAGAGGGATTTATGAACAAGACTTCCAGCCAGCCGCTGGCGGTCGAACCACAAGCCTCGCGTACCTTTGCTGAAGCCAGTCCGGTGGTGGCGGGTTATTTCACGGTTTCGTTTGTGTTCGGTCTGATGGCGGTCAACGCGGGGCTGCCCCTGTGGTTGCCCGTGGCGATGTGCCTGTTCGTCTACGCGGGCGCTTCGCAATTCGCGGCGTTGGCGTTGATTTCCAGCGGCGCCTCGCTGACCACCATCGTGCTCACCACGTTCTTGATCAATGCGCGGCACATGCTGATGTCGGTCTATATGGCCAAGGCCTTGCGAGCGCTAGGGCTCAGTCGTTTCGAGCGCTGGTGCTACGCGGCGGGGCTCACGGATGAGTCGTTCGCCTTCCACAGCGTCAAGCTGGGCAGCGGGGCGCCAGTGAGCGTGCGCTACCTGATCGGCTTCAACCTGTTTTGCCACACCTCCTGGGTACTCGGCGGCCTGTTGGGCGCCGTATGCGCGCAATACGCCGCGCACCTGATCAAATACCAGCTCGATTACGCCCTGACCGCAATGATGCTCTACGTGCTGGTTTCGCTGTGCGATACCCGTAACAAGCTGATCGCAGCCCTGGCGGCTGTCGTCTGCATGGGCGGACTGAGCCTGCTGGGCAGTTCGCCGTTCAATGTCTTCATCGCCACATTCGTTGGCTGCGGGGTGGGCGTATGCCTGACCAAACGTTCCTGATCCTGGTCGTCGTGCTGATGATGGCCGTGACTTTCCTGCCGCGTGCCTTGCCGTTGCAGATCAACACTGAACACTGGCCGCCTTTCGTCGCTCGCGCCCTGGAATACCTGCCGGTGGCGATCGTCGCTGCCATCAGCCTGACCCCGTTGTTGATCAAGGATCAGCAGATACAGTTGGATCGCCCGGAATTCTATGCCGCGATTCCGACACTGTTATGTGCGTATTTCAGCCGTAACCTGTTTCTCAGTGTGGCGCTGGGCACGGCGTCGTACATCGCGCTCGGTTCGTTCCTGTAGCGTCAGGTCCACCACATCGTGCAGCGCCTGGCCGGACAACTCCGGATTGTTTACCGCCAGGCGGACCTCAAGGAAGTCCTCGAAGTCCGGGAAAATGGCCAAGCCATTGCGCAGTGCCGCCTCCCGAGATACCAGCCCCAGGCCATCGAGCTGGGTGATCAGCGACAACGTCAGCGTTTCACTGCAGGAATACACCATCCGCTGGCTCGACCCGTATTCGCCCAGGCCTGCATCGAGAAATCGAAGAAAGCTGTGGGAATACGGACATTCTTCTGCCGGACGCACCTGAAACTTGTCACCGAGCAAACCCAGGGAGTCGTCCTCGTCGCCACAATGGGCGCCCACCACCCGCACCTGCACATCTGGCATGGTGATGCTGGAAAAACCGCTCTGCTGGTGCCCGATCAGGATCGCCAAATCAAAGGCTTCATTCTTGAGCTTGCTCAGGTTCTCCATCGACTCGGCGTAACTGAACTCCAACTGATACTGGGGGAACACCGCGATCAACCGATCGATCATTCGTCGGTTGAACTCCGCTGGCAGGGTGGTATTGAGCGCCACTTTAAGCGTGCTCTGCCGGGGCGCTTTGAGCGTCGCGACCTTTTCCTCCAGTTGCCGGGTGGCAACCAGCACCTGATCCATGAAAGGGGTCAGTTCCGAGCCTTGGCTCGTCAACGTCAGACCTTTGTTGGAGCGCCGGAACAACCGGAAACCGAACTGCTCTTCGACCTTGTTCAACTGCGCTGCCAATGCTTGCACCGTGAGACACGAATGTTCGGCTGCCGCCGACAACGAGCCGGTCTGCACGATACGCATGAGGTTGCGTAGGGTTCTGCTATCCATGAGGTAATGCCCTCTGCTTAAGTGGGCTCGCTATAGTTTTGCACCTGGCCCGGGTCAGGCAGTGCATGCGGGCTATCATCATGCACCTTGCGCCGCTTGTCGCGATTTTGTGCCGAAAAGCTCCGGGAGGCGATGGTTGGAGCTTATTTGGGATTTTGGGTTTTTGCCGGTTTGGCGTGTATGGGACTGTGTAATTCGCGTCGTGATGGGCTTTGCCTGCAACCTTGTCAGGTATTTCCCAGGGAGAAAAAGGCCCCGCCTGATATACCCGAGTTGTTCGAACAGCCGAAATGTGGCGCTTCCATTAGATAGGCATCGCCACGTCTGGATCGGTTAGATGAAGGCAATTGCCGGCGTCTACGCAACCTGCAAGTGGGTGCTAAAGGTCACTTGCATGAGTTTTCCTGGGACGAAGGAGGCGACTGGTCAAACCCGTTGGAAAGAACTTGGTTTGCCGGATATTTGATATATCACTGTCGCGTCAGCAGTCGCGCCGGCTCTTGAGGCCGATTTCTGGCATGGGTGAGGTTTATGTCAACCGGTGCTTGGATTTCCTTCAGGCCTGAAATGTAACAGGAGAGGGCTCAGAAATTTCAATCTGATCTTCTTTGTTCGTTTGCGAATTAAAACTTAATTTATATCCATATATGTACTACTCTCTCAGTATCACCCGTAGCAAAGGAGCCTAAACCCATGGCTACTTCCTCCATCACCCTCAACGCCCAGCAACAGTTGGATTCCCCGGACGCGGGTCGAGTCGCGCTAAAGTTTTTCTTCAACCTCATGGCGTTGTGGGGCTGCAGCGTCGAGCAGCAGCGCACGTTGCTGGGCAAGATAGGCAACACGACTTTCTACAAATACAAACAACTACCGGAAAACGTAAAGCTGCCCCGTGACACCCTCGAGCGTATTTCCTACCTCATGGGCATTCACAAGGCGCTGAGTATCATCTTCAGCAACAGCCGGGACCGCGTTCATCAATGGGTCAGCAGCCCCAACACCGCAGCGCCGTTCAACGGCCAGTCAGCGTTGGCCTACATGTTGGCCGGACGGGTGGTGGACATTGCCGACGTGCGGCGCTACCTCGATGGAGTGCGCGGTTGATGACGCCACCACTGGCGGACCCGCAATGGAAACGGGCCTATCGGATCGTCAACAGCAGCTTCCCACCCATTGCGCTGTTTGAAGACGTGCTCGACCCCGAAGACCTGCCCATCGCTTATGCCCTGGAGGCGTTGACCAATGACCGGCTCATGGCCGAGGCCGGCGTATTGACCCGGGTGCGTCCCGAAGACCGTGTTTCCGGACCCGGCTCCTCACCCGTGATGGCGGCGTTTACCCACATCGGCAAAAGCAGCCGCTTCAGCGATGGCACCTTCGGCGTCTACTACGCCGCGAGCAGCCAGGAAGCGGCCATCGCCGAAACCTGCTACCACCAGGCCCGATTTCTCGGGGCAACCAACGAGCCGGACCTGGAATTGACCATGCGCACCTACGTCAACAAGGTCATCAAGCCCCTGCACGACATCCGCCACGACTACCCCCATCTCCACGACCCGGACCCCGCCGCCTATGGCCCGTCCCAGGTGTTCGCCCGACAACTGCGCGAAACCCTGTCCTGGGGGCTGCTCTACAACAGCGTCCGCCTGCCCGGCCACGAATGCGTCGCCGCGTTCCGCCCGCCAGCGGTGTCGATTCCGGTGCAGGGCAAGCATATTCGGTACGTCTGGAGTGCGCAGAAACGGGAGATTTCGTTTGTGTTTGAGGTGAGCCAGGTGTGAGCTGGAATATAAAAACCTGACGGAATCGGCAACGCGACCTATCTAGAGGCGTGAATCAATCCGTGGCGAGGGATCTTGCTCCCGCTTGAGTGCGCAGCACTCATAAAAAGGAGCTGCTAAGCAGCCCTGCGGGGCGGTGCGACGTTTCGCTAAATCCCCTCGCCATAAACGTGCGATACAGCCCTGCTTGATCAGATCTTGAACTGCTGCACCGAAGCCTGCATCGACCCCGCCGCATCGTTCAATTGATCCGCCGTTTGCGTCAAATTGTGAATCGAACGGGTGTTCTCCCGAGACTGTTCGGCAATCGATTCCACTCGCTTAGCCATCTCATCGCTGGCCTTCGATTGTTCGGCAATGGTCTGGGAAATTTCCTCCACCACTTCGGCGGCATGCCGGGCGCCGGTGCGGATTTCGCTGATGGACACCCCAGCCTGCTGGGCCAGGTTCACGCCTTCGTCCACGCGGCTGACGCAAGCCTGCATATTCGCCACCGCATCCCGGGCGCTGGTCTGGATGCGCTCGATCATCGCGGTAATTTCCTGGGTGGACTGGGTGGTGCGTGCCGCCAGGTTACGTACTTCATCGGCCACCACCGCAAAACCGCGCCCTGCCTCGCCAGCGCGGGCCGCTTCAATGGCGGCGTTGAGGGCCAGCAGATTGGTTTGCTCGGCGATGCTCTTGATCACCTGAATGATGGAATGAATGTCTTCGGAAGAAGCGTCCAGGGCCGTGATCTTGCCGGACGACTGGTTGACCACCTCGGCAATCCGGTTCATGCCTTCCACCACCCCGAGAATCACCTGGCCACCACTACTCGCCAGTTGTTCGGACTGCGCCGAAATCGTCCGTGCACTGTCGGCGTGCTGATGGATCTGGCTGATGTTCGCTATCATCTGCTCCATGCTCGCTGCCATGCTGGTCGCGCTATGGGCCTGCTGATCGGCGCTGGACACAATGTGCCGTGCCGTATCGCCCAAGGTCCGGGACGTGCCGTGCAACTCATCGCTCTGGCTGCGGATCGTGGCGATCATCTGCCGCAAATTGGTCTGCATCTGCTCGATCACGCCTTGCAACTGGCCCAGCTCATCTTTGCTGTGAGCCCCCATCGACCGCTGCAAATCCCCTTGGGAAATCGCCTGGGTATTGAGGATGATTTTATTCAGCGGCGTGAGCACCGCCTTGAGCAGGCTCCATGACAACAGCGCCAACGCCACGCACGTGGCCAGCAACGTCACGATCAGCCAGCGCTCCGACATGTGAATACTCTGGTCCTGATGCTGGCGAGACGACTGGGCCTGGTTTTCGATCAGCTCGCTCACCACCTCGTTGCGTTCCTCCAGCGCCGAAAACGCCCCGTCGAACTCTGTCCGCAACGCCTGGCCATCCTGCGCACCACTCAACGCCTTGCCGATCACCTGCTTGGCCTTATCGATGTAGGTATCGATTTGTGGTTTCAACTCGACAATGGCCTTGGCGACAGCCTCCGGCAACCTCGCCTCGGCGTTCTCGGCAATTACCTTGCGCATCCGTTGAGAATGCTCGTCAAAAGCCTCCAGCACCTCCTTGGCTCCCTGCGCATCCCCCGGCTTCACCAGCAGAGCGGCCAGCACATCGGCACGAATGGCGTCGTGCATCATGTCCGCCTCCATGTGCTTGCGCATGGCCGAAATACTGGTCTCGTTCTGCACCAGGGCCTCGGTCATGGAGTGATACCCCCACAACCCGATACCGCCGAGCAACAGCGCAAAAGAAAGGCTGACCAACCCCGAGCCTATGACTTTGGTGCGGATCTTCATCGCATATCGCTCCTGGAGCGGGGGGAATTCTGGGCAAGTGTAGTTGAGCGCGAGCGGAGCCTTGGGACAGGTCGTGCGCTTATCTGAAGCTATCGGCGGGGAAAATGATTAGATGAGGGTTCCGCCGCTCCCCGTGGCGAGGGTGCCCAGCGCCCGCTGGGCTGCGAAGCAGCCCTTCTCTAACTTGCACCCTTTCTCGCGGCGCTACTACAGATTAAAGCCCAACGCTGCCCCGCCCAGTGAGCAGCATTGCACCAGCAGCTCTTAGGCAGGATTACTCCCCGGCGCCTCCAGCACCTTCACCACATCATCGATGACGGCCTTACTCATATCCTGCAAATAACACGACGCCCAGGCGTACCGATCCGTGCTGCGAATCATCGCCGCGTCCTCGGCCAAGACCTTGGCGACGTGGAGCAGGTCGGAAGCGTGTGACAGGGCTTCGCTAATGGGGATGCCGCTGTTGACGCGGAATAGCGGGCGGTCGGAGTGGTAGGAGAAGGGGGTTAGGCCTGGGGTTTTGAGGTCTTTGGGATGGGTCATTGCGCACCTCCGTTTGCCAATTGGCGGCGGCTGGTGACTAGCAAAGCGATAAAGCGAGACTGCAGCAGATCCATGGCGTGCATCGATAAACTCCCATATCAAATGAGAGCTGCCACGTTCGTTCTCAGGCGAATGGGTGGCAGCTGTGCGCAGGCTGAGAAACCGGAGATACAGGAACCCGGCAGACCCGAAGGTCTCCCACGCACAGCCGCCATTACACTGAATGCGGACATTAAAAAACGCCGCAAAACGTGGTTCGGGCGCTGTAGCGCCTGCATCTTACTCGGGTTCTCAGGCCCGGTCGCTGAATTGGCAGCGACAGTTGGAGGGTATCGGTCGATCGAATAGGGGGCAATCGTGGCGCGATGCTGGCGGGGTTAGAAATTGTGTGTCCGGGATTAACGCATCTGTGATCACCGGTACGAGGTCGGGTCGGATAGCGCGAGCTTGCAGCTGTGTGGCGGAGTGCTAGCTTTATGACATTGCCGCATCCGAGCCAACACCATCCAAGGAAAGCTCGTAATGGATCTACACAACGAATTCGAAAACAGTAAATTCTTCCACCGTGCCCGCATCGATCGACGCGCTGCTGACGCATTGGTCGGGCTAGCGGCAGGCATTGCGGCAGATGGCGTGGTGAATACCACCGAAGCGGTTTTCCTGAAGCAATGGTTGGAAAGCAATCTGGCGCACCTGAACGATCCGGTGATCAACCTGCTGTATTCGCGTTTGGCGTGCATGCTTCAGGACGATGTCTTGGACCAGGATGAGTCTCTTGAGCTGCTTAATATCCTGCATGGCTTTTCTGGAATGGACATCGAGAGACCAAAGGTCGGCGGTGCTGTTGCCGTTGCGCCTACGGATCTTCCATTCAACTTGCCGGCCCCTGATTTGGTGTGGGATGGCCGGATGTTTGTGTTTACAGGTGTCATGGCCTTTGGGCCGCGCAAAGATTGTCAGGCGCTGGTCGAGGAGCGGGGTGGTTTGATTGGGGGCGGTGTGAGTAAGAAGGTGCATTACTTGGTGGTCGGCAGCGTGGGCAATGAGCAGTGGCGCCACAGTGCCTATGGAACGAAGATCATGAAGGCGGTAGAGCTGCGGGAGGCGGGGGCTTCGATTGCCATTGTGGGTGAGGACCATTGGCAAAAGATGCTGTTTGGTTGAGGTTGCTTCGTTCGTTGTGTTCCAAGCAGCCCTTTGTCTTGGCTGGTAGATTGTCGGTGGGTTTTACGGCCTCATTGCGAGCAGGTTTTAGCGTGTGGATGAAAAGTGGATGCTCCAGAAACAACGAAGCCCTCGCATCTCTGCGAGGGCTTCGTTTTGTATGGTGCCGGCACCAGGAGTCGAACCCGGGACCTACTGATTACAAGTCAGTTGCTCTACCAACTGAGCTATACCGGCGTGTGGGCGACGATTATAGCGATTGGGTGCGTTCTGTAAACCCCTGAATTCTGACTATTTTTGCATGGGGTTCGACGCGTTGCAGGGGGGCGGTGATATTCAAGGGGCGTCGGCGGGTGAAGCTTCTGCCGCCCAGTACCGAGGGTGTTTGTACGACACGGCTGTTTTGGGCGTAACTACTGGCCTCGGGCCGTACGAAATTCGTCGGTTATGTCGTTTCGCTCAGACGCTTATGCACAATGGGAAGGACGAAGCGACCGGCACCTTGCGATTTTGTGACAGCTTTCTCGTTTGCTCGCAAATGCCTGTTTTCATGGTTTTTTATCCATGTGAACAAAAAATGACCAGTCTTGAATCGGTCAGGAAATCGCGGGTTTCTTGGATCCAGGCAGATTCCATCAACAGAGTTATCCACAGGCTGTTTCGCCTCAGTAACGCTCTGCCAGCAATATCAGATTTCGTGGCGTCAGAGGCATTTCGCAGAAGGTGCCCAGGCGAACGTCGTAGCCTTTTTGGGTGAGGAAAAGTGCCCGGTCCAGTACCAGCCAAAGCTCCAACGGCCGTCGGAAAAGCCCTCGCACCAATTCCAGATTGCGCACCTCGGCCAGGCGTTGATAACCCGCCGTTTCCAATCCGGCCCAATCCGGGGAGCCGACTGTGGATAAATCTTTCAGGGCTGCCAGATCGATGCAGTACTGGGCGAAGGATTTTTCCAGCCAGGCACTGGGTAACGAGGGGGTTGGCAGGTAATCCTCGCACCCGCGGATTTGCCGTTGCAGCAGGTCGAAGCCCAGGCGCCAGGCCATGGACTGGTCCCGTTGCCGTCGGACGCGTGCGCCAGCGGTGACGGTTTCGCTCATCGGCAGGCCCAGATCCTCGAGCGACAGGTGTAGGGCCGAGCCAAAGGCTGCGTCGGACAGCGGTTGATAATGCTCAGTGCTGATGCGGTTGTAGCAGCACGGTGCGATAGCCAGTTGTCCACAGCCGGTGGCGCTTGCCAGGTGCATCAATCGCACATGCAAGTCGCCGCAGGCATGCAGCGCCACTGGCGTGTGTGCGGGGCGGATCGCCTGGGCTGCGTCTGCCGCCAACACGTCTTGGCGCAGGTGTGTGGCGGGCAAGTAATGGCGTTGGCTCAGTTGCTGGCCGCTGGCGACCAGGGCCGGGTTGTATTCCAGGCAGGTCAGTTGTTGTTCGCCGTGCACCAGGCGTCGGCCGAGGTGGCCTTTACCGGCGCACCAGTCGAGCCAATGAGTCGGTTCTGTGGCGAAGTTCAGGCGGCTGGCGAAGGCTTCGATCTGCTGCCACTTGCGGCCGGGCACGTCGACGTTGAGGCGGTGGGCCGGCGGTTCGAGCATTCGGGTCGGTAATTCCGCGACAGCACTCAATGCGCGGGAAAGCGCTGCCAGCTCTGGAAATGGTGCTGGCGCATTCTCGATCAACCACGGCTGATGATGGTCGTTTTCCGCCTCATCCAATGAACGCTGGCGTAGCCATTGGGCCAGTTCCGGGTGGGACTTTTCCCAGGGCAGCTGCAGATGGGTGAACGGACGCGGTTTCCACAGGGCCTGGTGCTCCGTGAGAAAAGCGTCCAACGCGGTGAAACGAGCGAGCAGCGCCTCGCCCGTCAACACGCCGCTGTCAGCGCCCTTGGCAGGCATCGACGCGCAACCAGCGCTCCAGTTGCTTGAAGCCTTGCACCAGCAGGACCGACATCAACAGGTAGAACATGCCGGCCGCGAAGAAGATCTCCACCGGCAGGTAAGTCCGGGCAATGATGGTGCGGGCCATGCCGGTGAGTTCCAGCAGGGTCACGGTGCTCGCCAGGGCGCTGGCCTTGAGCATCAGGATCACTTCGTTGCTGTAGGCCGGCAGGCCGATACGCGCGGCACGGGGCAGCATGATGTAGAACAGCGCCTTGGGCCGCGACATGCCCAGGGCCCGCGCGGCTTCGATCTCGCCCTTTGGGATGGCCTGGATCGCGCCACGCAGGATTTCGGCGATGTAGGCGGCGGTGTGCAGGGTCATGGTGACCGTGGCGCACCAGAACGGGTCCCGCAGGTAGGGCCACAATGCGCTGCTGCGTACGGCATCGAATTGCGCCAGGCCGTAGTAGACCAGGAACAGCTGAACCAATAACGGCGTACCGCGGAAAAAGAAGATGTAGGCGTAGGGCAAAGCCCGCACGTACCACAGGCGTGAAGAACGGGCGATGCCCAGTGGAATCGCCAGCAGCAGCCCGGCGATCACGGCGATGGCCACCAGCTCCAGGGTCAGTGTGGCGCCCTGGGCCAGCTTCGGCAGCCACTTGATGATGACTTCCCAGTTCATTGGGTGCTCCTGGTAAATCCACGGGCGGCGCGTCGTTCCAGCAGGTGCATGCCGATCATGGCGAGCACTGTCAGGCCCAGGTACATGAGCGCTGCCACCATATAGAAGGTGAACGGTTGCTTGGACACGGTCACGCCGATTTCCGCATGGCGCATGATTTCTTCCAGGCCGATCACCGAGACCAGCGCGGTGTCCTTCATCAGGATCATGAACAGGTTGCCCAGGCCGGGCAGGGCGATGCGCCACATTTGCGGCAGGATCAGCCGGGTGAAGATCCGCGACTTCGATAGGCCCAAGGCCACGCCGGCTTCACGATGGCCCTTGGGGATCGCCAGGATCGCGCCGCGAAACACTTCGGTGGCGTAGGCGCCAAAGCACAGGCCCAGGGCGATGACGCCGGCAGCGAAAGCGTTCAGGGTGAGGTCGGGGTTGCCGAAGTACTCGCCCAAGGCACTCATCAGGTTGACGGTGCCGAAGTAGATCAGCAGTACCCAGAGCAATTCCGGGACGCCGCGCACCAGCGTCGAATAAGTCCCGCCAAGCCATTGCAGCGGCTTGTACGGGGAGGTCTTGGCCAAGGCGCCGAGCAGGCCGAGCAGCAGCCCCAGGCACAGGGCCGAGAGCGCCAGTTTGACGGTCATCAGCGCGCCGGCGGCGAGTGCCGGGCCGAATCCGTAGAGATCGATCATCATGGGTGTGTGTTCATATCGCGGCAGGCTTTGCTAAGGACCGGTGCTGCGGGGAAGCAGCACCGGCCAGGCACGTCAGCATCAGTAGATGCTGAACGGGAAGTACTTGTCGTTGATCTTTTTATAGGTGCCGTCGGCGACGATTTCTTTCAGTGCGGCGTTCAGCTTTTCGCGCAGCGGGTCACCCTTGCGTACAGCAATGCCGATCTTGTCGCTTTCCACCAGTGGGTCGCCCTTGAATTCGTAAGCTCGGCCGGCATCGGTTTTCAGCCAGTCGTAGTTCGCGTACTTATCCGCCAGGATCGCGTCGACGCGGCCGGAGGTCAGGTCCAGGTAGGCGTTTTCCTGGGTGTCGTAGAGCTTGGTGGTGACGCCCTCATAATTGTCTTCAAGGTAAGTGCCGGCCAAGGTGGAGCGTTGTGCACCGATGATCTTGCCTTGGAGCGAGTCTTTGTCGGTTTTGAATTCGACGTTTTTCGGCGCGATGAATTGCAGTTTGTTGGAGTAGTACGGGTCGGTGAAATCCACAGCCTGCTTGCGCTCTTCGATGATCGACAGCGACGAAATCAGGAAGTCGAACTTCTTGGCGAGCAGGGCCGGGATGATGCCGTCCCAGTTGGAGGTGACCACTTCGCATTCGACTTTCATCTTGGCGCACAGGGCATCGCCAATGTCTTTGTCAAAACCCACGACCTGGCCGCTGGCGTCTTTATTGTTGAACGGCGGGTAGGCCGCTTCGATGCCCATCTTCAGTTTGTCGGCCGCCATGGCGTTGGCCGAGAACACCAGGCTGGCGGCTGCCGCCAGGAGGAGTTTCTTGTAGATCTGCATGGGTACTGCTCCGTTAGCGGTTGCTAGACATGAATTGTTTGCAGCGCGCCGAAAGCGGGTTCTCAAAGACCTGCTGTGGCGATCCTTGCTCCTCGACCAGCCCCTGGTGGAGGAACACCACTTCGCTGGAAACCTGGCGGGCGAAACCCATTTCGTGGGTCACCAGCAGCATGGTGCGACCTTCTTCGGCCAAGGCGCGGATCACACTAAGTACTTCCTGGACCATTTCCGGGTCAAGAGCGGAGGTGGGCTCGTCGAACAGAATCACCTTGGGCTTCATCGCCAAGGTGCGGGCAATGGCGGCGCGCTGTTGCTGGCCGCCGGACAGCTCGGCGGGGTAGGCGTGACGCTTGTCGGCGATGCCGACCTTGGCCAGCAGGGCTTCGGCCACTTCGACGGCTTCGGCCTTGCTCTGGCCAAGCACGCGGCGCGGTGCTTCGATGATGTTGTCGAGCACGCTCATGTGCGGCCAGAGGTTAAAGTTTTGAAACACAAAACCGATCTCGCTGCGCAGGCGGTTGATCTGTTTGCCGTCGGCGGCCACCAGCTCACCGTTTTTTGCCGCCTTTAACTTGAGTTCTTCGCCGGCCACCAGAATCTGCCCCTGGTTGGGGTTTTCCAGCAGGTTGATGCAGCGCAGGAACGTGGACTTGCCGGACCCAGAGGAACCCAGGATCGAGATCACATCGCCGTCGCGGGCGGTCAGCGAGACGCCTTTGAGCACCTCCAGCTTTCCATAGCGTTTGTGCAGGTTGCGGATTTCAAGCGCGGGCGTGGCCTGGGCCATGTGCGGTCCTCATGGTGTGTGCTCCCTTGTTGTTGGCGGCCTTCCAGGGCGAGGCGGCCAAGCTAGCATGCGTCCGAATGGCCGCCAACAGCGCTACGGGTGGTAAACCGGTGATGCGCGGCAGGTTGTCGCATAGGCGCAGCAGACTGTCGCGCCATCAACAACCTAACGGCCGTGCAAACCCTGTCTGCCGGTGAAGATCCCGGGGGAGTCGCGTGAAAAAAGGCGCGATGGTGCCAGCTTTGGGCGGGGGTTGGAAGGGTTAATCGGATGAGCGTGCCTATTCCAATCCGCAGTCGGCCCAACTTCCAATCGATCTAAACCGGAACGCTCCTGAATTCATCAAAAGAGATGGCTTTCCCAGAATCAGGAGTTGCCGCCATGAAGTCCCTCTACTGTCTTATCGCCATCGGCGCACTGCTTTTCCCCGTCACGCTCAACGCCACCAACCTCGCCCCAATAGACAGCGCAGGCGTGCAAGTCCAGCCGTCACAACAGAACGGTATCGCCTACTTGTCCGGCGGTATCGGCGAGGATGAAGCCCGGGCCATCGGGCAGGCCCAGGGCTATAACCTGCACATGACATTTGCGATTGGCGTGGAAAACAAATACATCCCGGATGTGGATGTCACCGTGCAGAACGCGTCGGGGCAAACTCTGCTGACGCTGGAAGACGCGGGGCCGCTGGTTTACGTGCAATTGCCGCCGGGCAAGTACACCGTGGTGGCGACCCGCAACGGTGAGGCGCGCCGCGACACTGCCGAGGTAGGCAGCGGCGCCGCACGCAATCTGGTGTTCCATTGGAGCGGTGACGAATAACCGAAGGGCTTATTCGCTGGCAGGCGCTTCCATCGATTGGCGATACCGATCCAGCGCCTCGCTGAAGTCCTGGATGAACTCCGGGGTGCTGAGCCAGCGTTGCGCCGTCTCGCGGTCCATCTCGTCGACCCACATGCGGTAATCCACCAGCATGTCGGCGGCCAGGTTGGTGGCTGCCATGCTTTCGTTTTCGGCGTTTTTCAGGTCCAGCAGGCTTGGGCGTTCGCTGATCATCACGCTCAGGGACGCGAGCAACGTGTCGAGCATTTCGCTGCGACTGATGGCCTCGGCGTCGCGCAGCTTGACGAACAGCTCCAGTACGTAGACCGGCGGCTGGGCGGTGGCGTGGGCCGGGTCGCCATACATCGGGATGGATTTGCGCCCGGTCATGCGGATTTGCTTGGCTTTTTCTTTGGCGCGCTTGGCGCGTTTTTGCTGTTTGTTCAGTGAGGCCATTGGGCTTCGGTTTCCAATTCGTTAGGGGCGGTCCGCAAGGTCTGGTTAGAGAAGGATCGGCTGCGGCCGGTGATATGCAGGATAGCGTTCTTGAGGTCGCTGTTGCTGAAAAAGCGCGTAATCCTACATGGGTTTACTGAACATGCGGTTTTCAGAGGCCGGCGGTCACGTCTTCAAGTCGCGCCCGTTCGCGATCCAGCTCATGGCGCAGCTCTTCTTCCGTAGGCAGCACCAACTGGTATTGGCTGGCGAATAATTGCTCGTTACCTTGCAACACGGAATAACGCACCACCGATTCATCCTTTTGGGCGCAGAGGATAATACCGACGGTGGGTTTGTCGTCGGGACCGCGTTTGAGGTCGTCGTAAAGACGAACGTACATGTCCATCTGCCCGATGTCCTGATGGCTCAGCTCGCCACGTTTGAGGTCGACGATCACAAAGCATTTGAGCAGGTAGTTGTAAAAGACCAGGTCGAGGTAGAAGTCCTTGCTTTCGGTGCTGATTCTTTGTTGGCGAGCGATGAAGGCAAAGCCCTTGCCCAGCTCCAGGAGGAAGCCCTGTAGCTGGTCGATCAAGGCCTGCTCCAGTTCCGTCTCCAGAACGGTGCCGGCATTGGGCAGCCCGAGGAACTCCAAAACCACCGGGTCCCTGATGATATCCCTTGGGCCAAGGTCAAGTTCCTTGATATTGACGGTGGCCTCCTGTTTCACCGCAGGCCGGTCGCGGCTGGCCAGGAGGCGTTCGTAGTAGAACGTGCCGATCTGGCGCTCCAGGGCGCGGGTGGACCAGTTTTGCGCAGCGGCTTCGTTCATATACCAATGGCGTGCGTTGTCATTTTCGACGCGCAGCAGCATGCGATAGTGGGTCCAACTCAATTCGTGACGCAGTGCGTCACACATTGGAAAGGCCTGATAGAAAAGTCGCATGTAGCGCAGATTCGACGCATCAAACCCTTTCCCGAACTTTGCTGTCAGTACTTTCGCCAGCGTCGACAGCAGCCGCGCCCCATAGGCCGCCCGCTCGGCGCCTCCCTGTTCGAATTCGATGATATGCCGCCCGATCTGCCAGCAGGTTTGCACTTGAAGGGTGTCGACCGCGCGCAAGACCTTCTGGCGTGCTTGGCGGATCAGTTCGCCAAGCTCGTTAATTAGCGGTGCGAGCTTTGGGTCATCTTGAGGAAGGAGGGAAGTCATCGAAATGTCAGCCGTGAGGGTGGGCGGACCAAAAGGATGCTCCAGACAACGTGTCGATGATGCCGGACGAGGCTGATTGCTCGGGAGGAAAAACAACTGATTCGTGCAGGACGGATTTGACGCCGCCTTATGTCGGTTGCCCTCTGTTTGTAGGAGCTATCTCAGGAGGATGTCATCTACCGCGAGCGCCTTCATGACAAAAGCGCTTGGCAGTGTGATGGTCAGCTCGGGTCTTGCGCCAGCGCGTTGGACGCAGCGACGTAATCGGCTTGGAACTGCTCGCTTTCAACCCAGTCCAGTGCGGTCTGCTCGTCGACGTCCTTTGTCATGCGCCGATATTCGATCAGGGCGGTGATGATGAAGTCAGTGGCTTCTTCTTCGCCTTCCTGTTCCAGCACGAGTGCCAGTAGTGGATGCCCCAGGAAGACCGCGCACATGGCCTGCTGGCTGATTTTTTCGGCCGCCCGCATGACTTGGAACAGCTCCGATAAATCCACGGTTTCCAGATCGATGCGCTCATCGTTCGGGTCCAGGAAGTCGTTCGGCGCGGCGGTGCGTTGAATCCGGTTCTTCTTGGCTTTTGCTTTGGCGCGCTGGTTGCGCTTCTGCTGTTTGTTTGCCGATGACATGGGTCAGATTCCTGACATGAAAATAAGGCGATCTATCCTACAGCTTCAGGGCGAACGCTTCGAATTCAATCCACCACAAACAACGTTGCACCCAGTGAGGTTGAAGAGCGATGAGGCTCGGCCTGGTCGGCCACCTGGTAGCTCATGCCGGGCTTGAGCACAAACTGCCGCCCGTCCTCCAGTTCGGTGTTCAACTCACCCTTCAGGCAAAACAGGATATGGCCTTTGGTGCACCAATGGTCGGCCAGATACCCCGCCGTGTACTCCACCATTCGCACCCGGATGTTCCCGAACTGCTGGGTGCGCCAATAAGCGGTTCCGGTGACGCCTTTGTGTTCGGTGGGCTCGATGGCCGACCAGTCGGTGATGCCAAAGGGGGTGTTGGTGATGTCCATGTCGACTCGTCTATTTGGGGGGGAAGCAGCGAGTCGAATGTAGCTGAGTCGGTAGGGCAGAGGAAGAAACCCCACGCAATAAAAAACCCCGATCAATTTCTTGATCGGGGTTTTCGGTATTTGGTGCCCAGAGACGGAATCGAACCGCCGACACGGGGATTTTCAATCCCCTGCTCTACCGACTGAGCTATCTGGGCAACGGGGCGCATTAAACGGGTTTTTCAGGGGGTCGTCAAGCAAGTTTTCAAAAAATATTTAATTATTACCGTCGCTTACGATCCGCCCCGGTTCTGGGCAGCTTATTCGGACGGCGGCACGTAGCCTTCGGCCTTGGCGTATTCTTCGCCGGAAAAGAACTTGTCCATCTCGCCCTGAAGGTATTTGCGGTCTTCGGCGTTCATCATGTTCAGGCGTTTTTCGTTGATCAGCAGGGTCTGGTGTTTCTGCCAGTCGGCCCAGGCCTTGGCCGAGACATGGTCAAAGATATCCTGGCCTTTGGCGCCCGGAAACGGAGCGCGCTCCAGGCCTTCGAGTTCTTCTTTGTACTTGCGACACATGATGATGCGGGTCATGACGACTCTCCTGCGTTCAATACGGCGGCCGCGCGTTCGAGCAAGGTTTTGACCGGGGCGGCGAGGCCCAGGCGCGGCGGGGTGGCGAGGTTATACCAGAGCCAGTCGGCCTCGGCCACGTGATGGCCGGTTTCCCGGACCCGGACCAGCCAGGGTTCGATCGCCAACTGGAAGTGGCTGAAGGTGTGCACCAGACTCGGCATTTCCTGTTGCTTGCCCAGTTCCAGCGAGTGTTGCAGGGCCAGGTGCTGCAGGTCGTCGAGGTCGTCGAGTTCCGGCAGGCTCCACAAACCGCCCCAAAGGCCGGTGGAGGGGCGACGGTAAAGCAGAATCGCGCCTTCGCGATTGGCCAGCATCGGCATCAGCGTGCGTTTTTTCGGCACTTCCTTGCGGGGCTTGGGAATCGGATAGCGCGTCTCCAGGCCAAGCATGTGCGCCTCGCAGCCGCTTTTCAGCGGGCAAAGCAGGCAGCTGGGTTTACTGCGGGTGCAGAGTGTGGCGCCCAGGTCCATCATTGCCTGGGTGTAGGCGTTGACCCGGTCCTGGGGCGTGAAGCGCTCGGCGGTGGCCCACAGCTGTTTGGCAACCTTCGGTTCGCCCGGGTAGCCTTCCTGGGCCGTGAAGCGCGCCAGCACACGCTTGACGTTGCCGTCGAGAATCGGGGCCCGCAGGCCCATGCTAATGCTGGCGATTGCGCCGGCCGTGGACAGGCCGATCCCCGGCAACTCGGTGAGTTTTTCCACGTCACGAGGGAATTCCCCATCGTAGAGGTCGACGACGATCTTCGCGGTTTTCTGCAGGTTGCGGGCGCGGGTGTAGTAGCCCAGCCCGGTCCACAGGTGCAGCACTTCGTCCTCTGGCGCGGCGGCCAGCGCTTCGACGGTAGGCAGCGAGGCCATGAACCGATCGAAGTAATTGAGCACGGTGCTGACCTGGGTCTGCTGCAGCATGATTTCCGAGACCCACACCCGATACGGGGTGATGCCTTGTTGCCAAGGCAAATCGTGGCGCCCGTGGCGGTCGAACCAATCCAGTACGGCGGTGGAAAACTGCTCGGCTCTCATCGCTTGAACAGTCCCTTGAGCGCGTCTTTCAGCTCGGGGCTGACCTTGTCGCCCAGCTTCTCTTCGATCTTGTCACCGAGGCGGTCGCCGGCCAGTTTCGCCGCGACCTTGCCCATCCCCTCGTTGTCCAGTCGGCAGGCCTTGGCGCCCAGCTCCAGCGGGCCGCGGCAGCGCAACGGCCATTCGATGTCGACGTAGCGTTCGTTGACCTGGCAGGCCGGGTCGGGCATGTCGCTCTTGTCACCTTCGACGATGATGCCGACGCGGTAGTCCATGCCCAGCACGCGCAGGTCGATATCGCCGTTGCCGTTGACGATCATGCCGGGGATGCGCACTTTCAGGTCCGGGTTGCTGGCAACGCCATTGTGGAACGTGAGGTTGCCGTTGAGTTGCTGGAACGGCGTGTCCTTGCCCCGGGGTTCACCACTGAGGGTCTTGCGATTGAGGGTGGCGATGCCTTTGCACAATTGCTGTTCGAGGTTGGCATTGAGCAGCATGCCATCGTTGATGACGAACCCGGCGTTGCCATTGAGGCTGTCGATCAGGGCTTTCTGGCTGTTGCCACTGGCGGTTATGGCGCTGTTGAGCGTCACCAGGCCTTTGACCGGTGGATTCTTACCCTGGCTTTCGATGATTTTCTCGGCCGGCACGCGGTTGATGCGGGTTTGCAGGTTCAACTGCGGCGTGGGCTGGCGCACGTCCAGCGTGCCTTTGGCTTCGAAGTTGCCGTTGTACAAATCGCCCCGCAGGTTCTCCAGGGTCAGCAGGCCGCCAAGGCCCGTGGCCTTGAGCGCGGCGTTCTGGATGGGCAGTTTATCGAGGGTCAGTTGGCCGAAGGTCAGGTCGGCTTCCAGGTCCAGTTTGCTCAGGCGCTCCACCGGAAACAGTCGATCGTTGCTCCAGGCGCCCTGGGTCGGAGCGCTCGGCAGTGGCGTGCTGCCGGCACCGGCCATGGCGCTGGCTTCGGTGTTGTTGACCTCGGCCTCGCGAGCCGCCTTGCTGCTGTCGGCTTCGGCGGATTTGGGTGGCAGGTAGCGGTCGACGTTGAACGTGTCGGCCTTGAGCTGCACACGCAAGGATTGCTTGGCGAAGTCTTCCACGACGATACGACCGTTGAAGCTGCTGTCGTCGACTTTCAGGTTGAGGTCATTGAATTCGGCGCTGGTCGGCGTACCGGCAATGCGGCTGACCAGCTCGACCTTGCTCAGGCTGCCTTCGGCCATGGCCGGCAGTTTCTGGCCGATGCTATCGACAAAGTTTGCCAGGTCGAACTGGGCGATCGACATGCCGCCACTCAATTGCGGCGTTTTGTCGAGGTCGTTGACCTTCAGTTCACCCAAGGCACGCAATTGGTTGAGGGACAGCTTGATGCCGGTCCATTCGGCGACGTTTGCTGCCTTATCCAGGAATAGCTGGCCTTGTGCGGCAAAGTTCAGGGTCTTGCCCTGCAATGGGTCGCCTGTGGCTTCGCCGGACAGCTTCAGGTCTTCGAACTTGTAGCGCTGCAAGGCGCGTTCGAAGCGCAGTTCGCCAGTGAGTTCGGTACGCACACGCACGGCTGGCTGGTTGCTGGACAGGAATGCGGTAAGGGTGACCGGGATGTTGGTGGAGTCGTGGACCGCGCCGGTGCTCAGCTGGATGCTTTCGGCAGTGAACAACTTGCCGGTCTGCTCGTCGGTGTATTCGATCCGGGCGTTGTTCACGGTCAGGCTGTCGATATCCAGGCGGGTCGGCTGGGCCGGTTTTTCTGCCGGGGTGCTGGTGGACGGGGCTGGCTGCTCGGCCGGTGCCGGCGCACTCGCTGTTGTCGCAGAGGCGGGTACCTTGCCGATGTCTTCCCAATTGCCGTGGCCGTTCTTGTCACGGTTGAGTCGCAGGTTCAGGCCTTCGACCCGGACGTCGCTCATCTGCACTTCCCGACGCAGCAACGGTATCACTCGCACCGACAGGCCGAGCATCTGCAGGTCGGCGAAAGGGTGTGTCGGGTTGGCCAGTGTGGCGACGCTGGCGTCATGTAACTCCAGACCCAACCATGGAAACAGGCTCCAGCCGATGTCGCCATTGAGCGTCAGCTCAATGTGGGCCTTGTCGCGGGCTATCTGGCGGATCTCTTCTTTATAGTCGTTGGGATCGAAGAGGTGGGTCAGGGCAAAGCCCAGGGCCACAATGATCAGCAACAGCCCGAGAAGTACCAGACCCAGGATTTTGCCGAACGCTTTCATGGGCGAGTCCTTGTAGGTTGAGTTCAAAATTTAGCCTGGGAGTATAACGCCCTCAATTGCTGGCGCGTTGGCTGATCGTTTCTCGCTCCCTCGCCACGGGAATTGTGTTCGGCCTTAATTAGCGTTCATCCAGCGTGATCTTCAATTTGGCCGCCAGTGCTTGGGCTTCCAGGTGCCCGGCTGGCGCCAACAACCGTAGCTCGGCGCCGTTTTCCCCGGCGATTCTGCGCGCCTCGCTCACCAGTCGTTCAGCCACGCCACGGCGACGAGTAATGTTTCGTACGCACATTTGGGACAAGTGCCAGACGTTCTGCTGCCGTTGCAGGCGTGCGGCGCCGAGTAGCCGGTCATTGAAACGTGCCGCGATCAGCGAGCTGTCTTCCAGGCAGCCTTGTATGAGTTGTGCGGCACCACCAAAAGGCTCGAACAGCCAGGTCGGGGCGTCGCGGTAGATTTTATGCAGGTCCTGCTGGTCCTGGCTGGTGGCTTCATTCAGGTGCTCGACAACGATGGGCATACAGATTCCTGAAAAATAAAACGGTTCACACCCTACAGAAAGTGAGTAATGGCGCGATAAGACAAATGACACAAAAAAGGTGATATCACTTTGACTCTTCTGTCACGATCAAATGGTAACCTTTGCCTGTTCGTCCGTCCTTCTGCGGCGTAATGTCGCACCAATATGGAGCTTCACCAAAAAATACAGCCATGCCTGCGTGCAATGAAGGCTGAGGGTGAGGCGTGGCTGGCGAACCATTCTAACAACTGGGGGATACACCATGAGCACGAGCATCACGGCGGACGGCATTGCCGACCAGCCTGCGTTCCTCTCCAAGGAGCGCATCATCGCCAAGCCCGGTTTCAACCGGTGGCTGGTTCCACCGGCCGCACTGGCCATTCACCTGTGCATCGGCATGGCCTACGGCTTCTCAGTATTCTGGTTGCCACTGTCCAAAGCCTTGGGTGTCACTAAGCCTGTGGCTTGTGCGCCGGATATGAGCTTCATCTCGCAAGTCTTCTCGTCCCAATGTGATTGGCCGATCTCGATGCTCGGCTGGATCTACACCTTGTTCTTTATCTTCCTGGGTTGCTCGGCAGCCATCTGGGGTGGCTGGCTGGAACACGCCGGGCCGCGCAAGGCGGGTGTTGTATCGGCATTGTGCTGGTGCGGTGGCCTGCTGATTTCCGCGTTGGGTATTTATACCCACCAGATCTGGCTGATGTGGGTCGGTTCCGGAGTCATTGGCGGTATCGGCCTGGGCCTGGGCTACATCTCCCCGGTTTCGACGCTGATCAAGTGGTTCCCGGACAAGCGTGGCATGGCCACCGGTATGGCGATCATGGGCTTCGGCGGCGGCGCGATGGTAGGTGCTCCGTTGGCGGCAGCGCTGATGAGCCACTTCGCTTCGCCGACTGGCGTGGGTGTATGGCAAAGCTTTTTGGTCATGGCCGCGATCTACTTCGTGTTCATGATCGGTGGCGCCTTGTCGTACCGCGTTCCGCCGACTGGCTGGAAGCCTGAAGGCTGGACCCCGGCACCGAAGAAAGCCGCGAACGCGATGATCACTCATCGCCACGTTCACGTGAACGTTGCCTGGAAAACCCCGCAGTTCCGTCTGGTATGGCTGGTGCTGTGCCTGAACGTTTCCGCCGGTATCGGCATCCTGGGCATGGCTTCGCCACTGTTGCAGGAAGTGTTCGGCGGTAAATTGCTTGGCACCGACCTGCCTTTCGGTCAACTGGACGCTGTGCAACTCGGTCAAATCGCTGCCATCGCGGCCGGCTTTACCGGGCTGTTGAGCCTGTTCAACATCGGTGGGCGGTTCTTCTGGGCATCCTTCTCGGATTACCTGGGCCGCAAAAACACCTATTTCGTGTTCTTCGCCCTGGGCTTTGCCCTGTACGCGCTGATCCCGAACCTCGGTCACCTGGGCAGCGTCGCGCTGTTCGTGGCGGCGTTCTGCATCATCCTGTCGATGTACGGCGGCGGTTTCGCCACTGTGCCGGCCTACCTGGCGGACCTGTTCGGTACGCAAATGGTTGGCGCGATCCACGGTCGCCTGCTGACTGCCTGGGCTGCGGCGGGCGTGCTGGGTCCGGTACTGGTGAACTATCTGCGTGAATATCAGTTGAGCATCGGCGTTGAACGCGCTGCAGCCTATGACATCACCTTGTACATCCTCGCCGGCCTGCTGGTGCTGGGCTTCCTGTGCAATCTGCTGGTCCGCCCGGTCGCCGACAAGTACTTCATGACCGACGCCGAACTGGCCGCCGAACAGGCGCTGGGCCATGACAAGGGCGCCGACAGCAGCACTTCGCTGGAATGGAAAGCCGCGCCGGGCACCAAGCCTTTGGCGATCGCCGCCTGGCTGGTGGTGGGCATTCCGTTGGCGTGGGGTGTGTGGGTGACCCTGCAGAAGACGGCGGTGTTGTTCCGCTAAGACCGTTGCCCGAACCCTCAAGGTAAGGGCAACTCTAGTGTGGGAGCGGGCTTGCTCGCGAAAGCGGTGTGTCAGTTGACGATGATGTCGACGGATACGCGGCCTTCGCGAGCAAGCCCGCTCCCACATTTGATTCTGGGTGATGGCAAGAATTGCTTGTATGGACATGTCTATCACCGACAGCCCAGGATTCAGCCCGTCAGGGATATCACCTCCCGTGTTTCTGTTTGTCGCTCGCGCCCCTATAATGGCTGCCTTTTTCGCCCAATGATTTTGCGGAGCTGGTGATGGCCGAACGTAAGGCGTCTGTCGAGCGCGACACTCTGGAAACCCAGATCAAAGCCTCGATCAACCTGGATGGCACCGGAAAGGCCCGGTTTGATATCGGCGTGCCTTTTCTTGAGCACATGCTGGACCAGATCGCCCGTCACGGGCTGATCGACCTGGACATCGTCAGCAAGGGCGACCTGCATATCGATGACCACCACACGGTGGAGGACGTCGGTATCACTTTGGGACAAGCCTTTACCAAAGCCATCGGCGACAAAAAAGGCATCCGTCGCTACGGCCATGCCTACGTGCCGCTCGATGAGGCGCTGTCGCGGGTGGTCATCGACTTCTCTGGCCGCCCGGGCCTGCAGATGCATGTGCCGTACACCCGTGCCACTGTCGGCGGTTTCGACGTTGATCTGTTCCAGGAATTCTTCCAGGGCTTCGTCAACCACGCCAACGTGACCCTGCACATCGACAACCTGCGCGGGCACAACACCCACCACCAGATCGAAACCGTGTTCAAGGCTTTCGGCCGCGCGCTGCGCATGGCCGTGGAGCTCGATGACCGCATGGCCGGGCAAATGCCGTCCACCAAGGGCGTCCTGTAATGCAGACGGTCGCGGTTATCGATTACGGCATGGGCAACCTGCACTCGGTGGCCAAGGCCCTCGAGCACGTGGGTGCCGGCAAGGTGCTGATCACCAGTGATGCCGCCGTGATTCGCGAAGCCGACCGGGTGGTATTCCCCGGCGTTGGCGCAATTCGCGATTGCATGGCCGAGATTCGGCGCCTGGGTTTCGACAAGCTGGTGCACGAAGTCAGCCAGGACCGTCCGTTCCTCGGCATCTGCGTGGGCATGCAAGCCTTGCTCGAACGTAGCGAAGAGAACGACGGCGTCGATTGCATCTCCCTGTTCCCGGGTCAGGTGAAGTTTTTCGGCAAGGGCCTGCATGAAGACGGCGAGCACTTGAAAGTCCCGCACATGGGCTGGAACGAAGTGAAGCAGACGGTGGATCACCCGCTGTGGCACAACATTCCGGACCTGGCGCGCTTTTACTTCGTGCACAGCTACTACATCGCGGCCGGCAATGCGCGGCAGGTGGTGGGTGGCGGTCACTATGGCGTCGATTTCGCCGCGGCCCTGGCCGACGGTTCCCGATTCGCCGTGCAGTTCCACCCGGAGAAGAGCCATACCCATGGCCTGCAGTTGCTGCAGAACTTCGCCGCGTGGGACGGGCGCTGGTAATGGCCCGCAAGAAGCCGCCAATCCTCACCCTCACGCCTGAGCAGGAGAGTGAAGCGAACCGCAAGATCCAGCGGTTCATGGAGGAGCGTTTCGAACTGGACCTGGGTTCGTTCGAAGCGGCGGAAATTCTTGACCTGTTTACCCGCGAAATTGCGCCGCACTATTACAACAGGGCGATTTTCGATGTGCAGACGCACCTTAAAGAAAGGTTCGAAAGCATTGAAAGCGACCTGTGGGCGCTCGAGAAAAACTGATTTTCGAGCCAAGCTGAATATTCGTCTTTGAAGGTTTGCCAGATGCTGATTATCCCCGCTATCGATCTCAAGGACGGCGCTTGCGTACGTCTGCGTCAGGGCCGGATGGAAGATTCCACGGTGTTCTCCGATGACCCGGTGAGCATGGCCGCCAAGTGGGTGGAAGGCGGTTGCCGTCGCCTGCATCTGGTTGACCTGAACGGCGCCTTCGAAGGGCAGCCGGTGAACGGTGAAGTGGTCACGGCCATCGCCAAGCGCTACCCGCACCTGCCGATCCAGATCGGCGGCGGCATTCGCTCGCTGGAAACCATCGAGCACTACGTCAAGGCCGGCGTGAGCTACGTGATCATTGGCACCAAGGCCGTCAAAGAGCCGGAGTTCGTCGCCGAAGCCTGCCGCGCGTTCCCGGGCAAGGTCATCGTTGGCCTGGACGCCAAGGACGGGTTTGTCGCCACCGACGGCTGGGCTGAAGTCAGCACCGTGCAGGTGATCGACCTGGCCAAGCGCTTCGAAGCCGACGGCGTGTCTGCCATCGTCTACACCGACATCGCCAAAGACGGCATGATGCAGGGCTGCAACGTCCCGTTCACCGCCGCCCTGGCCGCCGCCACGAAGATCCCGGTCATCGCCTCCGGC
Source organism: Pseudomonas viciae (assembly GCF_004786035.1). Classification (NCBI taxonomy): domain Bacteria; kingdom Pseudomonadati; phylum Pseudomonadota; class Gammaproteobacteria; order Pseudomonadales; family Pseudomonadaceae; genus Pseudomonas; species Pseudomonas viciae. The sequence continues at coordinate 355,205 of NZ_CP035088.1, forward strand.
GGTATCCACAACCTGGGCGACATCAAGGCGCTGCTCGACGCCAAGGCGCCAGGCATCATCGGCGCGATCACTGGTCGCGCGATCTATGAAGGCACCCTGGATGTCGCTGAGGCCCAGGCCTTCTGCGACTCCTACAAAGGCTGAGGACTCACCATGGCGCTGGCCAAACGCATCATCCCTTGCCTGGACGTGGACAACGGTCGGGTGGTCAAGGGTGTGAAGTTCGAGAACATCCGTGACGCCGGCGACCCGGTGGAAATCGCCCGTCGCTACGACGAGCAGGGTGCCGACGAAATTACCTTCCTCGACATCACGGCCAGTGTCGATGGCCGCGATACCACCTTGCACACCGTCGAGCGCATGGCCAGCCAGGTGTTCATCCCGCTGACCGTGGGCGGTGGCGTGCGCACCGTGCAGGACATCCGTAATCTGCTCAACGCCGGTGCGGACAAGGTGTCCATCAACACGGCGGCGGTGTTCAACCCGGAATTCGTAGGCGAGGCGGCCCAACACTTCGGCTCGCAATGCATTGTCGTGGCCATCGATGCCAAGAAGGTGTCCGGCCCGGGCGAAACCCCGCGTTGGGAAATCTTCACCCACGGCGGCCGCAAGCCTACGGGCCTCGACGCCGTTGAATGGGCGAAGAAGATGGAAGGCCTGGGTGCCGGTGAGATCCTGCTGACCAGCATGGACCAGGACGGCATGAAAAACGGTTTCGACCTGGGCGTCACCCGCGCGATCAGCGATGCCCTGGGCATTCCGGTCATCGCCTCTGGCGGCGTCGGCAACCTGCAGCACCTGGCCGATGGCATTCTTGAAGGCCACGCCAGTGCGGTACTGGCGGCGAGCATTTTCCACTTCGGCGAATACACCGTGCCGGAAGCCAAGGCCTACATGGCGCATCGCGGTATCTGCATTCGCTGATCGCTGGACACCATGGCGGGCCCAAGGCACTCTTGGGCACACCATGGATTGCGGTAGCCCGACATGCTCAAACGTCTCGTTCTTGCCTTTGCGGGCGCCACGTTGCTGCTCGCAGGCACCACCCGTGCCGCCGATGCTCCGCTGGTGTTGCTGACGGAAAACTTCCCGCCGTACAACATGGCCAAGAACGGCAAGAACTTCGCCCAGGACGAGAACATCAACGGCATCGCCGTGGACATCGTCCGCGAGATATTCAAGCGTGCCGATATCCCCTACAGCCTGACGCTGCGGTTCCCTTGGGAGCGAATCTATAAACTCGCCTTGGAAAATCCTGGCTACGGGGTGTTTGTCATGGCGCGGTTGCCGGAGCGCGAAAAACTCTTCAAGTGGGTCGGCCCCATCGGTCCGGACGACTGGATCATGCTCGCCAAGGCCGACAGCACGATTGCCCTCGACTCGCTGGAACAGGCGCGCAAATACAAGATTGGTGCCTACAAAGGCGACGCGATTGCCGAGACGCTGGCCAAGCAAGGGCTGAACCCGATTGTCGTATTGCGTGATCAGGACAACGCTAAAAAACTGGTCAGCGGCCAGATCGACCTGTGGGCCACCGGTGATCCGGCCGGGCGTTACCTGGCGCGTCAGGATGGGGTGAACGATCTCAAGACCGTGTTGCGATTCAACAGTGCCGAGTTGTACCTGGCGTTGAACAAAGACGTGCCTGACGAGGTGGTCGCCCGGCTGCAGGCAGCCTTGGATGAGCTGCGCAAGGAAGGTGCGGTGGACGCGATCATGGCGCGGTATCTCTGAGCGCCGATTCGGTTCCGGATGCGCAAATCTGTGGGAGCGAGCTTGCTCGCGATGCGGCGCCGCGGTTTGAGACAGAACCCAGCCGCTACCGATAAACCCCGTCTTTCCCATGCCCAGCCATCGCCTGATTGCTGCGCAGGCTGATCATCGATTTGATATCGATCCATTCGATGCCCTGGGCCTTGAGCTTGGGCAATTCGCGTTCGAGCACCGCCAGGGTCTGCGGGTAGGGATGGCCGATCATCACTGCCGAGCCCTGCCGGCGGGCCAGGTCGATGGCGGTCTGCAGCTGATGGGCGATGGCGGCTTCGGTGCGCTCGTCGTCGAGGAACACATCCCGCGACACACTGGCGAGGCCAATCTTCTGGGCCTCGGCGGCGGCGACGGTCTGGGCGCTGGTGCGGCTGTCGACGAAGAACTTGTGGCGCTGCTGCAAATTCGCCATCAACCACGCCATGGCCTGGGGTTGGGCGGTCATGCGGCTGCCCATGTGGTTGTTGATGCCGCTGGTGTAGGGCACGGCGGCGAATGCGGCGTCGAGGCGCTTTGCCAATTCCTCAATGGGCAGTTGCGGATGCCAGGCGAACGGCCCGGTGGCCGGGTCCATGGGCATGTGCAGCATGACCAGTTTGCCGGCGCGATGGGCTTCGCGGGCGAATTCGGTGGCGTGGGGTGTGTCGGGCATGATCGCGGCGGTGACCGGGCCGGGGAGGGCCAGTACCCGGCGATCCCGGGGCAGGTTTTGCCCCAGGTCGTCGATGATCAAGCTCAGGTAGGCCTTGTGCGGTGATGGCGCTGGCGTGGCGGGTGCCGCAACGGCAGCGCCCGCCAGGCAGCACAACAGGCCGAGGATGAAGCGCAGGGCCATCTCAGCGGCCGGACGTGATGTTCAGTCCTTTGAGCAGGCTCAGGGCCTGGGCCAACTGGTAATCGTCATCCTGCGGCATTGGCTTGGCCTTGGTGCCGGAACCGGTCGGTTTGTCGGCGCCGCCGTTGCCATTGCCCAGGTGACCTTGCAGGTCGGCTTCCTTGAAGTATTCGCTGTCCTGCTCGTTGGTGATCTTGGCCTTGCGCACCTCGATGTCCGGGACGATGCCTTGGGCCTGGATGGAGCGGCCGTTCGGCGTGAAGTACAGCGCGGTGGTGATCTTCAGGGCGCGGTCGTTGTTCAATGGCAATACGGTCTGCACCGAGCCTTTGCCGAAGCTGGTGGTGCCCATGACCACGCCGCGTTTTTGATCCTGCAGGGCGCCGGCGACGATTTCCGAGGCCGAGGCGCTGCCGCCGTTGATCAGCACCACCAGTGGCACGGCTTCGCTCAGGTCATTGCCGGTGGCTGAGAAACGCAGCTCGGAATTGGCGATGCGGCCCTTGGTGTAGACAATCAGGCCCTTGGTGATGAAGTGATCCACCACTTCCACGGCCGATTGCAGCACGCCGCCGGGGTTGTTGCGCAGGTCCAGGACCAGGCCGTTGAGTTTCTTGCCGTTGTCCTTGCGCATCTTGGCCAGGGCCTTGGCGACTTCTTCACCCGTCTTGACCTGGAACTGGGTGATGCGGATGTAGCCGTAGCCCGACTCCAGCAGTTGGCTCTTCACGCTTTTGACCTGGATGACCGCTCGGGTCAGGGTCACGTCGAACGGCGTGCCGCCATCGCGCACCAGGGTCAGGGTGATCTTCTGGCCGATCTTGCCGCGCATCTTGTCCACGGCTTCGGTCATGCTCTGGCCGCGAGTCGGCTGGCCGTTGATCTTGACGATGAAGTCGCCGGCCTGGATGCCGGCCTTGGAAGCAGGTGTGTCGTCGATCGGCGAGACCACTTTAACGAAGCCATCTTCGCTGCCGACCTCGATGCCCAGGCCGCCGAATTCGCCGCTGGTGCTTTCCTGCAGCTCGGCAAAATCCTCCGGCCCCAGATAGGCCGAATGTGGGTCAAGGTTGCTGAGCATGCCTTTGATGGCGTTCTCCAGCAGCACTTTGTCATCCACCGGTTCGACATAGGCGGCCTTGATCCGGTCCATGACTTCGGCAAAGGTGCGCAGTTCATCCAGTGGCAGCGGGGCCTTGGTGGTCGCAGCCGTGGCGGCGGGTGCCAACGGGGCCGGTTCAGCGGCGAAAGCCAGGGGCGCACCGATCACAAGGGCGATCGTCAGAGCCAGCGAGGTGAGGCGGGACAAATGCAGCATGTCGAACGAACTCCTTAATTGGATGGGCACGCTTATCCTTGCGCACGACACCATTGGGCCGGGTCACTGGGGCGACCCTGCTGACGAATAGCGAAATACAGTGCTGGCGTATCCTGACCGCCACTGTTGCCGACCGTGGAGATGGACTCGCCGGCCTTGACCACGTCGCCCGCGGCCTTGAGCAGCGTCTGGTTGTGGCCGTACAGACTCAAATAACCGTTGCCGTGATCGAGGATCACCAGCAGGCCGGCACCGCGCAGCCAGTCGGCGAACACCACACGCCCGCCATGCACGGCATGCACCTGGCTGCCGGCGGAGGCGCTGATCATCACGCCGTCCCACTTGGTGCGGGTGTCGTCGCCACGGGTTTCACCGAAGCGCGCCAGTAATCGACCATTGACCGGCCATGGAAGTTTGCCTCGCGTCGAAGCAAAAGCGCCGCCGAAGGTTTCGCCATCGCTGGAAACCAGTGCGCCGGGGCTGGATTTCACCGGCTTGCGCGGCGCCTCGCCGGCGTCTGCTTCGGCCTGGGCTTCACGCAAACGCTTTTTTTCGGCTTCCTGCTGGGCGATCAGCGCTTTCTGACGCGCTTCTTCTGCCTCCCGAGCCTGGCGGGCCAGGGTTTCTTCGATGGTTTTCAATACCTTGGCCAGCTCGGCCTGGTCCTGCTCGCGGGCTTTGAGCTTGCTGTCGCGGGCTTTCACGTCCTCATTGAGCTTGGCCAGGGCCACCTGGCGCTCCTTGCGAACTTTTTCCAGTTCGTCGCGCTGGGTGTCGAGGGTGCTTTTCTGCACCAGTAACTGGGCTTGCTGCAGCTCGATGTCTTTTTCGACATTGGCCAGTTGGCGCAGGGTTTCGTTGAAGTTCTTGAGTTGTTCCAGGCGTGCCTGGCTCAGATAGTCGTAATAAGTGAGGGTTCGGGCGAATTTCTCGGGATTCTGCTGGTTGAGCAACAGCTTGAGATACTCCTGTCGACCGTTCTGGTAGGCGGCCCGGGCCTGGATGGCGATCAGCTTTTGCTGTTCAGCGCGCGCGCTCTGGAGTTTTTTTTTCTCTCCATCGAGCCGCTGCAACTCGAATTCGCTTTTCTTCAGCTCTTTTTGCAGGGCCTCGACCTGCTTCTCCAGATTCCCCATTTCGGTCTCGGTGCCGCGCAGGTCTTTCTGCACGCTGGATTTCTCTTCCTGCAACTTGCCCAGCAGTTTTTTCAGCTCGGCAATGTCCTGACGCGTGGCGTCCAACTGCTGTTGGGTTTGCGCGCGCTCGTCAGCAAAGGCTGGTTGGAGCAAGCAGGTCAGAACAAGGGCTATCAGGACGCGAAGCATAGAGGCGGGCGACACCAGGGAAAGGGACGGCCTAGTATGCCCGCCCCACGCTGCAAAAAAAACGCCCATTTGGGACTGTGTGATAACTGGCCCAAAAAACACCAAAAACCAATGTGGGAGCGGGCTTGCTCGCGAATGCGGTAGACCAGCCACATAAATGTCGACTGGCAGACCGCATTCGCGAGCAAGCCCGCTCCCACAGGGGGATTTGTGTTGGATCAGACCAGGATCGACGTCCCGGTCATCTCCGCCGGCTTCTCCATGCCCAGCAACATCAGCATGGTCGGTGCCACGTCAGCCAGCACCCCACCGTCGCGGACCTTGAAGTTACGCTTGCCGACATAGATGAACGGCACCGGCTCGGTGGTGTGGGCGGTGTGGGCCTGGCCGGTGGATTCGTCGGACATCTGCTCGACGTTGCCGTGGTCGGCCGTGATCAGTGCTTCGCCGCCGACTTTCTCCAGCGCCTCGACGATGCGGCCAACGCAGGTGTCCAGGCATTCCACAGCCTTGACCGCCGCCGCGAACACACCGCTGTGGCCGACCATGTCGCCGTTGGCGTAGTTGACCACGATCACGTCGTAACGCTGGTTCTCGATGGCGTCGACGATGCGGTCGGTCACTTCCGGTGCGCTCATCTCCGGCTGCAGGTCGTAGGTGGCGACTTTCGGCGATGGGATCAGGATGCGTTCTTCGCCCGGGAAGGGTTCTTCACGGCCGCCGGAGAAAAAGAACGTCACGTGGGCGTACTTCTCGGTTTCGGCGATGCGCAGCTGGGTCTTGCCGTTTTTCGCCAGGTAGTCGCCCAGCACGTTTTCCAGGCTGCCAGCGGCGAAGGCCGATGGCGCGGGGATGCTGACGGCGTATTGGGTCAGCATCACGAAACCGGCCAGTTTCGGCTGGCGGGCGCGTTCGAATTCCTTGAAGTCGTCTTCGACAAACACCCGGGTCAACTCGCGGGCGCGGTCGGCACGGAAGTTCATGAACACCACGGCGTCGCCGTCTTCGACTTTGACCGGCTCGCCGATGGTGGTGGCCTTGACGAATTCGTCGCTTTCGCCGCGCTCATAGGCGGCTTGCAGGCCTTCCTGGGCGGTGGCGGCGTTGAAGTCGGCGCTGCCGTCGACGATCAGGTTGTAGGCCTGGGACACGCGGTCCCAACGATTGTCGCGGTCCATGGCGTAGTAGCGGCCGACGATGCTGGCGATGCGGCCCTTGCCGAGGGCCTGAAAGGTGGCGTCCAGCAGTTCGATCGACGAGGTGGCGCTTTTCGGCGGCGTGTCGCGGCCATCGAGGAACGCGTGCAGGTAGATCTTCTCGGCGCCGCGCTTGAACGCCAGTTCGGCCATGGCGATCAGGTGATCCTGATGGCTGTGCACGCCACCGTCGGACAGTAGCCCCATGAAATGCACGGCCTTGCCGGCGGCCACGGCTTTATCCACGGCGGCGCAAATGGTCGGGTTTTCGAAGAATTCACCGTCGCGGATCGATTTGGTCACGCGGGTGAAGTCCTGGTACACCACCCGGCCTGCGCCGAGGTTCATGTGGCCGACTTCGGAGTTGCCCATTTGCCCGTCCGGCAGGCCGACGTCCATGCCGCTGCCGGAGATCAGGCCGTTCGGCACACTGGCCCACAAGCGGTCTAGTACAGGCTTGTTGGCCGAATACACGGCGTTGGATTCGTGGCTGTCACTGTGACCGAAGCCGTCGAGAATCATCAGGACCAAAGGTTTAGGCGTGGTAGTCATGGAATCCACTCGTGGCTGGTTAAAAGAAGACGATGGAAAAGGGACGGGCAGTTTAAAGGTAAGTTCCGACGGCGTCACCGCCGGGCGGGGTTTGGCCGGCCTTGTGTGCTGTGTATACTGGCCGACATTTTAACGCCCTGGAACCTCCTTCGATGGTTGCTCACCTGATTGAATTTGCCACTAACCACTACATTCTCGTCGGTATCTTCGTCGTACTGCTGGCGTTGCTGGTAGCCCATACGATGCAGGGCGGCGGCCGTAGCCTGAGCACCGGCGAACTGACCGCGCTGGTCAACAAGGACGCCGGCGTGGTGGTGGACATCCGCCCGAGCAAGGATTACGCCGCAGGTCACATTGTCGGGGCGGTGAACATTCCCCAGGACAAACTGATCGCGCGTATCGGCGAACTGGAAAAACACAAGGCCAAGACGCTGATCCTGGTGGACGCCCAGGGCCAGCACGCCGGCACCCACGCCCGCGAGCTGATGAAGTCCGGTTTCACCGCTGCCAAGCTGTCCGGTGGCGTTGCGAGCTGGAAAGCCGACAATCTGCCGCTGGTGAAGTGAGATGACCCACGTCGTTGTCTATTCCAGCGATTACTGCCCCTATTGCTCCAGAGCCAAGTTCCTGCTCCAGAACAAAGGCGTGGCTTTCGAAGAGATCAAGGTCGACGGCAAGCCGCAACTGCGCGCCGAAATGACCCAAAAGGCCGGACGTACGTCCGTGCCGCAGATCTGGATCGGCAGCACCCACGTGGGCGGTTGTGATGATCTGTTCGCCCTGGATCGCGCCGGCAAGCTCGACGCGATGCTCAAGGCCTGAATTCCCTACTAAAGAACCTGAAAGTAAGAAGGATCTGCGATGACTGACCAACAGAACACAGCTGCCAGCGAAGAAGAAACCGCACCGCAATTCTCCTTGCAGCGCATTTATGTACGTGACCTGTCCTTCGAGGCCCCGAAAAGCCCGGCGATCTTTCGTCAGCAGTGGGAGCCGAGCGTGGGCCTGGACCTGAACACCCGCCAGAAAGCCCTGGAAGATGACTTCCACGAAGTGGTGCTGACCCTGTCGGTGACCGTGAAGAACGGTGACGAAGTGGCGTTCATCGCCGAAGTGCAGCAGGCCGGGATCTTCCTGATCAAGAACCTGGATGCCGCTTCGATGAGCCACACCCTGGGTGCGTTCTGCCCGAACATTCTGTTCCCGTACGCTCGCGAAACCCTGGACAGCCTGGTGACCCGTGGTTCGTTCCCGGCCCTGATGCTGGCCCCGGTGAACTTCGACGCCCTGTACGCCCAAGAGCTGCAGCGCATGCAGCAAGAAGGCGGCGCGACCGTTCAGTAAGCCGTTCTGAGCGTCGACGCAAGTCCCATGTGGGAGCGGGCTTGCTCGCGAAAGCGGTGTGTCAGTGACATTAATGTCAACTGGCACGCCCTATTCGCGAGCAAGCCCGCTCCCACATTTGTTATTGGGGGCTATTGGAAACCGTTCTGCCGCCAAGCCTCATAAACCGCCACCGCCACGGTGTTGGACAAGTTCAGGCTGCGACAGCCCTCACGCATCGGCAGGCGCAGGCGTTGATCGGTGGGCAGGGCGTCCAGCACGTCGGCTGGCAGGCCACGGCTTTCCGGGCCGAACAGGAACGCATCGCCAGCGACGAAACTGGCGTCATGGAATGGCCGCGAACCCTTGGTGGTAAAGGCGAACAGGCGCGGATGCCCTAGACTTTCCAGACAACTGGCGAGGTCGGCGTGACGCTGCAAGGTGGCATACTCGTGGTAGTCGAGGCCGGCACGGCGCAGGCGTTTGTCGTCCATCTCGAAACCCAGCGGTTCGATCAAATGCAGGTGGCAGCCGCTGTTGGCGCACAGCCTGATGACGTTGCCGGTGTTCGGCGGAATTTCCGGTTGAAAAAGGATGACGTGAAACATGCACGGCTCCGCAGATAAAGATGAGCGGCATTCTACGCCGCAAACCGATCGACGTTCGAAGCTAATGCCTCGGGTGATGGGCTCTTTGGCGATTTTCGGCGTGATGATCGGGCTGATGATCGGTCGGCTGACCACGCCCGAACCGAGTGAGTTGCAACAGATCGAGGTGGCCGACGGGGCGCTGATAGCCTGGTTTAACAACGAGCCCAAGCTGCACGGCGAAATCGTCGACGGCTCCGTGGCGCTGTTGTTCCAGGCAGCAGGCCGGGCGCAGAAGGGCCAGCTCAAGTTCAACGGCAAGGACGTCAACTGGCGGGTGCGTTTGAGTGATAAGGGATTATTGCTGACGTTGGTGGCGGCGCGTCCGTTGCGGGGGGAGTGGGCCGGCAGCGAGGTCGATGACCGCTGGCGACTGGAGATCCGTCTCCGGGAGCAATAAAAGAGGGAATCCCCGGCCTGCCTGTACCAAGGTCCCCAAAACGGGAGGGCGCGCGCTCGGCGCACAGCCCTGGATGTAAAGAAGGGAAACCTTGACCTGCCTGTATCAAGGCCCCCAAAACAGTGGGCTCGATGAGCCCGGTATAAAATGGGGAATCCCCGGCCTGCCTGTACCAAGGTCCCCGAAACTGGGTAGTGATTGGGTTATTGCAGGGGGCGTGCCAGTTTTTAATGGCTTGTCTCAAAAAATCTGCCGATGAGGCGAAAAGCCCCGTATTCCGGGGCTTTTTCTTTTGTATGGGCTGTTTTTCCCGCGTTTTGCCGATTGGCTGAGGCTCGCGCGGCATGCGCAATTGCGGTTCGCCGTGCATTGATGCGGTGCATGAAGCCTTTAAAAGCATCGCGAGCAAGCTCGCTCCCACAATGGTTTTTCGGTGTTCGCGAGCGCGTGAACACCACTGAACCCTGTGGGAGCGAGCTTGCTCGCGATTGGGCCTTCAAATTCAGCGAAGGGTTAAAGACTGATCAGCCCTCATCCCCGTCATCATCATCCCCACCATCGACCTTCATCCCCAATTCCTTGATCTTGCGAGTCAAGGTATTGCGGCCCCAGCCCAGCAGCACGGCGGCGTCGCGGCGGCGGCCGGCGGTGTGCTTGAGGGCGGTTTCGATCATGATTCGTTCGAAACTCGGCACTGCGCTGTCCAACAGGCTCGACTGGCCACGGGACAAGGCCTGGTCGGCCCACTGGCGCAAGGCTTGCTCCCAGTTGGTCACCGGGGCCGAGTCCTGCGGCAGGCTCAGCAGTTCCGGTGGCAGGTCGCTGATGTGCACTTCGCGACCCGACGCCATCACCGTGATCCAGCGGCAGGTGTTCTCCAGTTGACGCACGTTGCCGGGCCACGGCAGGTTCTTGAGGTATTCCTCGGTTTCGCTCTTGAGCAGCTTGGGCTCGACCGCCAGTTCCTGGGCCGCGCGGCTGAGGAAGTGTCGGGCCAGGGTCGGGATGTCTTCGCGACGATCCGCCAGGCGCGGGATATGAATGCGGATCACGTTCAGGCGGTGGAACAAGTCTTCACGGAACTTGCCAGCGTGGACCAGGGTTTCCAGGTTCTGGTGGGTCGCTGCGATGATGCGCACATCCACCTTGACCGGCGTATGCCCGCCGACCCGGTAGAACTCGCCGTCGGCCAGAACGCGCAGCAATCGGGTCTGGGTGTCGGCCGGCATGTCACCGATTTCATCAAGGAACAACGTGCCGCCGTCGGCTTGCTCGAAGCGCCCACGTCGCAGGTTGGCCGCGCCGGTGAACGCGCCTTTTTCGTGGCCGAACAGCTCCGACTCCATCAGGTCCTTGGGAATCGCCGCCATGTTCAGCGCGATGAACGGCGAGGCCGCCCGTGGACTGTGGCGATGCAGGGCATGGGCCACCAGTTCTTTACCGGTGCCCGATTCGCCGTTGATCAGCACGGTGATGTTGGAGTGGCTCAGGCGCCCGATAGCGCGAAACACTTCCTGCATCGCCGGCGCTTCGCCGATGATTTCCGGGGTGCGGGCCAGGGCCGGCACCTCTTCCATGCCTTGTTGTTCCTGGGCGTGTTGATTGGCGCGCTTGACCAGCGACACGGCTTCATCGACGTCGAACGGCTTGGGCAGGTATTCGAAGGCCCCACCCTGGTAGGACGCCACGGCGCTGTCCAGGTCGGAATGGGCGGTCATGATGATCACCGGCAGCCGTGGATGCTGCTCGCGAATCCGCGCCAGCAGGTCCAGGCCACTGGCGCCAGGCATGCGGATGTCGGAGATGATGACGTCCGGTTGCTGACGCGCCAGGCGACTCATCACCCCATCGGCGCTGTCGAAGCTCTGGGTGGTCATGCCTTCCTGTTGCAAGGCTTTTTCCAGGACCCAACGGATAGAACGGTCGTCATCGACGATCCACACGGTTTCACTACGGCTCATGTCGCTGTGGCTCCTTGTTCCAGTGGCAGGAAAATCGAGAAAGTGGTGTGGCCGGGGTGGCTCTCACACTCGATCAAGCCCTGATGCTGACTGATGATGTTCTGGGTAATGGCCAGGCCCAGCCCGGTACCGTCCGGGCGGCCGCTGACCATGGGAAAGAAGATGGTTTCCTGCAGCTCGGCAGGGATGCCCGGGCCGTTGTCGATGATCTCGATCTTGGTCACCAGGCGATGACGCACGTGGCCGATGGTGAACTGGCGCATGGCGCGGGTGCGCAGGCTGATGCGGCCCAGGCGCAGCTCGTTCTGGCTGCTGATGGCCTGCATCGCGTTGCGCACGATGTTCAGCACCGCCTGGATCATCTGCTCGCGGTCGATCAAGACGTCTGGAATGCTTGGATCGTAGTCGCGCACCAAAGTGATGCAGCCCTGGCTTTCCGCTTCCACCAGGCTGCTGACGCGCTCCAGCACTTCGTGAACGTTGCACATCGCCAGCGACGGCAGCTTGTTCGAACCGAGCATCCGGTCCACCAGGTTTCGCAGGCGGTCGGCTTCTTCGATGATGACGTTGGTGTAGTCCTTGAGGCTTTCTTCCGGTAGCTCACGGGCGAGCAACTGCGCTGCGCCGCGAATCCCACCGAGGGGGTTCTTGATCTCATGGGCCAGGCCGCGCACCAGCATCTTGCTGGTTTCCTGCTTGGACAACTGGGCTTCTTCCTTGGTGATGCGCAGCAGGCGATCACGCGGGTGGACTTCCAGCAGCAGCAGGGTGGCGCCATTGTTCAGGATCGGCGTGACCGCGTAGTCCACGGTCAAGGTCTGGCCGGTCAGGGCGGTGAGCATCGCTTCGCGCTTGGTAAACGGGTGGGCCTGTTCCACCGCCTGGCGCAGGGAATTGAGCGCCTCGGTGGACTCGGTGAACAATTCGCTGATGAACTGCCCATGGCTGCGCTGGCCGCTGACGGCCAGGAGCATCTCCGCCGCCGGGTTCATGTACTCAAGGCGCAGTTCGGCGTCGAGCAGCAGGGTTGCGGTGGTGAGGTTGTCGAGTAGCAAGCGGTGTAGTGCGTCGCTAATGGTCATCAGGACCTCTTTTGGAGCGTAGCTAGCACGCGTATGACGCGCTGGTACAAGGAAAATGCAAAAACCAAACCAAGGCTCCGAAAAGAAGCGTTTAGAGCCTTAAAAGGGCTTTATTCGCCCGTTTGCGTGGCGTTCTGCCAGTTTTTACGGGTACTTTCGAACCAAAATGGGTTGGGGTTTGGGTATTTGTGCAAGATGCCGCACCAATATAGTGCGCAAGCCCGGGCGGTGTTAGAAGAACGGCAAGATACTGCTTTCTTCTTCAGGTTTATCGGCGAGGGGGCATTCGGGGCGCAGGCCGTAGTCGGCGATGGCGCAGGGTTTGATACGGCGCTTCTGCGCCAGGGACATGCGTTGCATGTGGAACGGCTGGTTGGCGGTGCGTTCGAGGATACGGTCTTGCTCATCGAGGATTTCCACCGCCAGATGATGGGTGCCTCGATCGATGTCGCTCAAGGCGAACACCGGGCTCGGCCCCGGTGCGCCCGTGGGTTGGCCGTCGAGCAGCAGGCGGTACCGGTGACCTTTTTTCAGTCCGGGTTCGCTGGTAACGCTGACGATCAGCTCTCCGGCGGTGCTGCGTATCGTGGCGTCCGGTTCCGGGATCAGTAGCCGGAGCATTTCATAATGGAACAGCGGCTCGGGGCGGTTTTCCGCTGTCGGCGCTGGTGCTGCGCTGGCGGAGGGGGGCGACATCCGATTGCCGGGCGGCAGCTGTACTTTCTTTGCGTTGCCGGGGCGCGGCTGGTCGGTGAAGACGCGATTGCCTTGGGCGTCGATGTAGGTATAGACCTGCGCCATTCCCGGCAGCGTGGCCAGCAAAAGGCCCAGCGCGAGCAGCCAGCGGATCATGGCTGGTGCACCCGCTGTACGGTGAACGTGACGGTGTCACTTTGTTGCACGAGGGTGTCCCCGGCGATGACTTGAACCGCCAGGCTGTGTTCGCCTCGATCGATATTCACCAATTGCAGGCGAGGCACGTTGGTTGGCTGCCCGTAGGGTTGGCCATCCAGCAGCAGCCGGAACAGATGGGGGCTTTGCAGACGCGGTTGAGCCCGGACGCCAACGGTGAACGTGCCGTTATTGGCGCGCAGGGCTTCCTCGGTGGGGATGTCTGTCAGCTCCAGCACCTCGTAGGCATTGTGCGGCTCGTCCTTGGCTAGGGGCACCGCGGGCGCGTCCGGGCTGGTTGGGGGCTGGCGTTCGATGCTGTTGAGCGGCGGCAATTCCACCGCCTGGGCCGGTACGCCTTGGGGCGGCTGGTTGCTATAGGCGGTGTTGCCGTCAGCGTCGGTGTACTTGTAGATCTGCGCAGCGGCTGGCAGCGCCAACAGCAGCAACAGGATGATTGGAAAACCGCGACCCATGAAAAATCGACCGAAAACGAAAAGTGATGGGTTGCAGCATAGGTCAGGTGGCGCGGTTGGCCCAAGTTGTTGCCCTCAATCCCCTGTGGGAGCGAGCTTGCTCGCGATGGCGGTGTGTCAGTCGCCAGGATGTTGGATGTGCTGGCCTCATCGCGAGCAAGCTCGCTCCCACAGGGTGGATTGTTGTCTTTAGGATTTTGTGAAGACACACAGCTCAGCAGTCGCCCGGATCAGGGCGAGCCGGTGCACCGGGTGCTGTTTGTTGTTGTGGGTGGCCCGGGCCAGCCATTGCGGGCACTGCGGGTCGGTGCGGTAGGGGGCGAAGTCAGCCAGTTGTTGCAGCAGGCGCTTTTGCAGGCGGTCGAGTTGCGGGCGGATCTGTCCCACCAGGTCCGGGCGTGGGAGGTCCGGGGCCTTACCTTCCAGGGCCCAGTCGGACAAATTGATGTACTGCACCATTTTGTTGGCTTCTATCTGGGCAGCGAAAAACGCTTCCACGGTTTCGCCGCTCAGCTTGTAGGCCGGCGCCTGGGCGACGGCGGCGGCAATGACTTCACGCTCGCGCTGACGGTCTTCTACTGGTTTGTGGCTGTCCCATTTGCTCAGTGCCACTTGGTCGGCGAGGGCCAGGCGCTCGCCAATGGCGTTAAGCAGCGGGGTGAGGGCCTCAGGGGCGGGAGCAGAGGCGGCCTCGGCGGTGGAGGCCAGCAGCGCGGCAGACAGGGCAAGGCAGAGTTTGAAGCGCAAAGTCATGGGCAGTCTCGTCTTCTATCGGGGAGCGACGAGTCATCATGCACGTAACCTGCGCCCATAAAAAAGGCCTCCCGAAGGAGGCCTCTCTTTATTCACGCCGTGCGTGGCGGCGCTTACTGGATCAGCAGCTGTAGTACAGCTCATATTCCAGTGGGTGTACGAAGGTGCGAACCTTGATTTCTTCTTCGCTTTTCAGTGCGATGTAAGCGTCGATGAAGTCATCGCTGAATACGCCGCCCTTGGTCAGGAACGCACGGCCCTTGTCCAGCTCTTCCAGGGCTTCTTTCAGGCTGCCGCAAACCTGTGGGATTTCCTTGGCCTCTTCAGGCGGCAGGTCATACAGGTTTTTGTCAGCGGCATCGCCAGGGTGGATCTTGTTCTGGATACCGTCCAGACCGGCCATCATCAGTGCAGCGAAGGCCAGGTATGGGTTGGCAGCCGGATCCGGGAAGCGAGCTTCGATACGGCGGGCTTTCGGGCTGTTCACGTAAGGAATACGGATCGAGGCGGAACGGTTACGAGCCGAGTAGGCCAGCATGACCGGTGCTTCGAAGCCTGGTACCAGACGCTTGTAGGAGTTGGTCGACGGGTTGGTGAAGCCGTTCAGGGCCTTACCGTGCTTGATGATGCCGCCGATGAAGTACAGGGCGGTGTCCGACAGACCGGCATAGCCTTCGCCTGCGAAGGTGTTCTTGCCGTCTTTGGAGATCGACATGTGCACGTGCATGCCCGAACCGTTGTCGCCGTACAGAGGCTTAGGCATGAAGGTCGCGGTGCGGCCGTATGCATCAGCAACGTTGTGTACGCAGTACTTCAGGGTCTGGACTTCGTCAGCCTTCTTGACCAGCGTGTTGAATTTCACGCCGATTTCGTTCTGGCCGGCAGTTGCCACTTCGTGGTGGTGAACTTCGACGGTCTGGCCCATCTCTTCCAGTGCGTTGCACATGGAGGTACGGATTTCGTGGTCGAAGTCGAACGGTGGAACCGGGAAGTAACCGCCTTTGATACCAGGGCGGTGGCCTTTGTTACCGCCTTCCACGTCCTGGTCGGACATCCACGAACCTTGTTCGGAGAAGATCTTGAACATGGAGCCGGAGATGTCGGACTTGAACTTGACCGAGTCGAAGATGAAGAACTCAGGCTCAGGGCCGAAGAAAGCGGTGTCGCCGATACCGGTGGACTTCAGGTATTCCTCGGCACGGTGGGCGATGGCGCGTGGGTCGCGGTCATAGCCTTGCATGGTCGAAGGTTCGATGATGTCGCAGACCAGGATCAGGGTCGGCTCTTCGGTGAACGGGTCCAGGACGGCAGTTGCGTCGTCCGGCATCAGGATCATGTCGGAGGCTTCGATGCCTTTCCAGCCAGAGATGGAGGAGCCGTCGAACATTTTTCCGATTTCAAAGAATTCGTCGTCCAGCGCATCACGGGCCGGCATGGTCACGTGATGTTGAGTACCTTTGGTGTCAGTGAAGCGCAGATCAATCCACTTGACGTCATGATCTTTGATGAGTTGAACCGACTTCGACATATGTCCTCCGGGTGGCTTCGGGCGGGTAGTGGAGTGCCCTTAGATATGGGTGATGCCGGCGCGAATACTCTGCCAAGGCAACCTGCCTCACAAGGGAGCAAATTGCATGCCAGTGCCCCAGCATGGGTTTTTTGCACCAAATCCACGCTTTTGAAGGCGTAAATCGCAGATTGTCAGACAATAACGCACTGCAATGTGGCGCTGCCAATCGATAATGACCTGTTTTGGTGCGAACAAAACCATCTGCACATTAACTGGTTAAACCTTGAGCAATTTCCGCTATAATCCGCGCCCCCCTTTTTCGGCTGGCCGTTCGCGCGCTGTTTTCATGAAACTAATCGTAAAAGTCTTCCCCGAGATCACCATCAAGAGCCGCCCGGTACGGATGCGTTTCATCCGCCAGTTGGCCAAGAACATCCGCACCGTGCTCCGAGACCTGGACCCGGCCGTGGTGGTGAACGGCGTGTGGGACAACCTCGAGCTGGAAACCCGCGTCAGCGAACCCAGGATCCTCAAGGAAATGACCGAGCGCCTGAGCTGCATGCCGGGCATCGCGCATTTCCTGCAGGTCGATGAATATCCACTGGGGGATTTCGACGACATCCTCGCCAAGTGCATGCTCCATTATGGTGATGCCCTGGCCGGCAAGATCTTTTCGGTACGTTGCAAGCGTGCCGGCAAACACCCGTTCAGCTCGATGGACGTGGAGAAATACGTCGGCAGCCAGCTACGTCGTCAGTGCGGCGCCGCCGGTATTTCGTTGAAAGACCCGCAAATAGAAGTACGCATCGAGATTCGCGACCAGCGGCTGTTCGTGATCCACAGCCAGCACAACAGCATTGGCGGTTACCCGCTGGGTTCGCTGGAGCAGACCCTGGTGCTGATGTCCGGCGGCTTCGACTCCACGGTCGCCGCCTACCAGATCATGCGTCGCGGGTTGATGAGCCATTTCTGCTTCTTCAACCTCGGCGGGCGCGCCCATGAACTGGGCGTAATGGAAGTGGCGCACTTCATCTGGAAGAAGTACGGCAGCTCCCAACGCGTGTTATTTGTGAGTGTGCCGTTCGAAGAAGTCCTGGGCGAGATTCTCGGCAAAGTCGATAACAGTCATATGGGCGTCATTTTGAAGCGTATGATGTTGCGCGCCGCTTCACGAATTGCCGACCGCCTGCAGATCGATGCGCTGGTGACCGGTGAAGCGATCTCCCAGGTATCCAGCCAGACGCTGCCGAACCTGTCGGTGATTGACTGCGTGACCGAGAAGCTGGTCTTGCGTCCGCTGATCGCCAGCCACAAGCAGGACATCATCGACACGGCCATCGAGATCGGCACCGCCGATTTTGCCCGGCACATGCCGGAGTACTGCGGGGTCATCTCGGTCAATCCGAAGACGGCGGCCAAGCGCGGGCGGGTGGAGCATGAAGAGAAAGAATTCGACATGGCGGTGCTCGAGCGTGCGCTCGAAAACGCCAGGCTGGTGCCAATCGATCGCGTAATCGATGAGTTGGGCCAGGACATCCAAATTGAAGAAGTCGGCGAAGCGCTGGCCGGTCAGATCATCATCGACATCCGTCACCCGGACGACGCTGAAGACGACCCGCTGAATATCGCCGGCATCGAGGTACAAACGATGCCGTTCTATGCAGTGAACGCGCGTTTCAAGGAACTGGACCCTACTCGCCAGTACCTGCTGTATTGCGACAAAGGCGTGATGAGTCGCCTGCATGCCCACCATTTGCTCAGTGAGGGGCATGCCAATGTGCGCGTTTATCGACCGAGCTAAGTGCCCGGGGCTGTTTGCCTGTGGCTTGCGTCACCGGCCCCCCGACGCCGCCGACAAGCTGTAACGGCAAAGCCTGACTCTACTGTTAATCGCTGCCACGACCTGTCAGCACACCGAATCCTCTGATCGAGATACACAAGTGATCGAAAATCTACGCAACATCGCCATCATTGCTCACGTTGACCATGGTAAAACCACCCTGGTAGACAAACTCTTGCGTCAATCCGGCACCCTGGAGCGCAACGAGCTCAACGACGAGCGCGTGATGGACTCCAACGACCAGGAAAAAGAGCGCGGTATTACCATCCTGGCGAAAAACACCGCCATCAACTGGAACGGCTACCACATCAACATCGTGGACACCCCGGGCCACGCCGACTTCGGTGGTGAAGTAGAGCGCGTAATGTCGATGGTCGACTCCGTGCTGCTGCTGGTCGACGCCCAGGACGGCCCTATGCCGCAAACCCGCTTCGTGACCAAGAAGGCTTTCGAAGCCGGCCTGCGTCCGATCGTGGTCATCAACAAGGTTGACCGTCCAGGCGCGCGTCCGGACTGGGTTCTGGACCAGATCTTCGACCTGTTCGACAACCTGGGTGCTACCGAAGAACAGCTGGACTTCAAAGTCGTCTACGCCTCGGCCCTGAACGGTATTGCCGGTCTGGACCACACCGCCATGGCTGAAGACATGACCCCGCTGTACCAGTCGATCGTCGACGACGTACCGGCGCCGAAAGTCGACCGTGACGGTCCGTTCCAGATGCAAATCTCGGCACTGGACTACAACAGCTTCCTGGGTGTGATCGGTGTTGGCCGTATCGCTCGTGGTCGCATCAAGCCGAACACGCCGGTCGTGGCTATCGATGCCGACGGCAAGAAGCGTAACGGTCGTATCCTCAAGCTGATGGGTCACCACGGTCTGCACCGTATCGACGTTGAAGAAGCAGCAGCCGGCGACATCGTCTGCATCAGCGGCTTCGAGCAACTGTTCATCTCCGACACCCTGTGCGATCCGATGAACGTCGAAGCGATGAAGCCGTTGACCGTCGACGAGCCAACCGTTTCCATGACCTTCCAGGTCAACGACTCGCCATTCTGCGGTAAAGAAGGCAAGTTCGTGACCAGCCGCAACATCAAGGAACGCCTGGACAAAGAGCTGCTCTACAACGTTGCCCTGCGCGTTGAAGAAGGCGACTCGGCCGACAAGTTCAAGGTTTCCGGCCGTGGTGAGCTGCACCTCTCGGTACTGATCGAAACCATGCGTCGCGAAGGCTTCGAAATGGGCGTTGGTCGTCCTGAAGTGATCATCCGTATGGTTGATGGCGTCAAGCACGAACCGTACGAAAACGTGACCATCGACCTGCCGGAAGAATCCCAGGGCGCGATCATGGAGCAAATGGGCCTGCGCAAGGGCGACCTGACCAACATGGTTCCGGATGGCAAGGGCCGTGTGCGCCTTGAGTACAACATCCCGGCCCGTGGCCTGATCGGTTTCCGTAACGAGTTCCTGACCCTGACCTCCGGTGGCGGCATCCTGACTTCGATCTTCGATCGTTACGACGTGATGAAGTCCGGCGACATGTCCGGCCGTCAGAACGGTGTTCTGGTATCGGTTGCGACCGGCAAGGCACTGACCTACTCGCTGGAAACCCTGCAAGCCCGTGGCAAGCTGTTCGTTGAACACGGCCAGGACATCTACGAAGGTCAAATCGTCGGCCTGAACAGCCGCGACAACGACCTGGGCGTGAACCCGACCAAAGGCAAGAAGCTCGACAACATGCGTGCTTCGGGCAAAGACGAAACCATCGCCCTGGTTCCGCCGGTCAAGTTCACCCTGGAGCAAGCTCTGGAGTTCGTACAAGAAGACGAACTGTGTGAAGTGACGCCGAAGTCGATTCGCCTGCGTAAGAAAATCCTTGGCGAAAGCGAGCGTACCCGCGCTGCCAAGAAAAGCGGTAACTGAGTTTCGACTTAGTTAGTGGCTGAAAAAAACGCCCCTGATTGTGAGATCAGGGGCGTTTTTTTATGCCTTGAAATTGTGGTGTCTGTCAGGGCCCTATCGCGAGCAAGCTCGCTCCCACAATGGATTTATGCCGGACACAAAATCTGTATCCGCTGAAAATCAACTGTGGGAGCGAGCTTGCTCGCGATAACGATGGTTCAGGCGCAGTTGAACCATCAGTCGATCAGAATTTGTCCAGCGTCCGCGGATTGCGCTCGCGCTCCACTTCCTTGGGCTTGTACGCGCAATACCCCGGCCGCGGTCCAACCCTCGGATGGTTGCGGCAGGTATCCGGGCGTTTCTCGTAAATGGTGCACAGCCGGCTCTTGCGGTCCAGATAAAGGCAATCGTTGTTGCTCATGCGCTGGAGCGTGAAGATCTCGGACTTCTGGTTGTAGCGTTCGACGATCCCTTCCTTTTGCAGGCGCTTGGCGATGTTCTTCGGCGGGTCGCCCAGTTCGAACTCATCGACAATGCCGATGCGGATCAGGTCCTTGATCTTGACCTCCACCGGCAGCGTGCAGCAGCTCGACACGCAGGAACCGCACATCGGGGCGGAGTACTTGGCCCAGGTATCGAGTCGGTCGAGTTCCGCGGCGGCGATCAGGTTGGGCTTCATCATCAAGGTTTACCAGCGTGCATCAGGGCGCGCGATCATACCGGGACTGGTGAAATTTTGAACGACCATCTGCCGGTTTTTTTTCATCCCCGCCAAAACGCTCCAGGACCGGCACGCCCCCTGCATTCATTCGCCCATAGGGCCGTTCCATGGCGATGATTCTCCGGCGTGGTGGAAAAACCACCGAACCTGCGCCTGTACCGCCTGTCAGACCGACTAGGCTCAGACAATTCCATGCTCGTTCGAGGTCTCATCAATGACTCAAGAACCACTTGTTCGCGAAGCCGAAGTCGCTGCTTTTCGCGATGCTGTGTTGACCAAACTCACTTATGCCGTTGGCAAGGACCCGGATCATGCGTTTGATCACGACTGGTTCGAAGCCATTGCCCTGGCCGCCCGCGACCACATGGTCGAACACTGGATGGACCACACGCGGCAGATCTACCGCAAGGGCCAGAAGCGCGTCTATTACCTCTCCCTGGAATTCCTCATTGGGCGCTTGCTCTATGACAGCCTGAGCAATCTCGGCCTGTTGGACACCGCCCGTGAAGCGTTGACCGAACTGGGCGTGGACCTGGAACGCATTCGCCTGCTCGAACCGGATGCGGCGTTGGGCAATGGCGGCCTCGGCCGGTTGGCGGCGTGTTTCATGGAAAGCATGTCGACCCTGGGCATCGCTGGCCACGGCTACGGCATTCGTTATGAGCATGGTCTGTTTCGTCAGGCCATCGTTGACGGCTGGCAGCAGGAGCAGACCGAGCACTGGCTGGATTTCGGCAACCCGTGGGAGTTTGAACGACCGGAGGTGGTCTACCCGATCGGCTTTGGCGGCGGCGTCGAAACGGTGACTGATGAGGCTGGCAAGACTCGACAAGTCTGGACGCCGGGCGAAACCGTGCGTGCCATCGCCTATGACACCCCGGTGGTGGGGTGGCGTGGTGCCAGCGTCAACACCCTGCGTCTATGGCGCGCCCGGGCTGTGGAAGACCTGCACCTGGAACGCTTCAATGCCGGCGACCATTTGGGGGCGGTGGCAGAAGTGGCCCGTGCCGAAAGTATTTCCCGCGTACTCTACCCGGCCGACAGCACCGAAGCTGGCCAGGAACTGCGCCTGCGCCAGGAGTATTTCTTCGTCGCCGCCTCGTTGCAGGACTTGCTGCGCCGTCATCGCAACATGCACACCTCAGTGCTGACCCTGGGCGACCACGCGGCGATCCAGCTCAACGACACTCACCCGTCAATCGCCGTGGCCGAGCTGATGCGGCAGTTGGTGGACGTCTATGACGTGGCATGGGACGCGGCCTGGCAGATCACCCAGGACACGCTGTCCTACACCAACCACACGCTGCTGCCCGAAGCCCTGGAAACCTGGCCAGTCGGGTTGATGGAGCGCATGTTGCCCCGGCACATGCAGATCATTTACCTGATCAACGCCCAGCACATCGATTCGTTGCGGGCCAAGGGCGTGCATGATTTCGACGTGCTGCGCTCGGTTTCGCTGATCGAAGAGGACAACGGTCGTCGGGTGCGCATGGGCAATCTGGCGTTCCTCGGCTCCCACAGCGTCAACGGTGTATCCGCGCTACACACGCAGCTGATGCGCAGCACGGTGTTCTCCGAGATGCACAAGCTCTATCCGGATCGGATCAACAACAAGACCAATGGCATCACCTTCCGCCGCTGGTTGTTCCAGGCCAACGCCGAACTGACCTCGATGATGGTCGACGCCCTCGGCCCGAGCGTGCTCGATAACCCCGAAGAGCGCCTGATCGAACTGGAGCCGTTCGCCGATAAGCCGGCGTTTCGCAAACAGTTCGCCGAGCAGCGGCTGCACAGCAAGAAGGCCCTGGCGTATCTGATCCACGAGCGGCTCGGTATCGCCGTGAACCCGGCGGCGATGTTCGATGTGCAGGTCAAGCGGATCCACGAATACAAGCGCCAGTTGCTCAACCTGATGCACACCGTGGCGCTGTACCAGGCGATTCGCGCCGAGCCGGAAGTGGACTGGGTGCCACGGGTGAAGATCTTCGCCGGCAAGGCCGCTGCCAGTTACCACCAGGCCAAGCTGATCATCAAGTTGACCAACGACATCGCCCGGGTAGTGAACAACGACCCGACCGTACGTGGCCTGCTCAAAGTGGTGTTTCTGCCCAACTACAACGTCAGCCTGGCCGAGAGCATTATCCCGGCGGCGGACTTGTCGGAGCAGATCTCCACGGCCGGTTTCGAAGCGTCGGGCACCAGCAACATGAAGTTCGGCCTCAACGGTGCGCTGACCATCGGCACCATGGACGGCGCCAACGTAGAGATGCATGAGCGCGTGGGCGGTGAGCATATGTTCATCTTCGGCCTGACCGCCGAGCAGGTGGAAGCCCGCAAGCAGAACGGTGAGTTCAGCGCCGCGCCGGACATCGCCGCGTCCCATCGCCTCAATGATGTGTTGCAGGCGATTCGTGGCGGGGTGTTCTCGCCGGATGATCCGATGCGCTATACCGGGTTGGTGGATTCGTTGGTGGACTACGACCGCTTCCTGGTCTGCGCCGACTTCGACTCGTACTGGAACGCCCAGGCCAAGGTCGAAGAGCGTTGGCACGACTCCAAGCAGTGGTGGCGTTCGGCGGTACTGAACACCGCGCGCATGGGCTGGTTCTCCTCGGATCGGACTATCCGCGAGTACGCCACCGACATCTGGAAGGCCCTGGAGTAGCATTTGCTGTAAGAAATGTGAGCGAAGCCCAACGGCGGTTGGGCTTCGTCGATATACTAAGTGCCAGTTTCGCCGGGTTGTGCGGCGGACTCAGTATTTGGAAGCGCACCAATCCAATGTGGGAGCGGGCTTGCTCGCGAATGCGGTGTAACAGTCAACGTTGCTGTGACTGACACTCCGCATTCGCGAGCAAGCCCGCTCCCACAAGGTTTGTGCTGTTCCACTAGACTGATCCAGGCACCGCATCACCCCGGTTATGCCCGCAACGGGCGGCTTAGGGATATCGACTATGCAATGGATTTTGACGCTGTTGGGCCTGGCACTCGGCTGGGTGGTGGATGAGTCGTTCGCCGATGCGCTGATAGGTGCGCTGGTGGGACTTGGCATCGCCCAAGCATTCCGGCTGAGCCGCCTGGCTGTCCAGGCCGCCAAGCAACAGGGCCTTCTGCAGGAGGCGCAGCGTAGCTTGATCGAGCTGCAAGCGCGTCTGACGGTGCTTGAGCGCGGCACCACTGCTGCACCGGGTGATCCGGCGCCAGCGCCTGAAGTCGTCGTCGCCCAGTCACCGAAAGCCGAACCTCGCGTCGAGCCGGAGTTGAGCTGGGAACTGCCGCCTGACCTCGAGCCCGTCTCGGCAATGGCTACGCAAGCCAGTCAGCCCCTGCCCGACGACATCTGGAAACCTCAGTCTGTCGCCTCCAAGCCCGCCGCCCGCAAACCGGCTCGCCCGGAACCGGTGGTTTTTGAGCCCGTAGCTCCTCGTGGCCCGAATCTATTCGACCGCGCCTGGATGGGCGCGCGCAATTGGCTGTTTGGCGGCAACACCGTGCTGCGGGTCGGCGTGGTGCTGTTGTTCCTCGGCCTGGCGTTCCTGCTGCGCTATGCCACTGAAGGCATGGTGGTCCCGATCGAACTGCGTTACGCCGGCGTCGCGGCCAGTGCCTTGGGCCTGCTGGGCCTGGGTTGGTGGCTGCGCCAACGCAACAACAATTATGCGCTGATGCTTCAGGGCACCGGGATCGCGGTGCTGTACTTGACCGTGTTCGCTGCCATGCGCCTGCACCCATTGCTCGACTCCAAGGCCGCCCTGGGCTTGCTGGTGGCCGTCACGGTGTTCTCGGCGATCCTGGCGGTGACCCAGAACGCCTTGGGCCTGGCCGCCGCCGCAGCGTTGGGCGGGTTTGCCGCACCGATCCTGACTTCCACCGGCAGCGGCAACCACGTCGCCCTGTTCAGTTACTTCATCCTGCTCAACGCCGGCATCCTCGCGATTGCCTGGTTCAAGGCCTGGCGCCTGCTCAATCTGATCGGCTTCGTCGGCACCTTCGGCATCGGTTTGGCCTGGGGCCTGCGCTCTTACGCGCCGGAGCTGCTCTGGAGCACCGAGCCGTTCCTGATCCTGTTCTTCCTCATTTACCTGGCGATCGGCTTGCTGTTCACCCGTCGCAAACTGTTGGAAATGAGCGACGCCCCCGAGGACGGCAGCCGCGATGCGTTGTTGCGCTGGTCGACGCGCAAGGGCGATTACGTGGACGGCACGATGCTGTTCGCGCCGCCGCTGGTGGGTTTCGGTTTGCAGTTCGCCTTGGTGCAGCACCTGGAGTTCGCCGCTGCGTTCAGTGCCCTGGCCCTGGGCATGATCTACATGGGCCTGGCCCGCGTGCTGATGGGCGGCCGGGCCTTGCTGCTGGCTGAAACCTGCCTGGCCCTGGGGGTGATTTTTGCCAGCCTGGCGATTCCCTTGGGGCTCGACGCCCGTTGGACCTCGGCAGCCTGGGCCGTGGAGGGCGCGGGGATCTTCTGGTTGGGCCTGCGTCAGCAACGACCCTTCGCCCGGGCCTTTGCCTTGCTGCTGCAACTGGGCTCGGCACTGGCATTCATCAGCGAACTGCGGACCGGCGAGAGCAGCCTGCTCGATGGCCCACCGTTGGGCGCGTTGATGCTCGGCGGCGCCTTGCTCTTCACCTTCTACCAGTTGCGCAAGGCTGCGCCAGAGCTCACCTCGAATTGGGAGCGCCAGGGTTTGCCGGTGCTGGCTGTCCTGGGACTCAGCTTCCTGTATCTGCTGGCGCCGCTGTTTTTCTTCACCCACGGCACCGCTATCGCCTGGGCCCTGGCCGGTTTGGCGACACTGTTTGTTGGCCTGCGCCTGCAATCGCGCAGCTTCCTGTTCACCGCGTTTGCGGTGCAGTTGCTCGGCGGCGCGCTGTTCCTGTTGCGCCTGCAAGGCGCCGAGGGTGACTCGGCGGCGGTGTTCAGTGCCGGCTGGAGCGGTTTGCTCAGTGCTTCCCTGATCGGTCTGGCATTGATTGGCGGTATGTTGCTGGCGGCACGCGATGACATGGTGCGCAACGACGTCCGATTGCTGCGCGGGTTGTCAGTGGTGTTGCTGGCCGGGTTGGTGCTGATCAACCTCGCTGTGCTGTTCGTCCTGCCTTGGCAAACAGCGAGCGGTGTGTGGGCGGCCAGCGGTCTGCTGATCATCTGGTTGAGCCTGTACCTGAAGCAGCGCGTGAGCTTTGTCTTCGGCCTGCTGTTGCAACTGTTGGGCGGTGCGGCGTTCCTCACGGCGGGGCCGGCGCTGCTGGGGCCGCTCAATGCCGAGGATCTGCGGCCCCTGGCCCACAGCGGGTTCTGGACGCCGCTGGTGCTGGGGCTGGCGGCGTTGGTGGGCGCATGGCGATTGCAGCGCGGCCATTCGGCGGCGGTATTTGAAGCCATGAGCTTGCAGCGCCTGTCCGAGATGTTGTTGATCTGGGGAGCCGGTTGGTGGGCGTTGGCGTGGGTCAGCGAAGTGCTGCGCTTTGCCCCGGTGAACCTGCAGGGCAGCTTGCTGCTGCTCGTCGCGGCGATCAGTGTGGCGCTGTGGACTGTCTTGGCACTGCGTTTGAACTGGCCGGCGCTGGGGCTGCTGTGCACCTTGTTGATTCCGGCGGCGGGTTGCGTGCTGGTGGCGACGGGGCACAGCTACTATCACCCGGCCGCGGATTTCGGCTGGCTGGCCTGGCTGGCGGTATTTGGCGTGCACTTCCTCTCCCTCAAGCGCCTGGCACCGATGCTGCCGGCCCAGGCGCGCAGTACCGCCCATGTGCTCGGTTGCTGGTTGCTGATGGCGGTGTTGATGCTGGAGTTGCGTTACGGCCTGCTGTTGTTGTCCGAGCAGTACAACGCCTGGCGCTGGTTGGGCTGGGCGATTCTGCCGAGCCTGTACCTGGTGTTGATGGCCGCGCCGCGTGCCTGGCCATGGCCGATCTCGGCCCAGTCGCGCGAATACCGAGTCTATGCGGCGGCGCCCATGGCGCTGTTGATGCTCGGCTGGTTCTGGCTGACCAACACCTTCAGCGATGGCACCGCGGAGCCACTGCCCTATGTGCCGCTGCTCAATCCCTTGGAGCTGGGCCTGCTGTTCGCCTTGTTCGGTGTCTATGTGTGGGCCCGCAACGCCGTGGCGCAATCGACGAACCGTTGGAGTCGCGTCGGACACATCGCCCAGTTGGTCGCCGGCGTGTCGCTGTTCGCGTTCTTCACCGCCCTGGTGATGCGCAGCGCCCACCAGTGGATGGGGGTGCCGTTCGAGCTGGATGCGTTGCTTGAGTCCATGTTCGTGCAGGCCGGGTTGTCCATCGTCTGGACCCTGATCGCCCTGGGCCTGATGATTGGTGGTCATCTTCGCCATCGCCGTGAAGTGTGGCTGATCGGCGCGGCGTTGATTGCGCTGGTCGTGGCCAAGCTGTTCTTTGTTGAATTGAGTAACCGTGGCGGTCTGGCGCGGATCGTGTCGTTTATCGGCGTGGGTGTACTGTTGCTGGTGGTGGGCTACTTCGCGCCGCTGCCGCCAAAACGCCCGGAAACGGTCGCGCAGCCCGAACCGCCAATGCCTGTCAGTGAGGGAGTGTCATCTTGAGTCGCACGTTGAATCGGATCGGGCTGGGTGTGGTCGGGCTGTGGGTGGCATTGTCGGCAACGGCCCAGGAGCAACCGGCGGACTTTGCCCATCAGGTGCCACTGGCCTTGAGCGGCGAGGGACCGTGGTATCGCCTGCCGTTACCTCTGGACGTACAGCTGCAAGCGCGGCAAACCGACTTGAGCGACCTGCGGGTCTTTAACGCGGCCGGTCAGGCCCAAGCCTACGCGCTGGTTCGTGAGTCGGCGCAGAGCCGGGAAAACCGCACCCTCACCGACGTGAAGTGGTTCCCGCTGTACAACGCCGCCGACGACAGCGAGCGCGCGCCCAGCGTGCGCGTGCAATCGAACGCCAATGGCACGCTGGTGGAAGTCCAGCCGTCCAGTCGGCTTGAGGCGGGAGAGGAGGAACTGCGTGGCTGGTTGCTCGATGCCAGCGCGATCAAGGCGCCGTTGCAGCAGTTGATTCTTGACTGGACCAGCGAACGTGACGGCTTCCAGCGCTTTACCATCGAGGCCAGTGACGACTTACAGCAATGGCAGTCATGGGGCGAAGGCCAGGTGGCGCGCCTGACCTTTGCCGACGAGCGGGTCGAGCAGCATGAAGTGAGCCTGCCGGGGCAACCGGCGCGCTATCTGCGGTTATTGTGGGATTCGCCGTCCTCTGCGCCGGTGCTGACCTCGGCCCAGCTGCAAAGCGCCAGCCGCGAAAGCTTGCCGTTGCCGTTGGTCTGGTCAAAGCCTTTGGCTGGCAGCACCACGAAGGCCGGGGAATACACCTGGCAGCTGCCCATGGGGCTGAATATCGAGCAGGTGCAGGTGGACCTGAGCCAAGCCAACAGCCTGGCGCCGGTGACCTTGGCTGGGCGGCGGGAAAGCAGCCAGCCGTGGCAGCCGCTGGGCAGTGGCTTGTTGTATCGCCTGACCCAGAACGGCCAGGATGTGTTGCAAAACCAACTGCAGCTGTCCGGCCAAACCATTCAGCAATTGAAGCTGACGGTGGACGAGCGGGGCGGCGGCCTGGGTCCAGAAGCCCCGGCCCTGCGCTTTGCCGTGCGCGCGACTCAGGTGGTGTTCCTCGCACGTGGCGACGGGCCCTACAGTCTGGCGCTGGGCAGCGCGACGGTGAAAACCGCCAGTTTGCCCTTGACGACGCTGGTGCCCGATTACAAACCGTCACGCCTGGCGGCGCTGGGTACGGCGACGGTGAATGGGGTGGCAACTGCGACACCGGTTACCGCAACCACACCTGCGACCGTCGAGACCAACTGGAAAAAAATCGGTTTGTGGGCGGTGCTGCTGCTCAGTGTGCTGTTCCTCGCGGCGATGGCGTTCAGCTTGTTGCGCAAGCCGCCAGTCAAATCCTGAAAGTGGGGCACACCGATAAACCGAGTTGCCTATTTCGCGAGCAAGCCCGCTCCCACATTGGAATGCGTACTCCTGTGGGAGCGGGCTTGCTCGCGAAAGCGATCTCCCTGGCGCCCAAAATCCACAAGCAACCACCACTGCGTGAACTCAATCCCCTATATCCCGTCTCATAGGAGGAATTAAGTCCCGACTCGCGCTAAACTGCGCTGGTTTTTCCGCCCCCTATTCTTCGGAGCCGTCCATGTCCCGCGTTACCTTGAGTCGCTATTTGATTGAGCAGACCCGTAGCAACAACACCCCTGCCGATCTGCGCTTTTTGATCGAAGTGGTGGCGCGTGCGTGCAAGGAGATCAGCCACGCCGTCTCCAAAGGCGCACTGGGTGGTGTCCTGGGCAGCATGGGCACTGAAAACGTGCAGGGCGAAGTGCAGAAGAAGCTCGACGTGCTTTCCAACGAAATCCTGCTCGAAGCCAACGAGTGGGGCGGTCACCTGGCCGGCATGGCCTCCGAGGAAATGGACAACGCCTACCAGATCCCGGGCAAATACCCCAAGGGTGCCTACCTGCTGGTGTTCGATCCACTGGACGGTTCGTCGAACATCGATATCAACGCGCCGGTCGGCACCATCTTCTCGGTACTGCGTTGCCCGAACGAATACCTGAGCCAGAACGAAGCCTTGAATGAAAAGGCTTTCCTGCAGCCAGGCACCGAGCAGGTAGCCGCCGGTTATGCCATCTACGGTCCTCAGACCATGCTGGTGCTGACCCTGGGCGACGGCGTCAAAGGCTTCACCCTGGACCGTGAGATGGGCAGCTTCGTACTGACCCACGAAGACATCACCATTCCTGAAACCACCCAGGAATTCGCCATCAACATGTCCAACCAGCGGCACTGGGAAGCTCCGGTACAGCGCTACGTCGCCGAGCTGCTGGCAGGTGAAGAAGGCCCGCTGAAAAAGAACTACAACATGCGTTGGGTCGCCGCGATGGTCGCGGACGTGCACCGCATCCTGACCCGTGGCGGTTTGTTCATGTACCCGCGCGATAGCCGCGAACCGTCCAAGCCGGGCAAGCTGCGCCTGATGTACGAAGCCAACCCGATGTCGTTCCTGGTGGAGCAGGCGGGTGGCGCGTCCACTGACGGTCACCAGCGCATTCTCGACATCCAGCCTGAAGGCCTGCATCAGCGCGTGGCCGTGTTCCTCGGTTCGAAGGAAGAAGTCGCCCGCGCGACGGCCTATCACAAGGAATAAACCATGGCGCAGCCTTGGCAGCCGTTGCTCGATTGGTGGTTTGGTTCAGCCGACACGCCAGACGAAATAGCCGCTGACAAGGGCAAGCTGTGGTTTGGCAAACGCCATGATCGCCAGGCGCAGGAGCGCTTCGGCGATCAGGTTGAGCAAGCACGGGCCGGCGGATTGACCGACTGGGCGCAACGCCCAGAAGGTTGGCTGGCCCTGGTGCTGCTGCTTGATCAACTCCCGCGAATGATCTTTCGCGACACGCCCAAGGCCTTTTCCGGTGACCTGCGAGCGCAAGCGCTGGTGGCCCAGGGCATGGCGGCGGGTTTCGACCGGCAACTCAAACCGATCCAGCGTGTATTCATCTACCTGGTGCTCGAGCACTGCGAAAACCTGGCGGTGCAGAACGAGGCCGTGTCGCGGTTCATCGACTTGGTTCGCGAGCAGCCTGAAGCGGATCGAGCGGTGTTTGAAGACAACCTGGATTATGCCGAGCGGCATCAGAAGATCATTGCGCGGTTTGGGCGCTTTCCCCACCGCAATGCGGTGTTGGGGCGCGAGTCTACGGCTGAGGAAATCGAGTTCTTGAACAGGCCTGGGTCCAGGTTCTGAATTTTCTGCGAGGCTGATGCCGTCTTCGCGAGCAAGCCCGCTCCCACAGTCGATCGTGTTTCCCTGACGGGGCTCGGTCAACTGTGGGAGCGGGCTTGCTCGCGAAAGGGCCCTTGAGAGCGTTAGATCCGGAAGCTACCCACCAACTGCTTCAAGCGCGCCGCCTGCTGTTCAAGGTCGGCACAGGCGCGCAATGTCGCTTGCAGGTTTTCCACGCCTTCCTGGTTCAGGGTATTGATCTCGGTGATGTCGACGTTGATCGATTCCACCACGGCGGTCTGCTCTTCGGTGGCGGTGGCCACGGACTGGTTCATGCCGTCGATTTCGCCGATGCGCTGGGTCACGCTGCCCAGGCGTTCGCCGGCCTGGTTGGCGATGCCGACGCTGCTTTCGCTCTGGCGCTGGCTGTCGGTCATGGTCAGCACCGCTTCCCGGGCACCGACTTGCAGCTCTTCGATCATCTTCTGCACTTGCTGCGCCGAATCCTGGGTGCGGTGGGCGAGGTTGCGCACTTCATCGGCTACCACCGCGAAGCCGCGTCCGGCTTCACCGGCCCGGGCGGCCTCGATGGCGGCGTTCAGGGCGAGGAGGTTGGTCTGCTGGGAAATGCTGGTGATCACCTCCAGGATCTGACCGATGTTCACCGTGTTGCTGTTCAGGGTTTCGACGTTGCCGCACGAATCGCTGATCTTGGCCGACAGCTGCTGCATGGCGGCGATGGTTTTATCCACCACTTGCTGACCGTCTTCGGCCAGGCTGCGGGCATCGCTGGAGTGCTGGGAGGCAAGGGCGGCGTTCTGGGCGATTTCCTGGGCGGCGGCGCCGAGTTGGTTGATGGCCGCGGCCACGCTGCTGGTGCGCGACGCTTGCTGGTCGGAGTTGTACATCGACGAGTTGGACGCACTGACCACGCGCAGGGCAACTTCGTTGACCTGGCCGGTGGCCGAGGCCACTTCACGAATCGAGGTATGGATACGCTCGACAAAGCGGTTGAAGGAAGTGCCCAGGGCACCGAATTCGTCGTGGCCGTGAATGACCAGGCGCCGGGTCAGGTCGCCTTCGCCTTCGGCGATGTCATGCATGGCGCGACCCATGGTCAGCAGCGGTTGCATCAGCACGCGGATCAGCATGCCCAGCAGGGCAATGATGAACACCACGGCAATGGTCATGGCGATCAGTGCCGAGGTACGGAACTCGCTGAGCATCGCCAGGGCGGTGTCCTTGTCGAGCACCAGCGCC
The DNA here is from genome assembly GCF_004786035.1 of Pseudomonas viciae. NCBI lineage: Bacteria > Pseudomonadati > Pseudomonadota > Gammaproteobacteria > Pseudomonadales > Pseudomonadaceae > Pseudomonas > Pseudomonas viciae. Next base: position 386,729 of record NZ_CP035088.1, read on the forward strand.
ACGTACCAATCGGCGCCCGGCACGCCGTTGACGCGGGTGAAGGAGATGAATTGGGTCTTGCCGTCGAGATCGACTTCCTTCACGCCCGGGCTGATTTGCGGTGCGCCGTTGGGGTAGGCCTCGGCCAGGGTTTTGAGCACGCGCTTGCTGTCAGGGTGGATCAGGATCTTGCCGTCGGCGCTGACGATGAACGCATGGCCGTGGCCACCGAAGTTCAGCGAGTTGATGATGGCGCTGACGCTCGACAGGTCGATGTCCGCACCGGCCACGCCGATCATTTGGTTCTGGTGTTGTACCGGCGTGGCGACGGTGATCACCAGTTTGCCCGACGAGGCGGCAATGTAGGGTTCGGTCACGATGGCTTGCTGTGCGCTGTTGGCGGCCTTGTACCAGCCACGGGCACGCGGGTCGTAATCGGCGGCGCGATTGCCGGCTGGTACCGAGAACATCACGCCATCGGTGCCACCGAAATAGCTGAGCTGAAAGTTGCTGGTGTACACCGGCAGGCCCACGGCGCGTTTGAGGCTGTCGGCACTGCTACCGTCTACGGCGATCTGCTGGGCCAGCGATTGCAGCAGTTGGATACGGCCTTCGACCCACGTCTGAATGTTACGGCTGGTCAGGCTGCCGAGCTCCTGCATGGAGGTCTCGGTGCTGGCGTGCAGGCTCTGGCGCTGACGGTAGTCGTTGAACAGGATGAAACAGGCGAATGCAACGGCCACCACAAGAGCGGCAGCCAGGAGGATTTTGTGGCTGAATTTCATGTTTCTGGTCATTAAGAGCGCTACCGCACAGGAGCTGGTCAGGAAGGGGGGGCAATTTGCCATAACGCAGGGCTTTGCGCTGTTCTTTTTATCGGCCTGGAAGTGCCAGAGATCAGCGATCGGCGGGGTAATCCCGACGAAATGCACGACGCCGTCACAAACTGATTGATTTACCGACGAAAGACCGTCCTGGGGCCCAATAAATACTAGGGCTGTCGGGGAACCAGATAGGGGTTTTCTCTTCTAAGCTTCTGGTTGGCACCCAGCCACCCCCTTCCGTTCCAGGAGTTACACCATGTCGCTGCGATCTATTGCCTTGTTGTGTGTGTGCGTCGTGTTGACTGCATGCAGCAAGGTTAACCAGGAAAACTATTCGAAGCTGTCAGCCGGGATGCCCAAGGCAGAAGTCGAAACGTTACTGGGTAAACCGACCGATTGTTCGGGCGCGCTCGGCATGTCCAGTTGCACCTGGGGCGACCAGAAAAGCTTTATCAGCGTGCAGTACGCCGGTGACAAAGTGTTGATGTTTTCCGGCCAAGGCCTGAAGTAAACCGGGGCCAAGCGCCCGCGGGAGAAAAATAATGATGCGGTTAGTGTTAGTGCTTTTAGCTGGCCTGGTTTTGGCTGGCTGTGCCACTTCTGGCGAAGATCCGTTGGCACCCAAGACGGTCAGCAGCGTCAACCTCAAGCGTTACCAAGGGACCTGGTACGAGTTGGCCCGCCTGCCCATGTATTTCCAGCGCAACTGCGCGCAATCCGAAGCTCATTACACCCTCAAGCCTGACGGCGACGTGGGTGTCCTCAATCGCTGCCTGACTTCGGACTGGCAGTGGGAAGAGGCCCGCGGTACCGCTACGCCACAAGTACCGGGCAAGACCGACAAGCTCTGGGTCGAGTTCGACAACTGGTTTTCGCGGATCGTGCCGGGTGTGGCAAAAGGGCAATACTGGGTGCTGTACGTCAGCGACGACTACAAGACCGCCATTGTCGGCGACCCGAGCCGCCGCTACATGTGGTTGCTGTCCCGCACACCGACCGTCAATAGCGTCGTGCGCGAAGAACTGCTGAGCATGGCGCGTCAGCAGGGCTATGACACGACACGCTTGATCTGGCGAGCGTCGGATCGGCAGATGGCCAAGACTTCGGACTGACTGTCTGCAAATACTCAATGTGGGAGCGGGATTGCTCGCGAAGGCGGTGTATCAGCCGACATAATCGTTAGCTGAAAAACCGCCTTCGCGAGCAAGCCCGCTCCCACACTTTTTTATCTGCGTCAGCCTAAGAGCTCGCGCAAGACCTGGGTAAACGCTCGGGCGCTTTCTTCTTCCCCGGCATGGCGTCCATCGCGCACCACCCACCGTCCGCCGACCATCACGTCGCGCACCTGGCGATCCCCGCCGGCAAACAGCCAGCGATTGAGGATCCCGTCGCCCTGGGCCGTGGCCAGGTACGGATCGTTGCCATCGAGCACCAGCCAGTCGGCGCGCTTGCCGATCTCGAGGGCGCCGACCGGTTGCCCCAGAGCTTGGGCGCCACCCTCCAAAGCAGCATCAAACAAGGTGCGACCGACCATCGGCTGATCCGCCCGATACATGCGGTTGCGCCGTTGATCCCGCAGGCGCTGGCCGTACTCCAACCAGCGCAACTCTTCGACCACGCTCAACGACACATGACTGTCGGAGCCGATCCCCAGGCGCCCGCCCTGGGCGAGGAAATCCACGGCCGGGAAAATCCCGTCGCCCAGGTTGGCTTCGGTGGTCAGGCACAGGCCGGCGATTGCCCGGCTCTTGGCCATGAGGCTGACTTCCTGGGCGTTGGCGTGGGTGGCGTGGACCAGGCACCAGCGCTGATCCACTTCGGTGTTTTCGTACAGCCATTGCAGCGGACGAGCGCCGCTCCAGCTCAGGCAGTCGTCGACTTCCTTCTGCTGCTCGGCAATGTGGATGTGCACCGGGCAGTGACGGTCGCTCGCGGCCAGCACTTCCTGGATCTGGCCAGGTGTCACGGCGCGCAGCGAGTGAAAACACAAACCCAGTGCCTGAGCCGGTTGTTTGGCCAGGATCGGCTGCAGGCGCGCTTGAAGTTTCAGGTAGTTTTCGCTGCTGTTGATGAAGCGACGCTGCCCGTCATTGGGCGCCTGGCCGCCAAAACCGGAATGACTGTAGAGCACCGGCAGCAGCGTCAGGCCGATGCCGGCGGCGCTGGCGGCGTGGCTGATGCGCAAGGCCAGTTCCGCCGGGTCGGCATAAGGCGCGCCGTCGATGTCATGGTGCACATAGTGGAATTCGGCAACCGAGGTGTAACCGGTCTTGAGCATTTCAATGTAGAGCTGTCGGGCGATGATGCCGAGTTGATCGGGGCTGATTTTTCCGACGAGGCGATACATCAAGTCGCGCCAGGTCCAGAAACTGTCGTTGGGATTTCCCGCCACTTCCGCCAACCCGGCCATGGCCCGTTGGAAGGCGTGGGAGTGCAGGTTCGGCATGCCCGGCAGCAGCGGACCGCCCAGCCGTTCGGCGCCGTCTGCGTGAGCGTCGGCCTGGAGATGGGTCAGGACGCCCTCGGCGTTGACCTCAAGACGTACATCATTGGCCCATCCACTAGGCAGCAGCGCGCGTTCGGCAAAGAAGGCGGACATGGTTCAACCTCATCGTGCGTAATTTGTATATACATATACAGACGTTTGCCTGGCCGGTAAACTCCGGCAAGCTAGCACCTTCATTTGCAGAACAAGGAACCGCCGTGCCGACTCCGCCTGCCAAACCGCCGCTGGCCGCAAACATGGGTGACAGTCCGGCGCCCTTGTACGCCCGCGTCAAACAGATGATTACCCAGCAGATCGACAGTGGAAACTGGCCGCCGCATTACCGCGTGCCGTCGGAAAGCGAGCTGGTCAGCCAACTGGGCTTCAGCCGCATGACCATCAACCGTGCCCTGCGGGAAATGACCGCTGATGGCCTGTTGGTGCGCATGCAGGGCGTCGGCACGTTCGTGGCCGAACCCAAGAGCCAGTCGGCATTGTTCGAAGTGCATAACATCGCCGACGAGATCGCCTCCCGTGGCCATCGCCACACTTGCCAGGTCATTACCCTGGAAGAAGAGGCCGCCGGTTCCGAGCGCGCCCTGGCCCTGGACATGCGCGAAGGGCAGAAGGTGTTCCACTCGTTGATCGTGCATTTTGAAAACGATATCCCCGTGCAAATCGAGGACCGTTTTGTCAACGCAATGGTGGCGCCTGAATACCTCAAGCAAGATTTCACCCTGCAAACCCCCTACGCCTATTTGAACCAGGTCGCGCCGCTGACCGAAGGCGAGCATGTGGTCGAAGCGATCCTTGCCGAACCGAGCGAGTGCAAGCTGCTGCAGATCGAACGGGGCGAGCCGTGCCTGTTGATCCGTCGCCGCACCTGGTCCGGGCGCCAGCCGGTGACTGCCGCGCGCCTGATTCACCCGGGTTCGCGTCATAGTCTGGAAGGGCGGTTTCATAAATGATGAGTCAGATCAAAGTCCTCCGTGCCGCAGACTATCCCCGCATGCCTTGGAAGAATGGCGGCGGCAGCACCGAGGAAATCACCCGTGATGCCGGCACTGGCCTGGAAGGTTTCGGCTGGCGCCTGTCGATTGCCGATATCGCTGAGTCGGGTGGATTTTCCACCTTCGCCGGTTACGAGCGGATCATCAGCGTCCTGCAAGGTGATGGCATGACGTTGAGCGTCGATGGCCAGGCCACGCGACCTTTGCATCCGCTGGACCCCTTTGCGTTCAGCGGTGAGAGCCATGTCCATTGCACGCTGCTGGGCGGGCCGATTCGCGACTTCAATCTGATCTATGCGCCGCAGCGTTACCGCGCGCGGTTGCAATGGATGACTGGCGAGCAGCGGTTTTTCAGCGAGGCGGGGACGGTGCTGGTGTTCAGCGCGGACCCAGGATTGGCGATCAAGATTGGCGAGTCCATCGCCGACTTGGGTCTCTACGACTGTTTGCAACTGAGCGGTAACACCGGGTTGCTGGACGTCTCTATCCACGGGCAATGCTGTGTGATCGAGCTGACTGCCCGCTAAGGCGCCCTGCGATAGCGCTTTTTGTGGCGAGGGAGCTTGCTCCCTCGCCACAACAAGCGTGTTCATTGTTCCTTCGATGTGCACCAACTTGTTACCGAATGCCCCAGCGTGGCGCAATACCACGCTTTTGTGCCCTCCGATTTTCCCCTGAAAAACCCTCTTCAAAAATTTCATGCAGCTCGGCAGCCCTTAAATCACAAGGCGTTCAGCCAAATCCCCAACCGTTCCTAAACATCGATTTCAATAAGTTGGCCGCTTGATTGCATATGCTTGTACATACAAGTAAAGACGTATGCGTATGAGTCACCGATATTCAACGCAACGTTCGCTGAATCGCTGCCCACTGCCCGGGCTGGTCTGGATTGATCGCTGAGGAGTTTTTGCTGTGACCGACGCTACCCGCAAACCTGAAAAGTACCGTGACGTTGAAATCCGCGCCCCCCGCGGTAACACGCTGACCGCCAAGAGCTGGCTGACCGAAGCGCCGCTGCGCATGTTGATGAACAATCTCGACCCGGAAGTGGCGGAGAACCCAAAGGAGCTGGTGGTCTACGGCGGCATCGGTCGCGCGGCGCGTAACTGGGAGTGCTACGACAAGATCGTCGAAGGCCTGACCAATCTGAATGACGACGAAACCTTGCTGGTGCAATCCGGCAAGCCGGTAGGCGTGTTCAAGACCCACAGCAACGCGCCTCGCGTACTGATCGCCAACTCCAACCTGGTGCCGCACTGGGCCACTTGGGAACACTTCAACGAACTCGACGCCAAGGGTCTGGCCATGTACGGCCAGATGACCGCCGGCAGCTGGATCTACATCGGCAGCCAGGGCATCGTGCAAGGCACTTATGAAACCTTCGTCGAGGCCGGTCGCCAGCACTACAACGATGACCTGAAAGGCAAGTGGGTCCTGACCGCCGGCCTGGGTGGCATGGGCGGTGCGCAACCGTTGGCCGCGACCCTGGCCGGTGCTTGCTCGCTGAACATCGAGTGCCAGCAGGTGAGTATCGATTTCCGTCTCAAGACCCGCTACGTCGATGAGCAGGCCACTGACCTGGACGATGCCCTGGTCCGTATTGCGAAATACACCGCAGAAGGCAAGGCGATTTCCATCGCGCTGTGTGGGAACGCTGCCGAAATCCTGCCGGAAATGGTCCGTCGCGGTGTGCGTCCAGACATGGTCACCGACCAGACCAGCGCCCACGATCCCCTCAACGGTTACCTGCCGGCCGGTTGGACCTGGGACCAATACCGTGCCCGCGCCAAGACCGAGCCGGCTGCCGTGGTCAAGGCCGCCAAGCAATCAATGGCCGTCCACGTGAAGGCCATGTTGGACTTCCAGAAAATGGGCGTGCCGACTTTTGACTATGGCAACAACATCCGCCAGATGGCCCAGGAAGAGGGTGTCGAAAATGCCTTCGATTTCCCTGGCTTCGTTCCAGCCTACATCCGTCCGCTGTTCTGCCGTGGTATCGGCCCGTTCCGCTGGGCCGCGCTGTCGGGTGATCCGCAGGACATCTACAAGACCGACGCCAAGGTCAAGGAACTGATCCCCGACGACGCCCACCTGCACAACTGGCTGGACATGGCGCGCGAGCGCATCAGCTTCCAGGGCCTGCCGGCACGTATCTGCTGGGTCGGCCTGGGCCAGCGCGCCAAGCTGGGCTTGGCGTTCAACGAAATGGTGCGCAGCGGCGAATTGTCCGCCCCGATCGTGATCGGCCGCGACCACTTGGATTCCGGTTCCGTGGCCAGCCCCAACCGTGAAACCGAATCCATGCAGGACGGTTCCGATGCGGTCTCTGACTGGCCGCTGCTCAACGCCTTGCTCAATACCGCCAGCGGCGCGACCTGGGTGTCGCTGCACCACGGTGGCGGCGTCGGCATGGGCTTCTCCCAGCACTCGGGCATGGTGATTGTCTGCGACGGCACCGATGAAGCGGCTGAGCGTATCGCCCGCGTGCTGCACAACGACCCAGGCACTGGCGTGATGCGCCATGCCGATGCGGGTTACCAGATCGCGATTGATTGCGCCAAGGAGCAGGGGCTGAATCTGCCGATGATCACCGGCAAGTAACCCCGGAGCCCATGTGGGAGCGAGCTTGCTCGCGATGAGGGCGTGTCAGTCGACGGAACGGGTGCTGACCCTCCGCCATCGCGAGCAAGCTCGCTCCCACAGGGAAGCGGCGCAAATAAATTCCAGGACAATCCACAGAGGTTGAACCATGGCTGTCAGTAGCACACGCGCAAGCAGCAAGCCGTTGATCGAGAAACGTTCGATCGACTACATCCCGGAAGCGGAGAGGCACGGCCGATTGTTGAGCCAGTTCACCCTCTGGATGGGGGCCAACCTGCAAATCACGGCAATTGTCACGGGTGCATTGGCGGTGGTGCTTGGCGGTGATGTGTTCTGGTCGTTGATCGGCTTGCTGATCGGCCAACTGCTCGGCGGTGGCGTCATGGCGTTGCATGCCGCGCAAGGACCCAAGCTCGGCCTGCCGCAGATGATCTCCAGCCGGGTGCAGTTTGGTGTGTATGGCGCGGCCATTCCGATCGTGCTGGTGTGCCTGATGTACCTGGGTTTCACCGCAACAGGCACCGTGCTTTCCGGCCAGGCGCTGGGCCAGCTGTTTGGCGTCAGTGACAGTGTCGGCATCCTCATTTTCGCCAGTGTCATCGTGCTGGTCACGGTGCTCGGCTATCGGGTGATTCACTTCATTGGCCGTGTCGCCAGCATCATTGGTGTGATTGCCTTTGTTTACCTGTTCGCTCGCCTGATGAGCCAGACGGACGTCGGCGCACTCCTGCAAATCCGCCATTTCAGCTGGAGCAGCTTCCTGCTGGCGGTGTCGCTCGCGGCATCCTGGCAGATCGCTTTCGGCCCCTACGTGGCTGACTATTCGCGTTACCTGCCGAGCAAGACTTCCTCGGTGAAAACCTTTTTTGCCGCAGGCGCCGGTTCAGTCATCGGCGCACAAGTGGCGATGATCCTCGGCGTGTTTGCCGCCGCCTCGGCCAACGGGCAATTCGCAGGTCACGAAGTGGCCTACATCGTTGGCCTGGGAGGGACCGGCGCCACCGCCGCGCTGCTGTACTTCAGCATCGCGTTTGGCAAGGTGACCATTTCCACGCTGAACTCCTACGGCAGCTTCATGTGCATTGCCACCATCATCAGCGGCTTCCGTGGGCACCTGAACGTAACGCGCTTGCAGCGCCTGGTCTTCGTGCTGGTCATCGTCGGTGCCGCGACCCTGATCGCGCTGCTCGGCCAGCACTCGTTTCTCGGTGCATTCAAGTCCTTCATCCTGTTCTTGCTGGCGTTCTTTACGCCTTGGAGCGCGATCAACCTGGTGGACTACTACTGCATCACTCGCGAGCGCTATGACGTGCCGGCACTGGCTGACCCGAACGGTCGCTACGGGCGTTGGAACGCCCTGGGTATCAGCGTCTATGTATTGGGTGTACTGGTTCAATTGCCGTTCATCGCCACCAAGTTCTATACCGGTCCGCTGGTGGAAGCGATGGGGGGCGTGGATATCTCCTGGATCATCGGCCTGGTGGTGCCGGCGGGGCTGTATTACGTCGCCGCCAGAAAGTGGCATAGCGCCGTACCCGACCAATTGATCCTGCCGGTCGAGCAGGACGCGGTTGACGCACAACCGAGTAGGGCGGGCCGCCTCCAAGCGGCCTGATGGGACGTTGACAGGGCTGGATGCCTCTTGACTGCCGTAAGCCAATTCAATGATTAGGAGCGTCACACAATGAAATCGAACAAGACCCTGCTGACCACATTGCTTTCCATGGGCCTGCTGGCCAGCGCCGGCGCCACGCAAGCGGCGGGTTGGTGCGAGTCGGGCAAACCGGTGAAGTTCGCCGGCCTGAACTGGGAAAGCGGCATGCTGCTGACCGACGTCCTGCAAGTGGTGCTGGAAAAAGGCTACGGCTGCAAGACCGACAGCCTGCCAGGCAACTCCATCACCATGGAGAACGCCCTGAGCAGCAACGACATCCAGGTATTTGCCGAAGAGTGGGTCGGCCGCAGTGAAGTCTGGAACAAGGCCGAGAAGGCCGGCAAAGTGGTCGGCGTCGGTGCGCCGGTGGTGGGTGCCATTGAAGGCTGGTACGTGCCGCGCTACGTGATCGAAGGTGACGCCAAACGCAAGCTCGAGCCTAAGGCTCCGGGCCTGAAGAACATCGCTGACCTGGGCCAGTACGCCGCCGTGTTCAAGGATCAGGAGGAGCCGTCCAAAGGCCGTTTCTATAACTGCCCGGCCGGTTGGACCTGCGAGCTGGACAACAGCGAAATGCTGAAAAGTTATGGCCTGGAAAAAACCTACACCAACTTCCGTCCAGGCACCGGCCCGGCCTTGGATGCGGCGGTGCTGTCGAGCTACAAGCGTGGCGAGCCGATCCTGTTCTACTACTGGTCGCCAACACCGCTGATGGGCCAGGTGGACCTGGTGAAACTGGAAGAAAAACCGGGCGTGGATAAAAGCGTGAGTATCAAGGTCGGCCTGTCCAAGACCTTCCACGACGAAGCCCCGGAACTGGTGGCGGTGCTGGAAAAGGTCAACCTGCCCATCGATATCCTGAACCAGAACCTCGGCCGTATGGCCAAGGAGCGGATCGAGTCGCCGAAACTGGCGAAGATCTTCCTGAAGGAACATCCTGAAGTCTGGCACGCCTGGGTCAGTGAAGACGCGGCCAAGAAAATCGACGCGGCTCTGTAGGTCGAATACCCCCGGCCAACCCTAGGGCTGGCCGGGACGTTCACTGCATCCATTTGATCGAGAGTCTCTTATGTTTCCCGAAAGCTTTACCTTCTCTATTGCCGACTGGGTCAACGGTTGGGTCGACTCCCTGGTGACCAACTATGGCGATGTGTTCCGGCACATCTCCGACACCTTGCTGTGGGCCATCGTCAACCTCGAAGGCCTGCTGCGCATGGCGCCCTGGTGGCTGATGCTGGCCATCGTCGGCGGCGTTGCCTGGCACGCCACCCGCAAAGTCGTGGCCACGGCAGTGATCGTCGGGCTGCTGTTTCTGGTGGGCGCGGTGGGCCTGTGGGACAAACTGATGCAGACCCTCGCCCTGATGCTGGTGGCGACGCTGATCTCGGTGTTGATCGGCATTCCGCTGGGCATCCTCTCGGCGCGCAGCAATCGCCTGCGTTCGGTGCTGATGCCGTTGCTGGACATCATGCAGACCATGCCGAGCTTCGTGTACCTGATTCCGGTGTTGATGCTGTTTGGCCTGGGCAAGGTCCCGGCGATTTTCGCCACGGTGATCTACGCCGCGCCGCCACTGATTCGCCTGACCGACCTGGGCATTCGCCAGGTAGACGGCGAAGTGATGGAAGCCATCAACGCCTTCGGCGCCAACCGCTGGCAGCAGCTGTTCGGCGTGCAACTGCCCCTGGCCCTGCCGAGCATCATGGCCGGGATCAACCAGACCACCATGATGGCCTTGTCGATGGTCGTCATCGCTTCGATGATCGGCGCCCGAGGCCTGGGTGAAGACGTACTGGTGGGCATCCAGACCCTCAACGTCGGACGCGGCCTGGAAGCCGGGCTGGCGATCGTGATTCTCGCCGTGGTCATCGACCGCATTACCCAGGCCTATGGTCGTCCTCGGCATGAGGTGAGCAAATGAACAACGCAACCGTCAGCAAAATCGAAGTCAAAAACGTCTTCAAGATTTTCGGCAATCGCTCCAAGGAAGCCCTGGAACTGATCCGCCAGAACAAGACCAAGGATCAGGTGCTGGCCGATACCGGTTGCGTCGTCGGTGTGAACGACCTGTCATTGAGCATCGGCACGGGGGAGATCTTCGTGATCATGGGCCTGTCGGGTTCCGGCAAGTCCACCCTGGTGCGGCACTTCAATCGACTGATCGATCCTACCAGCGGCGCGATCCTGGTGGACGGCGAAGACATCCTGCAACTGGACATGGACGCCCTGCGCGAATTTCGTCGGCACAAGATCAGCATGGTGTTCCAGAGCTTCGGCCTGTTGCCCCACAAGAGCGTGCTGGACAACGTCGCCTACGGTTTGAAAGTGCGCGGCGAGAGCAAACAAGTGTGCGCCGAACGGGCGCTGCACTGGATCAACACCGTGGGCCTGAAGGGCTACGAGAACAAATACCCGCACCAGCTCTCCGGCGGCATGCGCCAGCGCGTGGGCCTGGCCCGAGCCTTGGCGGCGGACACCGACATCATCCTGATGGACGAAGCCTTCAGCGCCCTCGACCCGCTGATCCGTGCGGAAATGCAGGACCAGTTGCTGGAACTGCAAAAGACCCTGCACAAGACCATCGTGTTCATCACCCACGACCTCGACGAGGCCGTGCGCATCGGCAACCGCATCGCGATCCTCAAGGACGGCAAGCTGATCCAGGTCGGCACGCCCCGGGAGATCCTGCACTCGCCGGCGGATGAGTATGTCGATCGGTTTGTGCAGCGGCGTGCGGCGGTGGTTTGAGGAATTTGTGGTGGCTGGGCTGGCCCCATCGCGAGCAAGCTCGCTCCCACATCGGAATGCGTACCCCTGTGGGAGCGAGCTTGCTCGCGATAGGGCCGGCAAAGCTGGATCAATGTTCAAGTTGTAAGCACGAGGTTGAAGATGTCCCAGGCTGAAAAAATCGTAATCGCCGACGCTCCGTTGCGTTGGCAGGATGTGGTCGCCGTCGCCCGTTTCGGCGCGCCCCTGGAACTGTCGACCCAGGCTTGGGCACGGATCGACAATGCCCAGGCCATCGTCCAGCGCATCGTCGAAAGCGGCGAGCGCGCCTATGGCGTCAACACTGGCCTGGGAGCCTTGTGCAACGTTTCGCTCAAGGACGAACAACTCAGCCAACTGTCACGCAACACCTTGCTCAGCCATGCCTGTGGCGTGGGCGCGCCGCTTTCCGATGAGCAGACCCGGGCGATTCTCTGTGCCGCCATTCTCAACTACAGCCACGGCAAATCCGGCATTCACCGCCGGGTGGTCGAAGCGTTGCTGGCGCTGCTCAATCGCGGCATCACGCCCCAGGTGCCGTCCCAGGGGTCGGTGGGCTACCTGACCCACATGGCCCACATCAGCATCGCGCTGCTGGGCGTTGGCAATGTCAGCTATCGCGGGCAAATCGTTTCGGCGCAACAGGCCCTGGCTGCAGAAGGCTTGCAACCGGTGCAACTGGGGGCCAAGGACGGTTTGTGCCTGGTCAACGGCACGCCGTGCATGACCGGTCTGAGCTGCCTGGCCCTGGCCGATGCGACGCGGTTGGTGCAATGGGCCGACGTGATCGGTGCCATGAGCTTCGAAGCCTTGCGCGGACAGATCGCGGCGTTCGATGCAGAGATCATCGCGCTCAAGCCGCACCCGGGTATGCAGCAGGTCGGGGTCAACTTGCGTACCCTGCTCGATGGCAGCGAAGTCATCGCCTCGAGCCTGGGCATTCGCACCCAGGACGCCTTGAGCATCCGTTCGATTCCCCAAGTACACGGTGCCGCTCGCGATCAGTTGGAGCATGCTCGCAAACAGATCGAAACCGAACTCAACGCCACCACCGATAACCCGTTGTTGCTGGGCACGCCGGAAAACTTCCGAGTGATGTCCCAGGCCAATCCCCATGGTCAGTCGGTGGCGCTGGCGGCTGATCTGCTGGCGATCGCCATGGCTGAGATCGGCTCCATCGCCGAGCGCCGTCTCGATCGTCTGATCAACCCCCACGTCAGTGGCCTGCCGGCTTTTTTGGTGGCCAATCCCGGGGTGAATTCGGGGATGATGATCGTGCAGTATGTCGCCGCTTCGCTGTGCGCGGAAAATCGCCAACTGGCGCAACCGGCGGTGCTCGACAACTTCGTCACTTCAGGGCTGCAAGAGGACCACTTGAGCATGGGCACCAACGCTGCCCTGAAGCTGCATCGAGCGTTGGAAAACTGCACACAGATCCTCGCCATCGAATACCTGCTGGCGGCCCAAGCCTTTGAATTTCTCAAGACACAACGCTTCGGTGCCGGCACCGGCGTTGCCTGGAAACTGCTGCGCGAGCATGTCCCGGCCTACGACCAGGACCGCTGGCTGGCGCCGGACATCGCCAGCGCCGCCGCGCTGCTTAAAACCCCGAGCGTGCTGCACGACGCTTTACCGAATTTGAATTGATCAAAAAACCGCCAGCGTGCCAAGGCACCTATTGCCCATAAAGCATCGCCCAAAAAGCGAAGGTGACGGATAACGGAACATTCCGGAGCGATTGGCGGGTGAATAAAAAACTCTCAAAAGGAGCATGAAATGAAAGCTTTGAACCTGATCCCCGGCCAACTGAGCCTGGCTCAATTGCGTGATATCTATCAGCAGCCTGTGACCCTGAGTCTCGACGCCAGCGCCTCGGCGCAGATCGAGGCCAGCGTCGCCTGCGTGGAACAGATCCTCGCCGAGAATCGCACCGCCTACGGTATCAACACCGGTTTCGGCCTGCTGGCCTCGACCCGCATCGCCAGTGAAGACCTGGAAAACCTGCAGCGCTCCCTGGTGCTGTCCCATGCCGCCGGTGTGGGCGAGCCGATCAGCGACGCGCTGGTTCGGCTGGTCATGGTGCTCAAGGTCAACAGCCTGAGCCGGGGTTTTTCCGGTATCCGCCGGCAAGTGATCGATGCGCTGATCGCGCTGATCAATGCCGAGGTCTATCCGCACATTCCGCTTAAAGGTTCGGTCGGCGCCTCTGGTGACCTGGCGCCGCTGGCCCACATGTCCCTGGTGTTGCTGGGCGAAGGCAAGGCTCGTTACAAAGGCGAATGGCTGCCGGCCGTCGAGGCATTGAAAGTGGCCGGTCTCGCGCCGCTGACCCTGGCCGCGAAGGAAGGCCTGGCGCTGCTCAATGGCACCCAGGTGTCCACCGCGTTTGCCCTGCGTGGCCTGTTTGAAGGTGAAGACCTGTTCGCCGGCGCCCTGGCTCTGGGCAGCCTCACCGTAGAAGCCGTGCTCGGTTCGCGTTCGCCGTTCGATGCGCGCATCCATGCCGCTCGCGGCCAGAAAGGCCAGATCGATGCCGCCGCCGCTTACCGTGATCTGCTGGGCGAGCGCAGCGAAGTCTCCGATTCGCACCAGAACTGCGACAAGGTTCAGGACCCGTACTCCCTGCGTTGCCAACCGCAAGTGATGGGTGCCTGCCTGACCCAGTTCCGCCAGGCCGCCGAGGTGTTGGTGATCGAGGCCAACGCGGTGTCGGATAACCCGTTGGTATTCGCCGCCGAGGGCGACGTGATTTCCGGTGGCAACTTCCACGCTGAACCGGTGGCAATGGCTGCCGACAACATGGCCCTGGCGATTGCCGAGATCGGCTCCCTGAGCGAGCGCCGTATTTCGTTGATGATGGACAAGCACATGTCGCAATTGCCGCCGTTCCTGGTGGCCAATGGCGGGGTGAACTCCGGCTTCATGATCGCCCAGGTCACCGCGGCCGCCCTGGCCAGCGAAAACAAGGCGCTGTCCCATCCCCATTCGGTGGACAGCCTGCCGACTTCGGCCAACCAGGAAGACCATGTGTCCATGGCCCCGGCGGCTGGCAAGCGCCTGTGGGAAATGGCTGAGAACACCCGCGGAATCCTCGCGGTGGAGTGGCTGGCGGCTTGCCAGGGGTTGGACCTGCGCGGTGGCTTGAAGACCTCCGCGAAGCTGGAACAGGCCCGTGCGCTCTTGCGTGCAGACGTACCGTTTTATGAGAAGGATCGGTTCTTTGCGCCGGACATCAATGCGGCGAGCGAGTTGTTGGCGAGCCGTTGCCTGAATGAGCTGGTGATGGCGCAGTTGTTGCCGAGCCTGTAAGGGCCTTACCGCAGGCAGGCACACATGATGTTTGATCAGCCTCGATACCTGTGGGAGCGGGCTTGCTCGCGAAAGCGGAGGGTCAGCTTGTATCAATGTCGAATGTGCCGCCGTCTTCGCGAGCAAGCCCGCTCCCACAGGTTCTGCGCGGTCCTTGTGGGAGCGAGCTTGCTCGCGATCCGATTTTGAATGAGACGAGGAGACTCGGGATGAAAACCCTCTGGCAAAACTGCCACGCCGCCACCATGGCCCAGGGCGTCTACTCGATCATCGAAGACGCCGCCATCGTTACCTTGGGCGAGCACATTCATTGGATCGGCCCGCGGGCCGAACTGCCGGCCGGTGACTATCCGGCGGTCAACGATCTCAGGGGCGCGTGGGTTACGCCGGGGCTGATCGACTGTCACACCCACACGGTGTTCGGCGGCAACCGCAGCGGTGAATTCGAGCAGCGCCTGCAAGGCGTCAGCTACGCCGAGATCGCCGCGGCTGGCGGTGGCATCGCCAGCACCGTGCGCGCCACCCGGGCCGCCAGTGAAGACGAGCTGTTCGCCAGCGCTGCCAAGCGCCTGCAAAGCCTGATGCGCGACGGCGTGACCACGGTGGAAATCAAGTCTGGCTACGGCCTGGACCTGGCGAGCGAACGCAAGATCCTGCGCGTCATCCGTCGCCTTGGCGCCGAACTGCCGGTCAGCGTACGCAGCACCTGTCTGGCGGCCCACGCCTTGCCACCGGAATACAAAGATCGCGCCGATGACTACATCGAGCATATCTGTAGCGAGATGCTGCCGGCCTTGGCGGCCGAGGGGCTGGTGGATGCGGTGGATGCCTTTTGCGAATACCTGGCGTTTTCCCCGGCGCAAGTCGAGCGGGTGTTTATCACTGCGCAACGGCTGGGGCTGCCGGTGAAGCTGCACGCCGAGCAATTGTCGTCCCTGCACGGCTCAAGCCTGGCGGCCCGTTACCAGGCGCTGTCGGCCGATCACCTGGAGTTCATGACCGAGGACGATGCCAAGGCCATGGCCGAGTCCGGGACGGTGGCCGTGTTGCTGCCAGGGGCGTTTTATTTCCTGCGCGAAACCCAGCTGCCGCCCATGGATGCCCTGCGCAAGCACGGCGTGAAGATCGCCGTGGCCAGCGACCTCAACCCCGGTACCTCGCCGGCGCTGTCGCTGCGCTTGATGTTGAACATGGCCTGCACGTGCTTTCGGATGACCCCGGAAGAAGCCTTGGCCGGGGCGACTATACATGCGGCCCAGGCCTTGGGCATGGCTGACACCCACGGTTCGCTGGAGGCCGGCAAAGTGGCGGATTTTGTCGCCTGGCACATCGACCGGCCGGCTGACCTGGCGTACTGGCTCGGTGGCGAACTGGAAAAACGCGTCGTGCGTCACGGCGTTGAAATCGATTGAGGAGAGCGGTTGTGGAGAAGGTCCTGAATTTCACGCAAGGGCGCGTGCCGCTGTTGATCAGCATGCCCCACGCCGGCCTGCGTCTCACCCCGGCAGTACAGGCCGGGTTGATCCCTGAGGCCCAAAGCCTGCCGGACACCGACTGGCACATTCCCCGGCTCTACGAGTTCGCCGCTGAGTTGGGCGCCAGTACCTTGGCCGCTGAGTATTCTCGGTTCGTCATCGACCTGAACCGTCCTTCCGACGACAAGCCGATGTACGTCGGTGCCACCACCGGCTTGTACCCGGCGACGCTGTTTGATGGTGTACCGTTGTTTCGCGAAGGGCTGGAGCCATCCGCCGCAGAGCGGGCGACTTATCTGCAGCAGGTCTGGATGCCGTACCACCAGGCGTTGCAACAGGAATTGGCGCGGCTCAAGGCCGAATATGGCTATGCCTTGCTGTTCGACGCCCACTCGATCCGCTCGGTGATCCCGCATCTGTTCGACGGTAAGCTGCCGGACTTCAACCTCGGCACTTTCAACGGCGCCAGCTGCGATCCGACGTTGGCCAGCCAGCTCGAAGCTATCTGCGCCCGCCATGGCGAGTTCACCCATGTGCTCAACGGGCGCTTCAAGGGTGGACACATTACCCGGCACTACGGCAATCCGGCCGAGCACATCCACGCGGTGCAACTGGAACTGTGCCAGAGCACGTACATGGAAGAGTTCGAGCCGTTCAACTACCGTGCTGACCTGGCGGAGCCGACCCAGGTGGTGCTCAAGCAATTGCTTGAAGGCTTCCTGGCGTGGGGGCGGCAGACGTACAAGAAATAAAGGCTTACGCGACTCTTCTGTGGCGAGGGGAGTCATCTGTGGGAGCAAAGCTTGCTCGCGATACAGGCGCCTCGGTTTCAGGGGGACTGCGGTGTCTTCATCGCGGGCAAGCCTTGCTCCCACAGATCCTCTCGCTACAGGTTTGTTTTGTTCTTGAGCCTCGGGCGGGAACGGTCGCCACCGTGCAAAACCGAGTCGCCACAGTTCACTTTCAGCTCCTCGGCGCTGCGTAATGTTCCGGTCACGGTGCAACAAGACACCGACCTACAATAATCCGCTGCCGCACGAGACCTTCCCGATGAAAAGACTGTTCAAACGCTGTCTGTCGATCCTCTGCGGTACCGCCCTCTTGAGCACCGGGGCGATAGCCGCCGAGCCGGCGTCCTGCCAGACCGTGCGCATGGGCGTGGTCAACTGGACCGACGTGATTGCCACCAGCGGCATGGCCGACGTATTGCTTACGGGCTTGGGTTACGACAGCAAGCAGACCAGCGCTGTACAGCAGATCATCTTCGCCGGTATCCGCGACAAGCGGCTCGATATCTTCCTGGGCTACTGGAAGCCGGCGATGGACAAGAACATCGCCCCGTTCCTGGCGGCCAATCAGGTGACGGTGTTGGACAAGCCGAGCCTGGCCGACGCCCAAGCCACGCTGGCGGTGCCGGACTACGTGGCGGCGGCGGGGCTCAAGACGTTTGCCGACATCGCCCGGTTCAAGGACCAGCTCGGCGGCAAGATCTACGGCATCGAGCCGGGCAGTGGGGCCAACACCACCATCAAGACCATGATTGAAACCAATCACTTCGGCCTCAAGGACTTCAAACTGATCGAGTCCGGCGAGGCGGGGATGCTGGCCGCGGTACAGCGGGCGGTGAATCGCAAGGAGTTCGTGGTGTTCGTTGGCTGGACCCCGCACCCGATGAACATCAACATGAACATCACCTACCTGACCGGCAGCGAAGACGTCTACGGCCCGAACGAAGGCGCCGCAACTGTTTCCACCGTGACCGCGCCGGACTATGCCCAGCGTTGCCCGAACGTGAATCGGCTGCTGGAAAACCTCACCTTCACCGCCGCCCAGGAAAGCCAGTTGATGGTGCCGATCATGGAGCGCAAGACGCCTCAGGACGTCGCCCGCCAATGGCTGCGTGATCATCCTGAAGATCTTCAGCGCTGGCTGGCCGGGGTGACCAGTTTTGATGGCAAGGATGGCGTGGCGGCGGTGCAGGCCAGTCTGAAAAATTGACCTGCCTATTTTTGTGGCGGGTGATTTATCTGTGGGAGCAAGGCTTGCCCGCGATGGCGATGCGTCAGTCGACATAAATATTGGATGTGCCACCGCTATCGCGGGCAAGCCTTGCTCCCACATAGATTCTGAGCACCAATGGTCAGTGTTTGTCCTGCTTTTTTATCGGGTGGTGTTCTTCATGGCCTCATATCCACTCTCTGAGCAGATGTCAGCCTTCATCGACAAAACCCTGAGCTTCAACACCCCGGACGCCAGCCTCGTCGGCTCGCGCCAGGCCTACAGCCAAATGTGCCGGGCGTTCACGCCGCCGTGCCCGGAGGTGCTGGCGGTCGAGGATTTCCAGTTGGCCGGCGTGGCCGTACGCGCCTATCACTCCCGGATCACAGCGCCGCCCGAAGGCTGGCCGTGCATCCTCTACCTGCATGGAGGCGGTTGGGTGGTGGGGGATCTGGACTCCCACGATTTCATCTGCATGGAGCTGGCCGCCACCCTCGGCGCGTTGGTGGTGGCGGTGGATTATCGGCTGGCCCCGGAACATCCGTTTCCGGCGGCTTTCAAAGATTGCCTCGCGGTGTGGCGTCATCTGGCGGCAGCCCCTTTTGCCATTGATCCTCACCGCCGACTGGTCGTGGGCGACAGCGCCGGGGGTAACCTCGCGGCTGCGTTATGCCTGGCCTTGCGCGACGCCGGGCAAGTGTTGCCCCGGGCTCAGGTGCTGATTTATCCCGCCCTCGGTGGCCCGGCGCATCTGCCTTCGCGGCACGAATGTGCCGATGCACCGCTGCTGAGCAGCAGCGATCTGGAGCGTTATCAGGCGCTCTATCTGAGCGGCGCTCAACCGTCTTCCCTCGCCATGCCGTTGCTCGCCGATGACCTGAGCGGCTTGCCGCCGGCGCTGATCATCGTGGCGCAATGGGACCCGCTGCGCGACGATGGCGTCCTTTATAGCGAGCGGCTGAACGCCGCAGGCGTGGACGCTGTGCTGTATGTCGGGGGAGGGTTGGTCCATGGCTGTTTGCGTGGCCGGGGCCAGGTGCCAGAGGTCGATCAGATGTATCGCACGCTGCTGGCGTACCTGACTGACACGCTTTGACTGCGCAGGGGACATGCTCATTAAGGTAATTCGGGTTTATGATGCCGGACGGCAGACTAAATAGAAGTCCCTACAGGGATGACTCGACCCCTTACGGAGCGCTCAATGCAGACTTTGTACCCGCAGATCAAACCCCATGCCCGGCACGATCTGGCTGTCGATGACACCCACACGCTCTATGTCGATGAAAGCGGTTCCCCCGAAGGTCTGCCAGTGGTGTTCATCCACGGCGGCCCGGGTGCGGGTTGCGATGCGCAGAGCCGCCGCTACTTCGATCCGAACCTCTATCGCATTGTTACCTTCGATCAGCGCGGCTGCGGTCGTTCTACGCCCCATGCCAGCCTGGAAAACAACACCACCTGGGATCTGGTCGAAGACCTGGAGCGCATCCGTAAGCACCTGGGCATCGAAAAATGGGTGCTGTTTGGCGGTTCCTGGGGCTCGACCCTGGCCCTGGCCTACGCCCAGACCCATCCGGAGCGGGTGCACGGTCTGATTCTGCGTGGGATCTTTCTCTGCCGTCCGCAGGAAATCGAGTGGTTCTATCAGGCTGGCGCCAGTCGTCTGTTTCCCGATTACTGGCAGGACTACATCGCACCGATCCCGCTGGACGAGCGCGAAGACTTGCTCAGCGCCTTCCACAAGCGCCTGACCGGCAACGACCAGATCGCCCAGATGCACGCGGCCAAGGCCTGGTCCACCTGGGAAGGTCGTACCGCGACCCTGCGCCCGAATCCGCTGGTGGTCGATCGCTTCTCCGAACCGCAGCGCGCGCTGTCGATTGCCCGGATCGAATGCCACTACTTCACCAACAACGCTTTCCTGGAGCCCAACCAGCTGATTCGCGACATGGGCAAGATCGCCCATTTGCCGGGTGTCATCGTGCACGGCCGCTACGACGTGATCTGCCCGCTGGACAATGCCTGGGAGTTGCATCAGAACTGGCCTAACAGCGAATTGCAGGTGATTCGCGACGCCGGCCACGCCGCTTCGGAGCCGGGCATCACCGATGCGCTGGTGCGCGCCGCAGCGCAAATGGCCCGGCGCCTGCTGGATCTGCCGCCCGAAGAAGCATGAAAGGTTTGTTGCAACGGGTTCGCGGCGCCCGGGTCGAAGTCGCCGGCGAGATCGTTGGCGCCGTGGACCAGGGCTTGCTGGTGCTGGTAGCGGTCGAGCCCGAGGACACCCGGGCCAGCGCTGACAGACTCCTGCATAAGCTGCTTAACTATCGGGTATTCAGTGACGCCGACGGCAAGATGAACCTGTCCCTGGCAGACGTCGGCGGCGGTTTGCTGCTGGTGTCGCAGTTCACCCTGGCGGCGGACACCAAAAGCGGTTTGCGCCCGAGCTTTTCGACGGCCGCTCCTGCGGCGCTGGGAGAAGAGTTGTTCAACTATCTGCTCAGCCAAGCGAAACAGGTGCATGGCACTGTGGCATCAGGTAGATTCGGCGCCGACATGCAGGTGCATCTGGTCAACGACGGCCCGGTAACCTTTCTGTTACAGGCCTGAAAGCGTTTGAAACACCTTTTCGGTCCTGTTTCGAGGCTAAACAGGGAGTTTTCTCGATAAATACTTTGCTATCCCTGATGCGTTGTCACGCGGCCTACTAGATAATCGCGCGCTACGGGGGATCAGCGTTCGCTGGTCCATTTGACTTAGGTAGAGACTTGTCCTGATCCATTTGGGGAATCATTTTGCCCCATAGGAGTCGGAACAATGCTCGCCAACTTGGCAAGAGTGGTCCGCAGGGTCGGTTTTTCAATGCCGATACCAGGCAGATACTTTATCTGGCCGTTGGTTTTTTGATCTGTTTTCGGCGAGGGTTGCTCGTGATTGTTAGTCCCTGTAATGCACAAAAAATGTCTGCCAAACGGTTTAGAAACGCTCTGGTAGCGGGCTCGGCCCTGTTGTGCCTGTTCGGCGCGGGCCAACTGTGGGCATTCAGCCTGGATGATGTATCGGCGAAGGCTCAAGAACTGGCCGGGCAAAAATTTGAAGCCCCGCGCAGCAATCTGCCGAACGAATTCCGCGAAATGAAATTCGCTGACTATCAAAAAATCCGTTTCCGCACCGAAAAAGCCGAATGGGCCGACCAGAAGACGCCCTTCAGGCTGTCCTTCTATCACCAGGGCATGCATTTCGACACCCCGGTGAAAATCAACGAAATCACCGCGACGACCGTCGAAGAGATCAAGTACGACCCGTCGCGCTTCGATTTCGGTGACGTGAAGTTCGATCCCAAGGCCACCGAGCAGTTGGGTTACGCGGGTTTCCGCGTGTTGTACCCGATCAACAAGGCTGACAAGCAAGACGAAATCATGACCATGCTGGGCGCGAGCTACTTCCGCGTCATCGGCAAGGGGCAGACTTACGGTTTGTCCGCTCGCGGGATGGCCATAGACACCGCGCTGCCGTCTGGCGAGGAGTTCCCGCGTTTTCGCGAGTTCTGGATCCAACGTCCGAAACCGACCGACAAGCACCTGGTGATCTTCGCCTTGCTGGATTCGCCACGGGCCACTGGCGCCTATCGCCTGACCGTGCGTCCGGGTACCGATACCATCGTTGACGTGAAGTCGCGCATGTTCCTGCGTGATCGCGTGACCAAGCTGGGCGTTGCCCCGCTGACCAGCATGTTCCTGTTCGGCGCCAACCAGCCGTCCAAAGTGCTGAACTACCGTCGCGAACTGCACGACTCCAGCGGCCTGTCGATCCATGCTGGCAACGGCGAGTGGATCTGGCGTCCGTTGAACAACCCGAAACACCTGGCCGTGAGCAACTTCTCGGTAGAAAACCCACGTGGTTTCGGCCTGCTGCAACGTGGTCGTGACTTCAGCCACTACGAAGACCTCGACGACCGCTACGAAAAACGCCCAAGCGCCTGGATCGAACCGAAAGGCGATTGGGGCAAGGGCTCTGTCGATCTGGTGGAAATTCCGACCGCCGACGAGACCAACGACAACATCGTAGCGTTCTGGAGCCCGGAAAAACTGCCGGAGCCAGGCCAGCCGCTGGACTTCTCCTACCGTCTGCACTGGACCCTCGACGAAGCCAACCTGCATTCGCCGGACAGCGCCTGGGTCAAGCAGACCCTGCGTTCCACCGGTGACGTGAAGCAATCCAACCTGATCCGCCAGCCGGACGGCAGCGTGGCCTACCTGGTGGATTTCGAAGGTCCTTCCCTGCAAGCCCTGCCTGAAAACGCCGATGTGCGCAGCCAGGTGAGCGTCGGCGACAACGCCGAGATCGTCGAGAACAGTGTGCGCTACAACCCTGAAACCAAGGGCTGGCGCCTGACGCTGCGGATGAAGATCAAAGACCCGAGCAAGGCGACCGAAATGCGCGCTGCGCTGGTCCGTCCGCTTGTTCCGGTCGAGGAGCCTGGCGCGTCGCATTCGGTGACCACCCTGGCCAAGGCCGACAAGATCGCCAAGCAGCAGAACGAGAAAGCGAAAGAAAAAGAGCAAGCAATAGAGAACGAAAAAGAAGCCAAGGCCGTCAAGGCGGCGTCCGCCGCTGTGGACGCGACCCCAACCCCGCAGGAACCGGAACAGACTGAACAAGTCCTGACCGAGACCTGGAGCTATCAGTTGCCTGCCGATGAGTAATACTCCCGTACAGCCAGAGTCTCTCAGCGAGTATCTGGCACATTTGCCAATGACCGACGAGCAGCGCGCCGAACTGGCGGGCTGCAAGTCCTTCAGCGAACTGCACGCACGCCTGTCGTCTTCGACCTTTGACGCACCTGCCGAGGCGGCACAAGCCTCGGTAGGCCGTCGCCTGACCCTGAGCACCGCTGAGGAACTCCAGGACGCCGAGATGCTGGCAGTCGATGCCAGCGGTCGCGTGTGCCTGAAGGCGACACCGCCGATTCGTCGGACCAAAGTCGTGCCGGAGCCGTGGCGTACCAATATCCTGGTGCGTGGCTGGCGGCGCCTGACCGGTCGCACCAATCCGCCGAAGCCGCCCAAGGATGAGCGGGTATTGCCCCATGCGCGCTGGCGCACCGTGGGTTCGACCCGCCGCTATATCCTGCTGATATTGATGCTCGGCCAGACCATCGTCGCCGGCTGGTACATGAAAGGCATCATGCCGTACCAGGGTTGGTCGTTCGTGGACCTGGAAGAAGTCCTGCACCAACCGCTGTTGCAGACCGCCACGCAGGTGCTGCCCTATGCGCTGCAAACCAGCATCCTGATTCTGTTCGGGATTCTGTTCTGCTGGGTGTCGGCCGGTTTCTGGACGGCGCTGATGGGCTTCCTCGAGTTGCTCACCGGCCACGACAAATACCGGATCTCCGGTGCCAGTGCCGGCAACGAGCCGATTCCCAAGGACGCCCGCACCGCGCTGGTGATGCCGATCTGTAACGAAGACGTGCCGCGGGTGTTTGCCGGTTTGCGCGCGACCTTCGAGTCGGTGGCCGCCACCGGTGACCTGGATCGCTTCGACTTCTTCGTGCTCAGCGACAGTAACGAAAGCGATATCTGCGTGGCCGAGCAACAGGCCTGGCTGGATGTCTGTCGTGAAGCCGGGGGCTTCGGCAAGATCTTCTATCGCCGCCGTCGCCGTCGCGTGAAGCGCAAGAGCGGCAACCTCGACGACTTCTGCCGTCGCTGGGGCAGCGAATACAAGTACATGGTCGTGCTCGACGCCGACAGCGTCATGAGCGGTACGTGCCTGACCAGTCTGGTGCGCCTGATGGAAGCCACGCCGGACGCTGGCATCATCCAGACCGCTCCACGTGCCTCGGGCATGGACACGCTGTATGCACGCATGCAGCAGTTCGCCACGCGGGTGTACGGTCCGTTGTTCACCGCTGGCCTGCACTTCTGGCAGTTGGGTGAGTCCCACTACTGGGGCCACAACGCGATCATCCGCATGAAGCCGTTCATCGAGCACTGCGCCCTGGCGCCGTTGCCCGGCAAAGGCGCGTTCGCCGGTGCGATCCTGTCCCACGATTTCGTCGAAGCTGCGCTGATGCGTCGTGCCGGCTGGGGCGTGTGGATTGCCTATGACCTGCCGGGCAGCTACGAAGAACTGCCGCCGAACCTGTTGGACGAGCTCAAGCGCGACCGTCGCTGGTGCCACGGCAACCTGATGAACTTCCGGCTGTTCCTGGTCAAGGGCATGCACCCGGTGCATCGTGCGGTGTTCCTGACCGGCGTGATGTCCTACCTGTCGGCACCCCTGTGGTTCTTCTTCCTGGTGCTGTCCACTGCGCTGCTGGCGGTGAACACGCTGATGGAGCCGCAGTACTTCCTCGAGCCGCGTCAGCTCTATCCGTTGTGGCCACAATGGCACCCGGAAAAAGCCATCGCCCTGTTCTCGACCACTATCGTGCTGCTGTTCCTGCCCAAGTTGCTGAGTATCGTGCTGATCTGGGCCAAGGGTGCGAAGGAGTTCGGTGGCAAGTTCAAGGTGACGCTGTCGATGCTGCTGGAGATGCTGTTCTCCATGCTGCTGGCGCCGGTGCGGATGATTTTCCACACCCGTTTCGTGCTCGCCGCTTTCCTGGGCTGGGCGGCAACCTGGAACTCGCCGCAACGTGACGACGACTCCACGCCGTGGAGCGAAGCGCTCAAGCGCCACGGTCCGCAGACTCTGCTGGGCTTCTTCTGGGCCTTGCTGGTGATCTGGCTGAACCCGAGCTTCTTGTGGTGGCTGGTGCCGATCGTTGGTTCCTTGATGCTGTCGATCCCGGTATCGGTGATTTCCAGCCGCGTGGGCCTGGGCTTGAAGTCCCGTGATGAAAGCCTGTTCCTGATCCCCGAGGAATACGCACCGCCGCAGGAACTGCTGTCGACGGACCAGTACACCCATGAAAATCGTTGGCACGCGCTGAACGACGGTTTCATCCGGGCGGTGGTCGATCCACAACAGAACGCCTTGGCGTATGCGCTGGCAACCTCACGGCACGGCCAGGCCGAGCCGATTGAATGGCTGCGGGTCGAGCGCGTTCGTCACGCGCTGAAGGCCGGTCCGGCCGGGTTGAGCAACAGCGAGCGATTGGCGCTGCTGAGCGACCCGGTGGCCTTGTCCCGCCTGCATGAGCAAGTCTGGAGCGAGGCTCATCCCGAGTGGTTGGCGGCGTGGCGCGAATCGGTCAAGGCCGATCCCCATGCACCGCTGCTACCGCTTCAGCCGGTGAGCGCACAGCCTCAAGTGGCCTGATACGCAAAAAGCCCCGCTTCTGAAAGGAAGCGGGGCTTTTTGTTGGGTGCATTTTATCTGTGGCACCGCATTGACTGTGGACCCCCGCGACACAATCACTTGGCTTTAGTCACGTATAACCGCCAGGACATAAATGTGCAGACGCCCCAGGCATGAGCATTCCGTCGACGTGGCGTAAAGGAATGAAGGGGGATCGGATGAAAATATCCAGGCGCTGACTTTCGCTCTCGTTGCTCAGGGGCATGTCCGCTGAGAAGCATTAGCTTCGTCGTATATCAATGGCCTCTGGTACCCGCGATTCGGGGGCAACCTCTCTAGCACTATACCCGTTCAAACTCCTCACTGAGAGAGGCACAGGTTCAACGGCTAAGCTAGAAACGCTTGGTCTAGGTCGGAATGACACGTCGGTGATGGGGGGAGCAGACGGCCGCCCCTTTCGAGCTACTTTATGTAGGGTCGAAGCCGCAGCGCTGAGAGTGCTAAAGGTAGAAATCGCCAGGAAACCGGTGAAGAGTTTGTCATAGAGTGATGCTTCGAAAGCGTAGGCATCATAGCGGTTCAAAGCCACATAAGCCCCTGCCGCAATAAAACCGGAAATTCTGCTAGCTATTTTAGTCACACGTCCGAATGTACGATTTCCGACTCCGGGGATCCACGTTACTGCTCGTTGGGGGATGAAAGGAACCGCGTAGGCGCCGATAATCTCCAAGAGCGCGTTAGCAAACCATCCATGTACATTCCATTTTCCTGTGGGATCCCTACGATTGACGGGATCCCCCCCACAATATGCATAGCTATTCAGGCCGCCTTCTCCAAATGGGCTCAAGCTATCGGGCCGGTTGAAACGCATGAGCACTGGGTTGAAGGCCCGGTGTCCGTTTCCCAGCAAATAGTGGCCGGTAGTCGAGTCAGCACGTTCTCCGTTGAAGCCCGTAAGGCTGGCAAAGCTCCCTGCCACAGAACGATGGCCATACGGGGTATAGACCGATCTCGCATCGAATGCCTGCAGCACCGAGCGTTGTTTATCGGTGATCAATAAGGCCGTACGTGGGATACGCCCGTTATGGCGTTCTGCAAGCAATTCGTCCTGGTATTGAAAAATCCGGTAACTAACGCCGCCTTCGATCTCCGTCACCAGAACGTCCTTTTGATAGAAGCGTCTCTGATGGGGTTGCCCTGCAGGCGTGCGGCCAACCAGGCGGTCAAGTGCATCGTAGCGATAGGCTATTAAGGCGCGATCAGATGAGCTGGGCATCACCACTTCCCCGCAGTTGGAGCATTGATCCCACATTTACCGTACTGAAAGCGGATGTCAACCTAGCAGAACTGTTAGGTTTGAGCGTTATCTCCCGGTACGGAAACTATCAAGTATTAATACATCGTAATGTTACGGAGTAGGTGGCGGGAGAAAGTTATGGCACTAAATAAACATATCAAGTGTCATGTTTGAAGTGGTAAACATCTGAAAGATAAAGAAACAATAAACTTAAAGTATCGACTTTATGGGTTGTCAGGAATGGGTTAGCCGTATTAAAGATAGACAATGGCGTTGGAGTGAAAGCGAGGGGGGTAGAAATATTCAGATAGACTAAGTCCTGCTTGTGAGCTTTACAGAGCGAATTCGGGTCGCTAAAGTTCGGCCGGCAAGTTTGGGTGTTGTCTCTTGAAAGGGTTGTAGCGCTGAATGAAATTTTTACCTGGCCATAAAAATAATAACCTGACAGAGCTGGAAGTTTTTGGCTTGTCTGCAAAGTACAATCTTGCAGATGGACATAGTTATATTTCGGCGAAGGAACATTTTGGTTCGGTGTTGTCCGAGTTACCCGAGTTATGGGGCTCTGCGGTTGAGATGCCGATTCCGGAGATGGAGGTTTTATTTAAGAACAAGTTTGCCGAGTACTTTGCCCTGGACGGGTTGAGAAGACACTCGCACTTCTCCGTTTGTCCCACTGCGTCTAACAGTATCGACATCGTCGGAGCGTGGGCAAGATCAAAGAATTACAAGGTTGGGCTCGTGGAGCCGACGTTTGATAACCTAGCCCAGTTACTACGGCGCAGAGAAGTCGCCCTCGAGGCCATTCCCGAAAAAGTCGTTGTCGATCCGGCGCTGCTGGAGGATCTTGTTCGGGATAGGCGCCTTGATGCGCTATTCCTGGTTAACCCGAATAATCCAACAGGGGTCGCACTTGATGCGATCGCGATGTCGAATGTTATCGACTTGTGTCATCGACACGATGTGATCTTGATCCTCGATACTTCTTTCCGGTTCTGCCACCAGACCAACATAGACGAATATGCGCTCCTCAGCGATAAGGGGGTGTCATTTATAGTCTTGGAGGATACCGGTAAGCAATGGCCGACACTCGACACCAAGGCCAGCCTGCTTTCCTACAGCGAGGATCTGGCGGCTGACATACGGAACATCTACGAAGAGATTTACTTGTGCTGCTCTAATTTTTCATTAAGAGTGATTGTTGCATTTATCGACGAGACCCTGAAGAAAGGGGGGCTTTCGTATATGCATTCCATCGTCATGAAAAATATCGAAATCGCCCGCTCGGAATTAGAAAACGCCCTGGTTGCCATTGAAACAGTCGGGCCAAGTTCAATAATGACTGTCATGTGGCTCAATATTGAAAAAACAGGTCTGTCGGATCTTGAACTGACTGATTATCTCGCTAAATGTGACGTGGCGGTCTTGCCGGGGAGATATTTTTATTGGAACAGTCATCAGGTTGCGGGACACAACCGTATCAGGATCGCCCTAATGAAACCTGATGGACAGTTCCTTTCTTCAATTTTGCGATTAAAACAAGCGTTAATAGAGCTTGCTTTAATTTCCGCGTGCAAAAACAAATGCCTGGCGGAGGTGCTCTAATGAGAAAGGTTCTGGTGACAGGTGACTTTGATGTTGGAGGACATTTATTTCCAGATGATGTGGAAGTTGTTCATATTCGATGCCCCGTTGATGAACAGCAGATCATGGATGTCTTGCCCTACGTGCATGACTATATTTTGGGAGGGCCGGAGTATCTATCCTCTCATCTAATGGAGGTCGCCGTTCGGCTAGAGAACGTGGTTGTGATGGGAACCAGTATCTCCAGCTTCGTGGACATGGAGTGCGCTACGAAAAAAGGTATTAAATTAGCCAATACACCCAGTATGAACGTTCAGGCAGTGACAGAGTTTACGTTGGCAATGATCACTGTTTCCTTGGCAAAAGTATTTGAGAGTGTTGAGAATGTCAAAGAGGGGGCCGGCTGGATACAGACACCTAGGCTATCATTGTCGAAATTGAGAGTAGGTTTTGTTGGAATGGGGGCGATTGCCAGTGAGATGGCACATCAACTCCATCTACGCGAATGTACAACCATGTACTACTGGTCTAGAAGCAGGAGGGTCGGGCTGGAGACGTCGTTGGGGTTACGATATGCAACCTTGGTCGAGATGGTTAACACCGTTGATATTTTATGTATTCATCTCAAAGGTTGCGCTGAAACGTACAATCTTATCGATGAATTTATATTGGCGGGCGCGTCAACAAAACTGAAAATACTGAATATGTCCAATCCGAAGATAATCTGTCCGGCTGCACTTAAAAAATATCTTCAGAATAATGCAGATGCGTTTTGTTTTATAGACGGCTATTACAATGAATGGGTGGATAATAAAGGCCAGCATAGTGATCCGTATGGCTTACTCTCCTTGCCCGCCAAAAATCTAGTAGTAACATCACATTTGGCAGGGCAGGAACAAGAGGTCGTAAACAGTATTTTTATGCAGGCCAAGCGAACTCTTGAACTTACTATTGAACGCTGAGAGACCGTCGAATGTCGGGGGCAACTCTTCATGTCTAACTTATTATTTAGCCACTAACAGTGTAAACATTAGCAGGGTGTGCGCAATTATTTAATAATTTGTCTGCTGTTTGTTTGTAAAACTCGTCCCAGTGAGTTTTATCGCGTCAGTTCTCAAAGGCCAAACCACGTCAGTTTTCGTAACGGCACCGCTAAGGGGTGCCGTACACAAAGTAAATATATTGAAACGTTTGAATCTCAAGGGATTACAGCATGCGGAGAGTAGTGCGAATGAATAAAATTCCAGAATCAATATTATTGCGAGAGCCTATTTCCAAAGGCGTTGATAGAACGTGGGAAATATATAAAATCCACTTCCAGGGTAAAACAAAATTTCAGGATATGCTGATAGCCGACACGGCCCATGGCGTTACTTTATTTTGTAATAATGAGCGACAAAGCTCTGAGTTAAGTCAATTGGCCTACCATGAAGGGCAAGTGATGCCGGCTCTCTTGAGTATGCCGACTCTGCCGAAAACTGCTCTGGTCATTGGCTCCTCCGAAGGCGTGGCTGTAAAAATACTGCAAGACGCCGGCGTGGAGCATGTAACACATGTTGATATTGATGAAGAGTGTATGGTGGCCTGCGGCGAATTTTTACCATACGGCTATACAAGCGAAGAAATAATAAAATACACGAGCGCCGGTAGCGACGATGCTTTGAAAATTATATTTGCGGATGGTAAAGAATACATAAGAAGCTTGCTCGATAAAACCACGCGGTATGATCTCATCGTAATGGATATTCCGGATGAGGGGCCTGAAACGGAGTCTCTTTATAACGAGCCGTTTTGGCATGAAGTGAAGTCGCTACTTACGCCCAGTGGCGCCTTTATTACGCAAGCAGGAAACTCAAGTTTGTGGCGATATAAGACCCTTAAAAAATCCTATGACAGAATGAAGAAAGTATTCCACCATGTGACGTATTTCGAAGTGGATGAGCAGGATTGGGTTTGGCTGGTAGGGCATGTAGGGGATGTGGAGCTATCCATCGAACAGATGCAAACGAAGTTGATCGAAAGTAAATATAATCCTCAGCACATTGATGCGGTATCACTTTCAAGATCGGTAATTGCTCCTAAGGTAATACGTACGCCGTGTTGAACGTATGGATGTGATCTGAGCAAACACAGCGATGGCGTTAATTCGCATCAGTGATCCCATTGTGAACGCCCCAAAGTAATGATTACTCACCCATTTTATAATCGATGTCGAAACTTAAAAAAGGTGAGTAATCAATAAGTGGTCTGATGTATCAGAGTTCGTTGCGATTATCAGGTTTTGAACCTAAATCCTGAGCGAAGCGGAGTAGGTAACCGTCGGGGTCTAAAACAAGAAAATTACTCTCGCCATGCAGTTGCTTGTTTTCCTTGTACCAAGCTTCTTCTACTGGTTTACGTAGTTCATGTCCCGAGGTTACTAAGGCCTTTGCCAGCGCTTTGACATCCGGACAATCAATTGAGAGATTCATCCCTCGCCCGTAGGGTTGTTGTAGAGGTTCTACTCGCCAAGGTGATTTGTGGAAATAATCTTGCTCCAGCATGAGTTGGCTCCCATGATACGAAATGAATGCAAAGCCATTTTTCGGCCTTTCGTACTCAATTTGGAATCCAATAATTTTGCAATAAAATTTTAAACTTACCTTAATGTCAGATACGATCATCTCGGGTACAAGCTTATTAAAATCAACCATGGAATTCTCTTCCTCCTTGAAGATGTTATGTGTGCTAAAGCATCATCAGTATGACGCCTTGTTCTGAGAAAACCAATTTATTTTTCAGATGCTTTAACTCGTTCTTGGTCTTGTTTGTATTTAGTTAGTGATGTTTTTGTATCTAATTATGAAGGAGGCATCTGTTGGCTTTTTTTCATGAGTCGATGTGGGTTAGAATTTTAAATTGCGTATGTCGAGAGTTAACAAATAAACGTAACTTTAAATGACAGGGGACATCCAATGAACAAATTTCATTCCTCAGAAATCATCCAAGGTTCGCAGTTGGAAAGTGTCCGCTTGACGGCGATAAAAAAGCTGGCGCAACAAGCATTTAAACCAAGAACCGATAATTATAACCTTCAAGGTGACGCTCTCGAGTCATGGTCAAAAAACGCAGACTCAATGGGGCGATTTTTAAGCCAGGAACGCGCTGAGATAAAAAAATTCCAACTCGCGAAAATTCGAAGCTTGGTTGACAACGCGTACAAAAACGTCCCGTTTTATCGGGAACTGTATGGTGCCTGCGGTTATGAGGAGGGCGGGATCTCCAGCTTTTCGGATTTTGAGCAGCTCCCGATAGTCAACAAAGGCCTCCTTAGCAGTTTTGATGCTCGTATGATTGTAAATGATCCGGAGGCTCTTGAACTCGCTAATACCTCTCGAACATCCGGCTCAAGCGGAAAGCCCTTCACCATTTATAGTGATGACGACGATATCGTTCTAGATCATTTACAAGTGATGCGTTTTTACAATTCGTGCTTGCAGCGCCCACTCCAAAAGCATGACTGGATTTATATGCTTCATCACTCCGGATTGGCGTTTTCGTCGCTTCATGGAATGTATAGAACCTTTCAGCTTCCTGATCTGCTTCCCAGCACACCCTTGGGTGAACACTTGATGCTCCTGCGCCCCAAGCTGCTTGTGACACTGCCAAGCTACTTGCCGTTAATACTTAAGCATAAGGCTGAAGTAAAAATGAGTGGCGTTGAAGCCATTTTAACTAATTCAGAAAGCAGTACACAGTTGGAGCGAAGCTACTACTCACAAGCCCTGGGCCTTCCTGTATTTGACGAATACAGTTCTGAAGAGGTCGGTTTGATAGCGACACAATGTGCTCATGGTCAATATCACGCTATTGAAGACGGCGTTTACTTGGAAATTGTGAACGCTGATGTACGGGGTTACGGTAACGTTGTCTGCACAGATCTAAATAATGAATTGATGCCGTTGATTCGATTTGATCACGGAGATGTCGCCAGGCAGAAATTAGAGCCTGAGCGGTGTGCGTGCGGTAGTGATTGTACGACGTTATACGAAATAAATGGGAGGCGTGATGATGCCTTTCGTACGCGTGAATATCACTTGGTGCCTAGCGCATCTATTCTCGCCGCGGTGGATGATATTTTGGTCACACCTGACAGAACGTTGGAAGCATTTCGGTTAACCCAAAAAAGCGCGGAAACAATAGAACTGATGACTCGTTACGTTGGCGCGCCACACAAAAAAATGGAAGAAATTTTATTGCAGTTGAAAGAGCGACTCTCTTGTTTGTTTGGTTATTCAATCGAGCTCTTACACCGGGAAGTTGATGCTCTGCCAGAGCAGAAATCGTATAAGCGGAGAAGTATTGTCAGAGAGTGGGAGTTGAATTAGTCATGTCCTTGGTGAAGCTGGAAGGCGTTTCTTTGTCTTTGAGCGGGAAAGTGCTTTTTAAGGACGTTAATTTCTCCATCCAGGCGGGAGACAAAATAGGCGTTATCGGTAATAACGGCTCTGGGAAAACTTCGTTGCTACGCAGTATTGCAAAGCATATAAATGAGCATGAAGGTATCATCGCCCATTCCAAGGGGTTGCGATGTCAATATGTAGAGCAGGGCTTTCCAGAACAATGGGATGAGTTATCTGCTTCTGGAATATTGGAAAGTTATCTATGCGATTCTGTTGATGATAGATGGAGAGTAGACTATGTGCTTGAACTATGTGGCTTTCCGAAAGACCATCGGTCGCTGCCGTTCAATCAGCTGAATGGTGGCTGGAAAAAAACGCTAATGATTGCCAAGGCAATTCTAGTAGAACCTGATCTCTTGCTGTTAGATGAGCCGACAAATCATTTGGATCAGGACCACATTGCGAACATTATACGCCTGCTTAGAGACAGTAATATCGTCCCTACATTTGTTGTGATCAGTCACAATCGTAGTTTTCTGGATTCAGTCACACAAAGTACATTAATTCTCCAGGATAGAACCATTTCCTACTTTGGTTTTTCCTTTACGCAGGCCCGGAAGCTGTTCCTGGAGCAAGAGCATGCCTCGGCGTGTTCTAGAACAGAAGTCATGAATGAGATTCAACGATTAAAGAAAAGCGCTCAGTTTCAACGTCAATTAGGGGTTAATAACTATAGTGACAAGGCGTTGCAGAAGGCTAAAAAAATAGAGAAAAGAATCAAGATTATTGAGGCTTCAGTACCCGAAAAACAAACCTCGCGTAAAGCCGGGATTACATTGGAAGTGGACGAATTCAAAGCCAGACACATTTTGCGGATCGAGGGTTTGAGGTTGTATTCAACTCCAGAGCATATGCTATTCGCCATAGAGTCCTTGGTGGTCAACAGGGGAGACCGATTGGTGATTTCTGGCGCCAATGGTTGTGGTAAGAGTACTTTGCTAAAGGCCATCATCAATGAATCGAGCCTGTCAATAAAAATGGGTCCATCGGTCAAAATTGCGGTGCTTGATCAGGAGCTTTCGTTATTACCACCCGGTGCTGAGGTGTTGGAGTTTTTTATGAATAGTTTTGAACTCGACCGACAACAGGCCATTAATAAGCTCGCGGCCTCAGGTTTTTCATATATTGAGTCTCAAAAGAAAATTGAGCAACTCAGTTACGGTGAGCGAGCACGCCTTGCGATGTTGATGCTTCGCTTAACCAACCCAAATTTTTTGATTTTAGACGAGCCAACCAATCATTTGGATATCAGCTCCCAAGAAATGCTTGAGGGTGAGATACAGCGTCTTAATGCGGCCGCATTAATAGTTTCGCATGATATTAGATTTATTGAAAATGTCGGAACTCGCTTTTTTGAGATTGCAGACGGGCGGTGTAGAGAACGTCTTTAAGACGGATCTTGGAAGGCCGCTTAAGAGTTGCGCCAGTAAGTGTCGAATTTCCGGCAGATATTCTTGGAAGAATTTTTTAACGGGTTTAGTAAGTTTGGCGAGTGTTGTTGCGATATTAACGGCATCTACAAAAAGCGATGCTACGGTATTAGGCTATAGAAGCTATGGACACCTATGGAAGCGTTGATTGATTTGCAATCAGTCTGTAAAGATTATTATTTGGCCGGTGAAACGGAAGGAATTGCTCAATGGTGTAAGCAGTTAATAAAGCCAACGTATGTGCCGTTTCAGGCTTTAAGCTCTATCGATTTCCGGGTCAAGGCCGGTGCCGCGGTAGGATTTATTGGACCTAATGGGGCGGGTAAGTCCAGTTTAATAAAAATCCTGTGTGGAATTCAAAAACCTTCCTCGGGGACTGTTAGAGTTCTCGGCTTTGATCCCAGTCGCCGCGAAAGAGCGTTTCTCAAGCAAATTGGTGTTGTGTTTGGACACAAAACTTCATTGTGGTGGGATCTGCCGGTGAAGATTAGCTTGAATACCTACAAAGAGATTTACAATATTAACGATGATGATTATCGCACGCGCCTTGTTGAACTGACCGAGGCGCTAAACCTTAGTAAGGTCCTGCATAAACCTGTGCGCAACCTCAGCCTGGGGGAGCGTGTCAAATGCGAGCTGACGTTAAATCTCCTGCATGCACCGAAGTTGATTTTTTTGGATGAGCCGACGGTTGGGCTGGATGTTACGTCTAAATATGAGATTCGTAGATATCTGAATTATAAAAGAAAGGAAGATGATCTATCAGTCTTTCTTACAAGTCACGATTTGGGCGATATCGAATCCTGCTGCGACGATGCGATTATTATTGATAAAGGGAGAATACGTTTTGATGGTTCCATGCGCGAATTAAGTGCGAATTTTAAAGCGAATATAAAGTTGACTGTCAGTACACAAGACCCCGCTTGGAGCGAGCGGGGGCTGTTGGAATTTAAGGAGATCATCGGCAGATTTTCGAATATAAGTGTTCTTAACGATGGCGCCCATCAGGCGACTTACCTTGTCCCCAAGGCCTCTTTGAGTTCGATTTTTGAGATGTTTCGAGAGGGGGTTTACGATTTGGAGGTCTCCCCTGTGGATTTTGAAAATAATGTAGTTAATCTTTTCAAGACCTGGTCGGGTGAGTGAGTTGTGAACAGTGCTGCTTATTTAAAGCTTATGCAGGCCGGTTTGCTTTCGGTGTATAGGGACCGGTCCATGTTAATTACCGACTTGGTAATCGCCACCGGGGTGCCTTTCTTTATACAGTTTGCTATCTGGCGCTTTGTTTATACAGGCGAGCGCGCCGGTGCATTGCCTGAATATACCTTGGAAGAAACCTACCTCTATTATGTTGCGGTGTTGGCTCTCAATCGATTGAACAATGCCTACGATCTGATTGTAAGAGTCTCAACCCATGTGCATGAAGGCCGGCTAGAGGGGGTGTTTATAAAGCCGATTAGTTATTTTACGTACAATTTATTTGTCTTCTTTGGTGAGAGTGTTCTCTACTATATTCCTGTTCTGATTATTTCAGTTTTTGTAATGGTTACGGGAGGGGAGTGGACAGGTGTTCTTGGATTTGTCGTGCTGAGCTTGGTTAATTTGCTCTTTTGTTTCTTGCTGGGCTTTTTGATGTCATTGTCGACGTTTTGGTTAACTCGACCCGATATGACGCTTGCTTTTCAGGTTATCTTGGCCAGCGTGATCGGTGGCACGCTATTGCCTATCGCTTATTGGCCGGATTATCTGCAGCCTTTAATGAAATATAATCCTTTTCGGCTGATAATCAGTGGTCCAGCGGAGTTTTTGTTACGCCCAAGCAATGCCTTGCTTGTGGAACTTCTGTGTCTTTATGTTTTCTGGTCGGTCGTGGTGTGGCTGGCTTGCAAAGTTACATTTAGGTACGCCACTAACAGATACTCGGGAGCCGGAGGTTAAATGCATATTCTGGCGTTGCTTGGAAATGCTGTAAAAGAAGAGGCTCGCTATAAAGTTAATTTGTTAGGTGGGGTCTTGGCGCTGCTCATGCTATACGGTTTGCAGTTCGTTTTTTTTGACGTAATAAGTTCGTTTGTGATCACTGAAGAGGTCGGTATTAACTGGTTTCTTATTTTTTTCATGACGTACGCATTAGGAGGCTTGTTGGTGAGTTTTTTCAGCTCAGCCATCGCCGGTTTTTTTCGACAGCTTACTCAGGGAAGGGTCGATGTACTTTTGGTGCGGCCTGTTAACTTGTTTGTGCTGATATTGTTTAGATGGTGTCAGGTGTATTACTTATGGGTGGCTTTGTTGTTGATCGTTTTCTTTGTTCTCTCGGGGAAAATCAACTTTGAACCTTTTTTGATGAGCGCTGTTAATACGCTTGTGTATATTGTTTGTCTGGTTGTTGGCGTGCTGGCAAGTATTGCTTTTATTTTGACCTTGAACTCGTTTTCCTTTATCACGCAGCGAGACTTGCCGGTTGATTATATACATTCATCCATTTTTACATTTGCGTTGTTACCAGCGGCTTTTTATTCGAAAGTGGTCCTGTACTTTTTTGTTGCGACTTTGCCTATGATTGTATTCGCATCCGTTGCATTGGATGGGTTATATAACGGGTTGACTCCATTTGTTTTGATTTATTTTTTTGCAGTGATAATTGCCCTGTGTTTGGCTATTAAAGTCGTCTACGGGTTATTTAATCGTTTCGATAGTGTGGGGGGATGAAATAAAGAACCAGCGACGAGATCAATAGGCCTCCTTCAAGGAGGGCGGTACTGTTCATTTAAAGGGAGGGGGATAAACTCATGGCGAGGGAGCAAGCTCCCTCGCCAGAACGTCTTCGGCTTCAGAGGCTCGGGATGCAGGTTAAACCCTGAACCGCCCCACCAACGTCTGCAAATGAACCCCCAACCGCGCCAGTTCAGCGCTCGAAGCGGCAGTCTCTTCACTGGACGACGCCGTTTGCTCCGACACATCACGTACATTCAGCACACTGCGGTTGATCTCTTCGGCCACGGCACTCTGCTGCTCGGCGGCGGCGGCGATCTGTTGGTTCATCGACTGGATCGCCGAGACGGTACGGGTGATGTTTTCCAACGAGCCTCCGGCGCGACGGGTCAGTTCGACGCTGCTGTCGGTCAAGTTGCGGCTGTTGTCCAGCGTGGTCGCGACCTGTTCGGTGCCTGATTGCAGGCCGACGATCAGTTGCTCGATTTCTTCAGTGGACTTCTGAGTGCGCTGGGCCAGGCTGCGAACCTCGTCGGCCACCACGGCGAAACCACGACCGGCTTCACCGGCCCGGGCCGCCTCGATGGCGGCGTTGAGGGCCAGCAGGTTGGTTTGCTGGGCGACGGATTTGATCACATCCAGCACACTGCCGATCTTGTCGCTTTCTCGCTTCAGATCGCCCATGGCGGTGGTGGAGTTACCGACTTCGAGTGCCAGGCGTTCGATCTGGGCAATCGCTTCTCCGACCACCTTGTCGCCTTCGCGCGCCTGGGCATCGGCAGCGGCTGCGGCCTCGGAGGCTTCTTCGGCATTGCGGGCCACTTCCTGCACCGTGGCGGTCATTTCGTGCATGGCGGTGGCGACCTGGTCGGTTTCCACTTTCTGGCTGTTGACCCCGGCGCTGGTCTGTTCGGTGACTGCAGAGAGTTGCTCGGCGGCGCTGGCGATTTGCGTGACGCCCTCGCTGATGCCGCCGATCAATTGCCGCAGGCCCACGGTCATGCTCTGCATGGCGCGCTGTAGCTGGCCCAGTTCGTCGCGGCGGTCGGAGTTGAGGTTGTGGGTCAAGTCGCCCGCCGCCACACGTTCGGCGATCTTGAGGGTCTGGCCCAGGGGGCCGACGATCTGCCGGGTGATGACCAAGGCCGCGATGACACCGAACAGCAACGCGAGCACGGCAGCCGATGCCAGGAAGGTCTTGGCCTTGGCTGCGTCGTGGTCGCGAACGGCCGTCTGGGACACTGTCAGCTTTTGGCTGGCGTCGAGCAACACGTCGCCTTGTTCTGTCATGCGCTTGAGTGCAGCGGCATTGTCGATCTGGGAGTCACGGAATTGACTGACCGCTGCGCGGTAGGCGTTGATCGAGTCGTTGGCCTGTTGCAGGTTGGCGGCGTGCTCCTCGGGTACCTGCTCCGGCAAGCGGGCGAGCAGTTTGAGGACCGTGTCGATGGCCTCGAGAGCCGGTTGCTGGGCTTCGCTTTTGCCACTGTAGGTGTAGCCGCGAACTTGATAGCGCGCTTGCTGGACCGCCTTGCTCAGGGTCACAACGCTGTTGAACTGGGCGACGCTGTCGCCTTGCAGTAGCGATTTCTCCACTTCAGCGACGCGGGCCACGGCGTTGTCGGCACTGGCGCCAAGTTTGCTGCGGGCATCTTCACGGCTCACGGTGGCGCGGGTCATCTCGGCGAAGGCGCTTTTGTACTCGGCGACGGCGGCCAATTGCTTGTCGATCAGCGCTACATCGGCTGGTTGCTCGATCAGTTGGCGAGCGGTCTGGAGCCCAGCTTCGAGTTTGCCGAGCAGGTCGTTGACTTGCTGCGGGCCGTTCTCGCCCCGTGTGGTGTAGTAGTCCATGCGGGCGAGGCGCAAGTCCTTGGTCAAATCGTTCAGGCTGGCAATGAACCCCAGTTTGTCGCCACGGCTGATCACGTTACCCAAGCCGCTCCAGCCGGTGAAGGCGATCATCACGGTCAGGAACAGCACCAGGCCGAAGCCGAAACCAAGTTTTCGATTGACGCCTACGTTACCTAGCCATCGGAACATGCCGTTACTCCCTGCAGCGTTGAGTTTATATGCTGGGAGCTATATCGACCGGTTGGAAGGGATCTGTAGTGAATAGGCGTCAGTTGCTTTGCGTCGCGAGCAAGCTGCCTCGCCACGTGTTGCCGCTTTTTCGGTGCTTAGACTTTGAAACGTCCTACCAGCGTCTGCAGATGAATCCCCAGCCGCGCCAGTTCGGCGCTGGAGGCGGCGGTTTCTTCACTGGATGCCGCGGTCTGTTCGGACACATCGCGAACATTCACGACACTGCGGTTGATCTCTTCGGCCACGGCGCTCTGTTGCTCGGCCGCGGCGGCGATCTGTTGGTTCATCGACTGGATGGCCGAGACCGTGCGGGTGATGTTTTCCAGTGACCCGCCGGCGCGGCGGGTCAGTTCGACACTGCTGTCGGTCAGGTTGCGGCTGTTGTCCAGGGTGGTCGCGACTTGTTCGGTGCCCGATTGCAGGCTGCCGATCAGCGCTTCGATTTCTTCGGTGGACTTCTGGGTACGCTGGGCCAGGCTGCGCACCTCGTCAGCCACCACCGCAAAACCACGCCCGGCTTCACCGGCACGAGCCGCCTCGATGGCCGCGTTGAGAGCCAGCAGGTTGGTTTGTTGGGCCACGGACTTGATCACGTCCAGCACGCTGCCGATCTTGTCGCTTTCGCGTTTGAGATGACCCATCGCTTCGGTGGAGTTGCCCACTTCCTTGGACAGGCGTTCGATCTGGGCGATGGCTTCGCCCACCACTTTTTCGCCTTCGCGAGCTTGTTGGTCAGCTGCGACGGCCGCTTCGGAGGCTTCCTCGGCATTACGTGCCACTTCCTGCACTGTGGCGGTCATTTCGTGCATGGCAGTGGCGACCTGGTCGGTTTCCACTTTCTGGCTGTTGACCCCGGCGCTGGTCTGTTCGGTGACGGCCGAGAGCTGTTCGGCGGCGCTGGCGATTTGCGTGACGCTTTCGCTGATGCCGCCGATCAATTGGCGCAGGCCCACGGTCATGCTCTGCATGGCACGTTGCAGTTGGCCCAGTTCGTCGCGGCGCTCGGAACTGAGGTTGTGGGTCAAGTCACCTGCCGCCACGCGTTCGGCGACCTTGAGGGTCTGCTCCAGCGGGTTGACGATCTGTCGGGTGATCGCCATGGCTGCGATCACCCCGAACAGCAGGGCCAGCGCGGCGGCCGAGATGAGGAAAATGTTGGCTTGGGTTGCATCATGGTCGCGCACGGCCGTCTGGGACAGGGTGAGGTTTCCGCTGGCCTCGCGTAGCACAACCCCCAGGTCGGACATGCGCTTGATGGCGGCAGCGTTGGCGGTCTGGGCGTCATGGAACTGGCTGACCGCAGCACGATAGGTCTTGAACGATTCGCTGGCCTGTTGCAGGTTGGCGGCGTGCTCATCGGGCAGTTGGGCCGGCAGGCTGCCGAGGGTTTTCAACGCGTTATCGATGGCATCCAGGGCCGGTTGCTCGGCCTCGGCCTTGCCGCTGTAGGTATAGCCGCGAACCTGATAGCGGGCTTGCTGGATTGCCTTGCTCAGGTTTACCACGCTGTCGAACTGAGCAACGTTGTCGCTTTGCCGAATGGCGTTTTCAACGTTGGCGACGCGGGCCACGGCGTTATCGGCGTTGGCGCCCAATTTGCTGCGCGCATCCTCACGACTGGCGGTGGCGCGGATCAATTCGGCGACGGCAACTCTGTACTCGGCGACCGCCGCCAGTTGCTTGTCGATGATCGCCACGTCGGCCGGTTGCTCGATCAATTGGCGGGCGGTCTGTAGCCCAGGCTCCAATTTACCGAGGAGATCGTTGATGTCACCTGGGCCCTTTTCGCCGCGGGTCGCGTCATAATCCATGCGCGCCGAGCGCAGGTCTTTGGTCAGGTCGTTCAGGCTGGCGATGAACCCCAGCGTGTCGCCGCGTGCAATTACATTGCTCAGGCCGGTCCATCCGGTGAAAGCGATCATCAAGGTTAGGAACAGCACCAGACCGAAGCCGAAGCCGAGTTTGCGATTAACGCCTACGTTATCTAGCCATCGGAACATGCTGATACTCCCTTGAAGGGCGGAACTGCTTTGTATAAGCACTATCGGCCCATCAGGGGGTAACTGGAGAAATGAGTTAGATGAGTTTGGAATACCGTGGCAAGCCACTGGATCAGAACAGTCGTGCGAGCAGTGCTGTAACCGCGGTCTCGACCCGCAGGATCCGATCGCCCAGTTGCACCGGCTGCAGGCCTGCCTTGGCCAGCAGGTCGATCTCGTAGGGAATCCAGCCACCCTCCGGGCCGATCGCCAAGGTGACTGGCTCCGCCAGTGCTCGGGGACAGGGCGGGTAGTTGCCGGGATGACCCACCAGG
The DNA here is from genome assembly GCF_004786035.1 of Pseudomonas viciae. NCBI lineage: Bacteria > Pseudomonadati > Pseudomonadota > Gammaproteobacteria > Pseudomonadales > Pseudomonadaceae > Pseudomonas > Pseudomonas viciae. The sequence goes on from NZ_CP035088.1 coordinate 427,936, forward strand.
CCCAAGGTGCCATCGACGATGGCGGGGAGGCGGTCTTCGACGAAGGGTTTGAAGCGCTTCTCAATGACGATTTCCGGTAACACACTGTCCCTGGCCTGTTCCAGGCCCAGAATCAGTTGCTCGCGAATGGCTTCGGGTTCCAGGAAGGGGGTCTGCCAGAAGCTCTTTTCCACGCGGTAGCTATTGACCAGCACCACGCGGGGCACGCCCATGGTGGCGATGGTCTGGAACACCCGGCGAAGCATTTTCGGGCGAGGCAGCGCCAGCACCAGTGTGAGCGGCAGTTTGGCCGGCGGTGGCTGGTCGAGGGTCACTTGCAGTTCGGCTTCGCGGGCTTCCAGGCGCAGCACCTGGGCCGTGCCCATCAAGCCGCCAATGCGTCCGACCCGCAGGCTGTCGCCGACAGCGCTGCGATGGACTTCCTGCATGTGGGTCAATCGACGATCGCTCAGCACGACCCGGTCAGGCCCAATGAAGTCGGCCTCTTCGAGCAGCAGCAGGTTCACGCTTGGGTCGCTGGCGGCTGGTCGTTGTGATCGTCGGCCGCTGGCTCTTGCGGGTCTTCGCTGCGCTTGCGGATCAGGCCACCGAACAGGATGCCAATCTCGAACAGCAGCCACATCGGCACGGCCAGCAGGGTCTGGGAAAAGATGTCCGGCGGGGTCAGGATCATGCCGACCACGAAGCAGCCGATGATCACGTACGGACGGATTTTCTTCAGGTACGCAACGTTGACCACGCCGATCCACACTAGCAGTACCACCGCTACGGGAATTTCGAACGCCACGCCGAAGGCGAAGAACAGCGTCATGACGAAATCCAGGTAGCTGGTGATGTCGGTCATCATCTCCACGCCCGCAGGGGTGGCGGCGGCGAAGAACTTGAAGATCAGCGGAAACACGAAGAAATAGGCGAAGGCCATGCCGGTATAGAACAAAAGGATGCTGGACACCAGCAGTGGCACGGCGATGCGTTTTTCATGTTTGTACAGGCCGGGTGCGATGAACCCCCAGATCTGGTGCAGGATCACCGGGATCGCCAGGAACAGCGAGACCATCATCGTCAGCTTCAGCGGCGTCAGGAACGGCGACGACACATCGGTGGCGATCATCGTCGCGCCGACCGGCAAATACTCACGCAGAGGCGTGGAGACGAAGGTGTAGATCTGCTGGGTGAAGGCAAACAGCCCGGCGAAGATGACGAAAACCGCCGCGACACAACGCAGCAGGCGGGTGCGCAACTCGGTGAGGTGCGATACCAGCGGCATTGGCTGGTCGTTCTCTGGGATATTGCTCATGGGGCTCGCGGCGGCAATGTAGGGTCGTTAGGAACGGCTGGCGTTGCCACCGTCGGGGCTGGCTCCAGCGGTTTCGCGGGCTCGGTTGTCGCGGGTTCGGCCACCACCGGTGCCGTGGTATTCACCGGCGCCTGGGGAGCAATCGTCGGCTGCGCCGCAGGCTGGACCGGGGTCGGTTCCTCCTGGGCCGGCGTGAAGATTTTCCGCGCTTCCTGCTCCAGGGACAGGATGTGTTCGTTGTGAAGCTGCCGACGGATGTCGTCGGCACCGATTTCACGTTCAACTTCCTGTTTGATCGCATTGAAGCTGCGCTTCAGACGCCCGATCCATAGACCAGCAGTGCGCGCAGCACCCGGCAGGCGCTCGGGGCCCAGCACCAGCAAGGCGACGAGGCCGACGAGCAGCAGTTCAGTGAAGCTGATCCCAAACATTAGTCAGTGCTCACGAGTCTTTGCGGACGGGCTCTTCGACTTTTTGTGCCTGCACGTCGATGGTGTGCGGCGCATTTACAGGCTGGGCGGCCTGAGGGGGGACCGGTTGGGTCGGCTGCGCCGATTGAGCAGGAGCGGCTGTCGGATCGGTCGGTTTTTCGTCATCGTTCATGGCTTTGCGAAAGCCCTTGATCGACTCACCGACGTCGGTGCCGAGGTTTTTCAGTTTCTTGGTGCCGAACACCAGGACCACGACAACCAGAATGACGACCCAGTGTTTCCAGTCAAAAATACCCATGTGGCTATTCCTCTTGTAAGTTGATCAGGCGGACGGACGCGAGGCTTTCTCGACGTGTCCGGATAGACCGAAACGACGGTCCAGTTCATCCAGTACGGCCTGCGGGTGCTGCCCCAGTTGGGCGAGCATGACCAGGCTGTGGAACCACAGGTCGGCGGTCTCGTAGATCACGTCGCTGCAATCGCCGCTTATGGCGGCGTCCTTGGCGGCGATGATGGTCTCCACGGACTCTTCGCCGACTTTCTCCAGAATCTTGTTCAAACCCTTATGGTACAGGCTGGCGACATAGGAACTGTCGGCCGCGGCGCCCTTGCGCTCTTCCAGCACCTGGGCCAGGCGGATAAGGGTGTCACTCATGGGTATGTCCTGAATAAATGGCATGCGGGTCCTTGAGCACCGGGTCGACGGTTTTCCAGTCGCCGTTCTCGAAGACGCGATAAAAGCAGCTTTGACGGCCAGTGTGGCAGGCAATTTCACCGACTTGTTCGACCATCAGGATGATGACGTCGCCGTCGCAATCCAGGCGCATCTCGTGCAGATGCTGCACATGCCCGGACTCTTCACCTTTGCGCCACAGCTTGCCACGGGAACGTGACCAATAGATGGCGCGGTTCTCGGCGGCGGTCAGGGACAGCGCTTCGCGGTTCATCCAGGCCATCATCAGCACGCGCCCGGTCTTGTGATCCTGGGCGATGGCCGGCACCAGGCCGTCAGCGTCCCATTTGATCTCGTCCTGCCAGTTTTTCATCTTCGACTCCGACAATGGGCCGCGCACTTCAAGTCGGCGGGCCCAGCGTTGAAACAGTGTGCCAGCGCGAACCGGTGCTGGCTATCGGCGAACGACCAGATACAAACCGACGATTATCATGATACCGGCCGGCCAGTGCCCCAGTTGGCTCAACGGTCCACCAGTCGCCAATACCGCCCCGCCCCCCAGGTGAGCCGCACCCAGCAGGCGCAGGAGCCAGTCGTCCCGGCGCTTATGCCAGGGTGGCGCAGGATCGTGGGCATGCGGCTGGGACATGCGTTCGAGCAGGTCGCGGGTCATGTTGGCCAGGTGCGGGATCTGCTCGAACTGGCTCTGCACGTTGCCCAGTAAGGTGCGCGGGCTGACGCGCTCACGCATCCAGCGTTCGAGGAACGGCTGGGCGGTGTTCCACAGGTCCAGGTCCGGGTACAGCTGGCGCCCGAGGCCCTCGATGTTCAGCAGGGTTTTCTGCAGCAGCACCAGCTGTGGCTGAACCTCCATGTTGAAGCGCCGTGCGGTCTGGAATAGGCGCATCAGCACTTGGCCGAAGGAAATATCCTTTAACGGTTTTTCGAAAATCGGTTCGCATACGGTGCGGATCGCCGCTTCGAATTCGTTGAGCTTGGTCTCGGCCGGCACCCAGCCGGAGTCGATGTGCAGTTGTGCGACACGCCGGTAGTCGCGCTTGAAAAAGGCGAACAGGTTGCGCGCCAGGTAATCCTGGTCTTCGGGGGTCAGGCTGCCGACGATGCCGCAGTCAATCGCAATGTATTGCGGGCTCCACGGCTGCACGGTGCTGACGAAGATGTTGCCGGGGTGCATGTCGGCGTGAAAGAAGCTGTCGCGAAACACCTGGGTGAAAAAGATTTCCACGCCGCGCTCGGCCAGCAGTTTCATGTCGGTGCGCTGGTCGGCCAGGGTCGCCAGGTCGGTGACCTGGATGCCGTAGATGCGCTCCATCACCAACACTTTCGGGCGGCACCAGTCCCAGTAGACTTGCGGCACATAGAGCAGCGGGGAGCCTTCGAAGTTGCGGCGCAACTGGCTGGCGTTGGCGGCTTCGCGCAGCAGGTCGAGCTCGTCGTAGATGGTCTTTTCGTAATCCTGGACCACGTCCACCGGATGCAGCAACCGTGCGTCGGCCGACAGCCGCTCGGCGGCGCGGGCGAGGATGAACAGCCACGCCAGGTCCTGGGCGATGATCGGCTTGAGGCCCGGGCGGATGACCTTGACTACCACTTCTTCGCCGCTCTTGAGCTGCGCCGCGTGAACCTGGGCCACGGAGGCCGAGGCCAGGGGCTCGACGTCGAAACGGCTGAAGACCTCGCTGATCTTCTTGCCCAGTTGCTCTTCGATCAACGCCACCGATACCTTGGAATCGAACGGTGGCACGCGGTCTTGCAACTTCATCAGCTCATCGGCGATGTCTTCAGGCAACAGATCGCGCCGGGTCGAGAGGATCTGTCCGAACTTGATGAAGATCGGGCCCAGGTCCTGCAGGGCCAGGCGCAGGCGCGCGCCGCGGCTCAGCTCCAGCGTTCGGCGGGGAAACCAGCGCCACGGCAGCACGAAGCGCAGTGCCAGGAGAAACCAGGGCAGCGGCAGGGCGAACAGCAGGTCATCGAGGCGGTAGCGAATCACGACGCGCTGGATGCGCAACAAACGGCGGACGGCAAGCAGCTTCATGCGTTATCGCTTGGTTTCAAGGGTTCGGGAAAGGCGCTCGAAACGCGCCTCGAGACGTTCCAGGTCAAGTTTGATCTGGTCCAGTTCATTAAAACGGGCTTGCGCTTCGCGTTGACCTACGAGAGTACGCGATTCTTCGGCCAGGTATTCACTCAGATTCTGCCCCAGGCTGGCGAAGCCCTGGCGATACCAGCGGCTGCGGCTGCGCAGATGACCGCTTAGCAATTGTGTGGCCACCGGACCGATCCAGCGGGACACTTCGTATTCCCAATCCAGCTCCAGGTCCTGGAGAATCGCCGCCAGTTCCAGCAGCACGCCGCTGTCGCCGTCGAGCTCCACGTCGGGGCTGTGCAGCACCGCGGTCTTGTCCTTGCTCAGGGCCAGGCTCAGCAGGCTCGACGCCGGGGCGCGCAAGGTGCAGTCCGCTTCGGCTGCCCAATGCGCGGCGAGCAACAGGCCTTCGTCGCTGGGCAGGATGAACAACTGCAACGCCGGACTACGGCAGTCGAGGGCAATCACTTTGCCGCTCAAGTGCGCCAGGCGCGCTAGCGCCGTGCTGTCCAGGCGCAGCACGCGGTTGATACCGAGTTCGACGCTGGCGAGCAGGCCGGTGAGCAGCATCAGGGTTTGATACCGCGGTGCAGGGCCACGATGCCTGCGGTCATGTTGTGGTAGGTCACGCGGTCGAAACCGGCCTCGACCATCATCGATTTCAGGGTTTCCTGATTCGGGTGCATGCGGATCGATTCGGCCAGGTAACGATAGCTTTCCGAGTCGTTGGTGATCAGCTTGCCCATCAGCGGCATGAACGCGAATGAGTAGGCGTCGTAGGCCTTGGACATCAGCGCGTTGGTCGGTTTGGAGAATTCCAGCACCAACAGGCGGCCACCGGGCTTGAGCACCCGCAACATCGAACGCAGGGCGTCTTCCTTGTGGGTGACGTTGCGCAGGCCGAAAGCGATGGTCACGCAGTCGAAATGGTTGTCGGGGAACGGCAGTTTTTCAGCGTCCGCCTGGACGAACTCGACATTGCCGGCCACACCCAGGTCCAGCAGGCGGTCGCGACCGACCTTGAGCATGGACTCGTTGATGTCGGCGAGCACCACCTGGCCGGTCGGCCCGACGATGTGGGAAAACTTCTTCGTCAGGTCGCCCGTACCGCCGGCGATATCCAGCACACGATTGCCGCTGCGCACGCCCGACAGTTCAATCGCGAAACGCTTCCACAGACGGTGCATGCCGCCCGAGAGCAGGTCGTTCATCAAGTCATACTTGGCGGCTACCGAGTGGAAAACCTCAGCGACTTTTTCCGCCTTCTGGCTTTCCGGCACGTTCTTGAAGCCGAAGTGAGTGGTGGGTTCGGCATCGCTGCCTTTGCGCTGATCAGTCATATCGCGGTCACCAAAAAAGAATGCGGGACATTCTAATCCCGGTGGAGGGCTTTGTCTTGGCAAGGCTGCAGGTAAGATGAGCCATCGCCGGGACGTTTTGACGCAGCCTTGGTCTGAAACGTACAGGCAAGTCTCGATAAAACAGGAGTCATCAGATGGCCCGTATAACGGTTGAGCGTGCCCATGAGTTGGGCAAGGAAGCGGCACGTGAGAAAGCCGACAAGTTGGCGCAGAAGCTGTCCGACAGCTATGGCCTGGAGCCGCAGTGGGTGGGCGATACCTTGAAACTCAAGCGTTCCGGGGTCAAGGGCGAAGTGCATGTGGGCGAGGATTCGATCCGCGTCGATGTAGAGCTGGGCATGTTGATGTCGGCCATGAGCGGCACGATCAAGGCGGAAATCGAAAAGGCGTTGGATAAGGCGTTGGCCTGATTGGATGGAAGAGTGGGTGGATACAACGCTTAATTTCACCACCTACTCTGTGGGAGCGGGCTTGCTCGCTCCCACAGAGAAGTCATCGCCAATAGGATGTCTGTCAGTTGTTAGGGTGCCCTTTCTAAATATTCTCACTACTTTGTGCCTGAGCCCGTCCGTGTGCGGGCAGTTCCTCAAACCTGTTTTCGAGTGAGGTGCACCATGGCCAAAGTTATTCTGAAGAAAAAAACCGACGTTGAATCTTCCACGCTCAGCGACGTGAAAACGTACGCGCGCAAGATCTGGCTGGCGGGCCTGGGCGCCTACACCAAGGTCGGGCAGGAAGGTACCGAGTACTTTCAGGAGCTGGTAAAAGCTGGCGAAGTTATTGAAAAAAAAGGCAAAAAGAACATTGCCGGAAAACTTGAAGCAGCCAACAGCGAGTTGAGTGAAGTCAAGACAGACGTCAATACTTTCAAGGCCCGGGTTGAAGTGCAGCTCGATAAAGTCGAGAAGGTATTTGATGCCCGTGTTGCAAGTGCCTTGAATCGTATCGGCATTCCGTCTAAACATGACGTTGAGACACTCTCTGCTAAGCTCGATGAGCTGACAGCATTGCTCGAACGTGTCGCGCGTAAACATTAAGGAGAACGGGATGGCTGGTAAAAAAATCACCGAAAAAGAAGGCAGCTCGTGGGCTGGGAAGATTGAAAAATACTCCCGCAAAATCTGGCTTGCTGGTTTAGGCGTGTACTCGAAGATCGACACTGACGGCAGCAAGCTCTTCGAGGCCCTGGTTAAGGACGGCGAGAAGGCCGAAAAACTCACCAAGACGGCGGTCGGCAAACAAGTCGATGCGGCCAAGGACTCTGCCGAGTCCGCCAAGTCGCGAATTGGCGGCGTGAAGGATCGGGCACTGGGCAAGTGGGACGAATTGGAAGGGGCTTTCGACAAGCGCCTGAACAGTGCGATCTCGCGTCTGGGCGTGCCGAGCCGCAATGAAGTCAAGGCGCTGCACAGCAAGGTCGATACCCTGACCAAGCAGATCGAAAAACTCACTGGGGCCAAGGTCGCACCGGTAGCGACCAAGACAGCAGCAGCCAAGCCGGCCACCAAAGCGGCGGCCAAGCCACTGGTCAAGGCCGCGGCAAAAGCCGTCGCCAAACCGGCGGCAAAAGCAGTGGCCAAGCCAGCGGCTAAAACCGCTGCTGCCAAGCCTGCCGCGAAAGCTGCTGCCAAACCGGTAGCGGCCAAGCCCGCGGTCAAAGCGGCAGCCAAGCCAGCCGCTAAAACTGTGGCGGCCAAACCTGCTGCGGCCAAACCTGCAGCGAAACCAGCCGCCAAGCCTGCGGCAAAAGCGGCTGCCAAACCTGCCGTGGCGAAAAAACCGGCGGTGAAAAAACCGACCGCGCCAAAAGTAGCTGCACCGAAGGCGCCGACCGCGGCCGCCAAGCCGGTGACCCCGACGAGCACAGCGAACTCCGCCGCAGCTCCGACCCCAGTCGCCACTCCGACTACCGCGCCGGCTCCATCGACGCCTCCCACCCAGTCCTGATTTTTAAGGACACGCAAAAACGCCCGGCCTGTGAAGGTCGGGCGTTTTTATTTGAGTGTGCGTTTGAATGTACAGCAGATCCAAATGTGGGAGCGGGCTTGCTCGCGAATGCCGAGTATCAGCTACATCACTGCTGACTGACACTGCGCATTCGCGAGCAAGCTCGCTCCCACAGGTTACTTATTCGTGCTCTTCCAAGTACCGCAATGCCAGTCGCTCGGTCGCCACCTTGGTCGCTGGCGGGAGGTGCGGGGCCACCAGCATCATGATCTGGTAGACCACCAGCCGGACTTCGCCCTCGCGATCGAGGATCCGCTGATAGTCCAGCGAGAACAGCAAGGTCATGGTGATCTGTTCGACCAACTGTCCCAGCGCCTGGGTGTCGCTGACCAGCATGCCCTGGGCCTTGAGCTGCGCCAGCAGCGATGCCAGGGTGCGCTTCAGGGCATTGAGCAACTGACGGATGCCCTTGGCCAGTTTCGGCAGGCGCCCGGCCAGGTTCGACAGGTCCTGGAACAGAAACCGGTACTGCGCCAGGCGCTCGACGATCAGGTGCAGGAATAGCCAGTAGTCTTCCGGCGCCAATTGCACATCGGCGGGTGGGTCCAGCAGTGGTGCCAGCTCGGCCTGGAATCGCTCGAACAGCCCGAGGATCAGCGGTTCCTTTCCATGAAAGTGGTAGTAGAGGTTGCCGGGGCTGATGCCCATTTCGTTGGCAACTTCCATGGTGGAAACATTCGGTTCGCCCTTGTCATTGAATAACTGCAGGGCGCATTCAAGGATGCGGTCGCGGGTTTTCATCCGGTCTTCTTAGTGATGGAGTCGTGCCACGACCGCCAACCCGGTCGTGGAGTGAGGCGTTCAGCGCACGCGCACATAGGTTCCGGGAGCCGCTTCCTGGGGTGGGTAGTTGGCGTTGCCCAGGGTCATCAGGGTTTCATGCTGGGCACCGGAGCGTTCCTGGATCCAGCTCAGCCATGGGGTCCACCAACTGCCGTCGACGTGCTTGGCGTCGTAGTACCAGGCCCGTGGATCGCTGCTCAGTTTCGGGCTTTCAACGTAATTGGCCTTGGGGTTGTTCGGCGGGTTGAGGATGCTCTGGACGTGACCGCTGTTGGACAGCACGAAGCGCCGTTCGCCACCGAGTAGCAGCGTCGAGCGATATACCGCATCCCACGGCGTGATGTGGTCGTTGATACCGGCCACGCTGAAACTGTCCACCGTCACTTTCTGCAGGTCTATCGGCGTGCCGCAGACCTCCAGGCCGCCAGGGTGGGTAAGGGGGTTGTGCTTGAAGAAGTCCAGCAGGTCGCCGTGCAGGGCTGCTGGCAGCCGGGTGCAGTCGTTGTTCCAGTAGAGGATGTCGAAGGCTGGCGGTTCCTTGCCCAGCAGATAGTTATTGATGAAGTACGTCCAGATCAGGTCGTTGGGGCGCATCCAGGCGAATACCCGGGCCAGATCGCGGCCATCGAGGATGCCTTTCTGGTAGGAGCGCCGTTTGGCGGCTTCGAGGGTCTGCTCATCGATGAACAGCGTGGCGGGGCTGTCGATCTGGCTGTCCAGCAGGCTCACCAGGTAGGTGGCGCTCGCCACCCGGCGTAGCTGACGTTTGGCTTGCAGGTGGCCTTGCAGGGCTGCAATGGTCATTCCGCCGGCGCAGGCACCCATCAGGTTGACCTCGCGGGCCCCCGTGATCGCCCGGCAGACGTTCATGGCCTCTTCCGTGGCCTCGACGTAGCTGGACAGGCCCCATTCGCGGTGGCGCACGTCAGGGTTGCGCCAGCTGATGATGAACACCTGCAAGCCGTTTTTCAGGGCGTACTGGACGAAGCTGTTGGAGGGGCTCAGGTCGAAGATGTAGAACTTGTTGATCTGCGGCGGCACGATCAGCAGTGGTTTGGCGTACTGCTTTTCGCTCATGGACTTGTACTGGATCAGCTCCAGCATCTCATTGCGAAACACCACCGCGCCGGGGGTGGTGGCCAGACTCTTGCCGACTTCGAAGGCATGGGGCGTGGTTTGTCGCGGCAAGCCGTCGTTGTGCAGCAGGTCGTCCACCATGTGGCTGATGCCACGCACCAGGCTGCTGCCGCCGGAGTTGAACAGTTCCTTGAGTGCCAGCGGGTTGAGCAAGGTGTTGGAGGGCGATACGGCGTCATTGAGCAGGGCGAAGGCAAAATGCGCGCGGGCACGGTCATCCGGGTTCATGTCGCTTTCGTCGATCCAGCTGCAGACCTGTTTCTGCCAGCTCAGGTATGCCTGCAGGCTGCGGCTGTAGAACGGATTGAGCTGCCAGGTGGGATCGGCGAAGCGCTGGTCGTTGGGGTTGGTAGGGTGCAGGGTTTCTCCCAGCAGCACACGGCCCAACTGGCTGCCCAACCGCAATGCATGCCGGGCGCTGTGAATTGGGTTGCGCAAGCCGTGTGCGGCTACGCTGCGCAAAGTAGACAGCAGGTCCCTGCCGCGCAGGCCAGTGATTGCACTTTGTGCATTGATGAAGTTGGCAGGGGTGGGCATGGAGCCCTTCGCCGGTTTGTCGCGCATGAGTCAACTCCTTCGTCATCAAGCTAAAAACAAACACACCGAACCAGACAACATAGTCGCTGTTTCGGGTTGTTGCGCGATCCGGCGTCCTGCCAGGCGCTATGGGTGGTGTCAGCCACCACCCTGTGGCGCGGGATGCGGGTGCATGACCGCGCGCTGACGTTCTTCCTCCAGAAACTTCATGATGATCGGTGCCACGGCCTCGGCCCGGGTAATCAGGAACAGATGGCCATCATCGATAATGTGCAGCTGGGCGTTGGGAATGCGCCAGGCCAGCATGCGCATGTTGATCAGCGGGATCAGCGGGTCATCGTCGCCGGCCAGCACCAGGGTCGGCTGGTGGATCTTGTGCAGCCAGTGGATGCTGGTCCAGCCCAGGCCGGCGAACAGTTGCCAGTAATAACCGAGCTTGCCCGCCGAACGGACCTTGGCCGCGTGACTGGCCGCCAGGCTCGGGTCGCGACGGAACGAGCCGCCGTAGATCAGCGGGGCGATACGCATCACATGGGATGGCTGAACATAGCGCCGGGGGCTGGCCATCATCCACAGCACTTTCGGCTTGCCCGGGACCATCACCGCTCCGGCGGCGGTGGCCGCCAGTACCAGTTTCTTGCAGCGCTCAGGGTAGTCATAGGCGAACTGCTGGGCCAGGGCACCACCCCAGGACACACCGATCACGTTGACCTGCCCATAGTCGAGGTAATCGAGCATGCGCGCGGTGAGTTTCGCCAGGCCTGGAAAGCGATACGGCCGGTTGGGCGTCGACGAACCGCCGACACCGGGCACATCGAAGGCGATGACTTCCAGGTCCGGGTCCAGAGCCTCGATGAACGGGAATACCAGTTCCAGGTTGGCGCCGATGCCATTGAAAATCAGCAGGGGCGTCAAGTGAGGCTTGCCGGGACGTACCGCGGTGCGCAAGGTCTGGCCATCCAGATCGACGGTACGGAAAATGTACGGTTGCGGCATGCTTCAAGCCCTGTGGGTCATGTCTCGGTTTACCTGTGTTCGATCTGTCAGACCGAGTCGCTGCCTTCGCGAGCAAGCCCGCTCCCACATGGGGTTCGGTGTGAACATGAGTTTCAGGTTCGCGGTCGATCCAAATGTGGGAGCGGGCTTGCTCGCGAAGACGGCCCTGCATTCAACATCAATGTCGGCTGCCGGAATGCTTTCGTGAGCAAACCCACCCCTATACCAAACAACTTGCATCCGTTACCGCTCATGCACATAAGTGCCGGGCGCCGCTTCACCGGCCGGATAAGCCTTGTTGCCCAACACGGTGGGGGCTTTCTTCAGTTTGCCCGAGCGCTCGGCCTGCCAGGCCTGCCAGTGCAGCCACCAGGAGTCAGTGTGCTTGGTGGAGTTCTCCTGCCAATCCTCGGCCTTGGCTGGCATGTCTTCGCTGGTCATGTAGCGTGACTTGGGATTGCCCGGCGGGTTGAGGATGCTCTGGATATGACCGCTGCTCGACAGCACGAATTCCACTTTTCCACCAAACAGCTGCGCCGACTTATAGCAGGACTTCCACGGTGTGATGTGGTCGTTGGTGCCCGCCAGGGAAAAGATGTCGGCAGTGACCTGCTTGAGGTCGATCGGCGTGCCGCACACTTCCAGTGCATTGGGTCGGATCAACGGGTTGTTTTTGAACATCTCGATGAGGTCGCCGTGGAACGCTGCCGGCAGCCGCGTGGTGTCGTTGTTCCAGAACAGGATGTCGAATACCGGCGGCTCGTTGCCCAGCAGGTAGTTATTGACCCAGTAGTTCCAGATCAGGTCGTTGGGGCGCATCCAGGCGAAAACCTTGGCCATGTCGCGGCCCTCGAGCACGCCGGCCTGGTAAGAGTGACGCTTGGCCGCTTCCAGGGTCTGTTCGTCGACGAACAGCGCAACGTCGGTGTCCAGGGTGGTGTCGAGCACGCTGACCAGCAGGGTCAGGGCGTTGACCTTCTTTTCGCCGAGGGCGGCGTAGTGACCCAGCAACGCGGTGCAGGTGATACCGCCCGAGCAGGCGCCCAGCATGTTCACGTCCTTGCTGCCGGTGATGGCCGTGACCACGTCCACCGCTTCCTTGAGCGCCTCGATGTAGGTCGACAGGCCCCACTCACGCTGTTCCTTGGTGGGGTTGCGCCAGCTGACGATGAAGGTCTGTACGTTGCTGCGCAGGCAGAACCGCGCCAGGCTCTTGTCCGGGCTGAGGTCGAAGACGTAGAACTTGTTGATCTGCGGCGGTACCACCAGCAGCGGGCGCTCGTGGACCTGCTCGGTGATGGGGCGGTACTGGATCAGTTCCAGCACATCGTTGCGAAACACCACGGCGCCTTCGGTCACGCCCAGGCTCTTGCCGACTTCGAATGCGCCCATGTCGACCTGGCTCGGCATGCCGCCGTTGTGCACCAGGTCCTTGGCCAAGTGGGACAGACCGTCCAGCAGGCTCTTGCCACCGGTTTCGAAGAAACGCTTGACCGCCGCCGGGTTGGCTGCCGAGTTGGTCGGGGCCATGGCTTCGGTCATCAGGTTGATCACGAAATGCCCGCGGCTGATGTCCGCCGGCGAGAGGTTGCTGTCGTCGATCCAGGCGTGCAGCTCCTTGCGCCACGCCAGGTAGGTTTGCAGATAACGTTTGTAGAGCGGGTTCTGGCTCCACGCCGGGTCGGCGAAACGACGGTCATCGCTCGAGGGTTGCAGTGCGGATTTGCCGAACAGGACGTTCTTGAGTTCTACGCCGAAATGGGCGACGTGCTTGACGCTGTGCAGCGGTTGCTTGATGGCCTGGGTCAGCACCATTCGGGCAGAGGCCAGCAGATCTTTTCTGCGCAAGCCGACGACAGGATTCAACCCCAGGGTATTTTCCGAGGCCTGGTACTTCAGGTCATCGTTGTTCTTGTTGCTCATCTACGACGCTCCATTGTCCTTCAGACGAGTACCCGGACTGTGCCGTAAAGCCACACAGCCAATTCCAGGTACGCTGCTCGGGTGACCGTTAATTCCGCATCGAGGCCAATGAGGAAACTTGTGCAAGGAACTCGACGGTTCCTTTGCAGGGAACTTGCCAGCTCCATTGGTTACCCGAGTTTAATTTTTTTCGCAAGCAGGCCAGTCATTGACGTTGCCGCGCGGGCATTCAAGCAGATGAGTCTAGAAAATTCGCCCTAAAGCGCCAGCCCTTGAGTTAGAGCATTAGCTTGACGACAGATTCGTTCGGGTCACGGGTTTTTCCGGCTGCCTTGAGCTCCGCAAGATAATCGTTCCACAAGTCTTGCTGGCGTACCGCCAACTGATAGAGATAGTCCCAGGTGAACAGTCCGCTGTCGTGGCCGTCGTCGAAGGTCAGTTTCAGTGCGTACTGGCCGGCCGGTTCAACCTTGCTCAGGCCGACGTTGAGCTTGCCGTATTGCAGGATGGGTTTGCCATGGCCCTGGACCTCGGCGGAAGGCGAATGCACCCGCAGGAATTCGGCGGGCAGGTGATACTCCTCGTCCGGCGCGTATTTCAGCGTCAGGGTTTTGGAGGCTTTGTGCAGGTTGATGGCGGTGGGGAGTTTGGTCATGGCTTCTGATCCGTCTCTGAAGGGAGCCTTGATCTATAAAACGACACAGTCAAATGTGGGAGCGGGCTTGCTCGCGAATGCGCAGTGTCAGTCACAGCAATGTTGACTGTTACACCGCATTCGCGAGCAAGCCCGCTCCCACAGGTCTGCGTTCGCCTGTAATTGCTCCTTACAGGATATACCGCGACAGATCTTCGTTCTGTGCCAATTCACCCAGGTGGCTGTTGACGTACTCGGCGTCGATCAGGATCGGCGCTTCGTTGTGAGTGCTGGCCAGGTCGCCAGCGCTGAACGACACTTCCTCGAGCAGGCGTTCGAGCAGCGTGTGCAGGCGACGGGCACCGATGTTCTCGGTCTTCTCGTTGACCTGCCAGGCGATCTGCGCCAGGCGCTTGATACCTTCCGGGGTGAACTCGATGTTCAGGCCCTCGGTCTTGAGCAGCGCGCAATACTGTTCGGTGAGGGAGGCATGGGGTTCGCTCAGGATGCGTTCGAAGTCTTCCGGCGTCAGCGCCTTGAGTTCGACACGAATCGGCAGGCGGCCTTGCAGCTCCGGCACCAGGTCGCTCGGCTTGCTCAGGTGGAACGCGCCGGAAGCGATGAACAGGATGTGGTCGGTCTTGACCATGCCCAGCTTGGTGTTGACCGTGCAGCCTTCGATCAGCGGCAGCAGGTCGCGTTGCACACCTTCACGGGAGACATCGGCGCCGCCGACATTGCCGCGTTTGGCGACCTTGTCGATTTCGTCGATGAACACGATGCCGTGCTGCTCGACCGCCTCCAGCGCCTTGGCCTTCAACTCTTCTTCGTTGACCAGGCGGCCGGCTTCTTCATCGCGCACCAGTTTCAGCGCGTCCTTGACCTTGAGCTTGCGGCTTTTCTTCTTGCCCTTGCCCATGTTGGCGAACAGGCTTTGCAACTGGTTGGTCATTTCTTCCATGCCCGGCGGCGCGGAAATATCGACGCCGGCCATTTCGGCCACTTCGATCTCGATCTCCTTGTCGTCCAGCTGACCTTCGCGCAGGCGCTTGCGGAACAGCTGGCGGGTGTTGGAGTCCTGGGTCGCGGCGGAGTCGGCGTTGAAGCCCATGCGCGCCGGCGGTAGCAGGGCATCGAGGATGCGCTCTTCGGCGGCGTCTTCGGCGCGGTGGCGAACCTTGGTGATTTCCTGTTCGCGCAGCAGCTTGATGGCGGCATCGGCCAGGTCACGGATGATCGATTCGACGTCGCGACCGACATAACCGACTTCGGTGAACTTGGTGGCTTCGACTTTGATGAACGGTGCGTTGGCGAGTTTGGCCAGGCGCCGGGCGATCTCGGTTTTACCGACACCGGTCGGGCCGATCATCAGGATGTTCTTGGGGGTTACTTCGACGCGCAGTTCTTCGGGCAGTTGCATCCGACGCCAGCGGTTACGCAGGGCGATGGCGACGGCGCGCTTGGCATCGTCCTGGCCGATGATATGGCGGTTGAGTTCGTGGACGATTTCGCGGGGAGTCATGGACATAATAATTGGCGGTCCTCAAGCAAGAATGAGCCGTGGCGTTGAGCCGAAACAGGCTTATTCCGCGAGATCCTGCTCCTCAATGGTTTGGGTGTGGTTGGTGAAGACACAGATGTCGCCAGCAATGCCCAGGGCAGTCTCGACGATTTCACGGGCTGACAGGTCAGTCTTTTTCAACAGGGCGCTGGCCGCGGCCTGGGCGTAGGCGCCGCCGGAGCCCATGGCGATCAGGCCATCCTCGGGCTCAACGACGTCGCCGTTGCCGGTGATGATCAGCGAGGCGTCTTTGTTGGCGACTGCGAGCATGGCTTCGAGGCGGCTCAGGGAGCGGTCGGTGCGCCACTCCTTGGCCAGTTCCACGGCGGCACGGACCAGATGACCCTGGTGTTTCTCCAGCTGGCCTTCGAAACGTTCGAACAGGGTGAAAGCGTCGGCGGTGGCCCCGGCGAACCCGGCGATGACCTCGCCGTGATATAGGCGGCGGACTTTCTTCGCGTTGCCTTTCATCACGGTGTTGCCCAGTGAAACCTGGCCGTCGCCGCCCATGACGACTTTGCCATGACGGCGGACTGAAACGATGGTGGTCAAGGGAGAGTCTCCACGCAGCGGGGCGAAAATGCCCGGATGGAACTCATATGGGGGTGGCGCGGGTTTTTTCAACTGTGGGGCGGGGGAGGGGACGAGTGGTGCGAGTCACGTAGGAGCTGCCGAGCGGAGCGAGGCTGCGATCTTTTGATCTTAATCTTCCGCTCGAGACTCAAGCTAAAAGGGAAAGATCGCAGCCTCGCTCCGCTCGACAGCTCCTACAGGCCCAGCGGGAGCAAGCTCCCTCGCCACAAAAAAACCATAACCACAGGTGTTCTCGGCAGAGATCAGCGACTCTGGCGTTGTTGTAACAACAGGTTACTGAAGCCGCTGCCGGCCAGTTGTTTCTGGGCCTTGGTCAGCTCTTCGCGGTTGCTGAACGGACCGACCAGTACCCGGTACCAGGTTTCGTCCTTCACAGTCCCGGACTCCACCGCCACCGACTGACCCAGCAAAATGATCTGCGCCCGAACCTTGTCCGCATCGGCTTCCTTGCGGAACGAACCGGCCTGGAGGAAGAACTTCGTTACCGGCGCGGCCTTCTGCACCGGTGGGGCCGGTGGCGGCGTAATGCCGGCCAGTGCCGCCTGGGCGCGGGCGGTGTCGATTTTCGCCGCTTCCGCCGGGGTCACTGGGGTGGTGGGCACTTGCGGTGTCGGCAGGGTTTTCTCCGGCACTGCGTCGGGCGGCACGATGACTTCCGATTCCGGCAGCAGGGTGTAGAAGTCGTATTTCGGCTTCACCGGTTGCGTCGGGCTCGGCGGGGTCTTGTTGGCCTCGGCGATGCGCGTGGCTTTCTGCTGCTCTTGCCGGACGCGCTTGACGTCATCGCCCTGGCCTGGGTCCAGTTTCATCAGGAACACAATGAAAGCGCCAACGGTCAGGCCGATGGCCATCCACAACCAGCCCGGAATCGGCTTTTTGGCCGGGGCCTGGTAACGACTGGCGCCGCGCTTGGGTGCAGGTTTTTTCTTGGCAGCCAACTTACATGCGCTCCAGGGTTTCCAGGCCCAGCAGTTCCAGGCCTTGCTTGAGCGTACGCCCGGTCAGCGCGGCGAGGCGCAGGCGGCTCTGCATTTGCTCTGGGGTTTGGGCGCTGAGGATCGGGCAGTTCTCGTAGAAGCTGGAGAACAGGCCGGCGACATCGTACAGGTATGCGCACAGCGTGTGCGGCGTGCCCTTGTCGGCGACGTTGTTCAGCACTTCACCGAACTGTGCCAGTTTCGCGGCCAGCTCCTGCTCGTGAGCGGCCTCAAGTACGATCTGGCCGTCCACTTCACTGAAACTCTTGCCGAGCTTGCGGAACACCCCTGCCACGCGGGTGTAGGCGTACAGCAGGTACGGCGCGGTGTTGCCTTCGAAATTGAGCATCTGGTCGAAGTTGAAGCTGTAGTCGCTGGTGCGGTGTTTGGACAGGTCGGCGTATTTCACCGCGTCGATGCCCACCACCTTGGCGATCTTGCGCAGTTCGTCCTCGGCCAGCTCCGGGTTCTTGCCCTTGACCAGGGTGTAGGCGCGGTCCTGGGCTTCGGTCAGCAGGTCGATCAGCTTCACCGTGCCGCCGTCACGGGTCTTGAACGGACGACCGTCGGCACCGTTCATGGTGCCGAAGCCCATGTGTTCCATTTCCATCGGATGGGTCACGAAGCCGGCCAGGCGCGCCACTTCGAACACTTGCTGGAAGTGCAGGGCCTGACGCTGGTCGACGAAGTACAGAACCCGATCGGCCTTGAGCACGCGGTTGCGATAGCGCACGGCCGCCAGGTCAGTGGTGGCATACAGGTAGCCGCCGTCGGCCTTGACGATGATCACCGGCAGTGGCTCGTCGTCGGCGGTCTTGAACTGGTCGAGGAACACGCATTGGGCGCCGTTGCTTTCCACCAGCATGCCCTTGGCCTTGAGGTCGTTGACCACGTTGATCAGGTCATCGTTGTAGGCGCTTTCGCCCATCACGTCGGCCATGGTCAATTTGACGTTCAGCAGCTCGTAGATTTTCTGGCAGTGAGACAGGGAGATGTCCTTGAACTTGCTCCACAGCGCCAGGCACTCGGCGTCGCCGGCCTGCAGCTTGACCACCAGGCCACGGGCACGGTCGGCGAACTCGGGCGACTCGTCGAAGCGTTGCTTGGCGGCGCGGTAGAAGTTCTCCAGGTCCGACAGCTCATCGCTGGTAATCGGGTTTTCCTGCAGGTAGGCCATCAGCATGCCGAACTGGGTGCCCCAGTCGCCAACGTGGTTCTGGCGGATCACCGTGTCGCCGAGAAACTCCAGGACCCGGGCCACGCCGTCGCCGATGATGGTCGAACGCAGATGACCGACGTGCATTTCCTTGGCGAGGTTGGGCGCCGAGAGATCGACCACGGTGCGCTGCAACGGGCCGGCCTTGCGCACGCCGATGCGCGCGTCGGCCAGGGCCGCGTCCAGGCGCGAGGCCAGGGCCTGGGTGTTCTGGAAGAAATTGATGAAGCCTGGGCCGGCAATGTCTGCCTTGCTGACGTTATCGTCGGCGGGCAGCGCGGCGATGATTTTCTCCGCCAGGTCCCGCGGTTTCATGCCGGCCGGTTTGGCGAGCATCATCGCGATGTTGCTGGCAAAGTCGCCGTGGGTCTTGTCGCGAGTGTTTTCGACCTGAATCGCCGGCGACAGGCCTTCTGGCAGCACACCTTCAGCGACGAGTTGGGTGATGGCTTGCTGGATGAGCTGGCGAATGGTGTCTTTCATGGTCTTCTCTTTCAACCGCAGGCGCGGCGGCGCTTCGATGCGCTGGTGGAAAAACTGGGCATTATCCGTGGCGAAGGCGGGCTTGCCAACTGTAGCGGGTCGGGTGGGGATATGTGGTGACTATTCTTGGTGGCCTGGATGCACTCGGTCCACAGGGGGCAAAGCTTGCGCTCTGCTCAATCAATACAAATCCACCGGATCCACATCCAGCGACCAGCGCACCGCCCGCCCGCTGGGCATCTGTTCCAACAGTAGCAGCCAGGCACTCAATAGCCGATGCAGCGGCGCCCGGGCATTGGCCTGTAATAAAAGTTGTGCCCGATAACGTCCGGCCCGCCGTTCCATCGGAGCTGGCACCGGGCCCAATAGTTCGATGCCGGTGAGATTCTGTTGCGCGAGCAAACGCTCGGCCTCGCTGCAGGCCTCGTCGAGGAACGCTTCCGCTTGCCCCGGCTTGTGGGCTTCGGCCCGCAACAACGCCAAGTGCGCAAACGGCGGCAAGCCGGCGCCGCGCCGTTCGCTCAAGGCCTGCTCGGCGAAGGCGAAGTAGCCTTGCTCGGTCAGTTGGATCAGCAGTGGGTGGTCCGCCAGATGGGTCTGGATAATCACTTTGCCCGGCTCCTCGGCCCGCCCGGCGCGCCCGGCGACCTGGACGATCAACTGGGCCATGCGCTCGCTGGCGCGGAAGTCACCGGAGAACAGGCCGCCGTCGGCGTCGAGGATCGACACCAGCGTGACCCGGGGGAAGTGATGCCCTTTGGCGAGCATCTGCGTGCCCACCAGGATGCACGGCTGGCCCTTCTGGATCGTGGCGAACAGCTGGTTCATCGCATCCTTGCGCGACGTACTGTCGCGGTCCACCCGCAGTACCGGGTAATCGGGAAACAGGATGCCCAACCGCTCTTCGGCGCGCTCGGTGCCGGCGCCGACCGGGCGCAAGTCGACTTTGCCGCATTGCGGGCAGTGCCTGGGCACCCGCTCGGCGTGGCCGCAATGGTGACAGCGCAGTTCGCCATGACGCTGATGCACGGTCATCCGCGCATCGCAGCGCTCGCAGCCGGACATCCAGCCGCAGTCATGGCACAGCAGGGTTGGGGCGAAACCCCGGCGGTTGAGAAACACCAGGACCTGTTGCCCGGCCGCCAGGGTCTGCCCGATGGCCTGTTGCATCGGCCCGGAAATGCCGCTGTCCAGCGGACGGCTTTTCACATCCAGGCGCAGGAAGCGCGGCTGCTTGGCACCGCCGGCCCGTTCGTTGAGGCGCAGCAGCCCGTAGCGGCCGGTGTAGGCGTTATGCAGGCTTTCCAGGGACGGTGTCGCCGAACCGAGGACGATGGGGATGTTTTCCTGGCGGGCGCGCACCAGCGCCAGGTCGCGGGCGTGGTAGCGCAGGCCTTCCTGCTGTTTATAGGAGCCGTCGTGTTCTTCGTCGATGATGATCAGACCGGGGTTTTTCATCGGTGTGAACAGTGCCGAGCGGGTGCCGATGATGATGTCGGCCTCGCCGTCCCGGGCGGCGAGCCAGGCTTCCAGGCGTTCGCGGTCGTTGACCGCCGAGTGCACCAGGGCGATCCGGGCGTTGAAGCGTTGCTCGAAGCGCGCCAGGGTTTGCGGGCCGAGGTTGATTTCCGGAATCAGTACCAGGGCTTGCTTGCCGGCTTCCAGGGTCTGGCGGATCAGCTGCAGATAGACTTCGGTCTTACCGCTGCCGGTGACGCCCGCCAGCAGAAAGGCGTGATAACTGTCGAAACCTGCGCGAATTGCCTCGCAAGCGGCCCGCTGCTCAGCGTTGAGCGGCAGTTCCGGCTGGGCCAGCCAATGTTCATGGCGCAGGCCCGGGGCATGCCTGCGCACTTCTACCTGGACCAGGTCCTTGGCCAGCAGCAGATCGAGGCTGTCCTTGCTGAGCATCAGTTTGCTCAGCAACTGATGGGCCACGCCGTGGGGGTGCTGGGCCAGAGTCGCCAAGGCCTCGCGCTGGCGCGGGGCGCGGGCGATGCGCGGGTCGTCCATCGAAGCGCCCGGCGCCACTGACCAGAACCGCTCCTGGCGCGCCTCGGCCGGTTCGCCCTGGCGCAGCAGCACCGGCAGCGCCCAGCTCAGCGTGTCGCCGAGGCTGTGCTGATAATACTGGGAGGTCCACAGGCACAGCTTGAACAGCGCCGCGGGCAGCGGTGGCGTGGCATCGAGCAGGGCCAGGGCCGGTTTGAGCTTGTCGGCCGGCACTTCGCTGTGGTCGGTGACCTCCACCAGAATTCCGATCATTTCCCGTCGGCCGAATGGCACCCGCAGACGCATGCCCGGGTGCAACTGGGCGCGCAGGACCCCGGCCGGGGCGCGGTAGTCGAACAGGCGGCGCAGGGGCGAAGGCAGGGCGAGGCGCAGGATGGCGTCGGGCACGCGGGGGATCTCGGTAGGCGGACAAATTCGCAGGGCTGAGCGCGATTCAATGTGGGAGCGAGCTTGCTCGCGATTAGCGGTGGGTCAGTCACGGTGATGTCGATTGTACCGTCGCTATCGCGAGCAAGCTCGCTCCCACAGGGATTGTGCTTGAGGGCGCGAGCCTAGCAGACGGTTGGTATAAGCGACAGCTTGCGCGAATGACGATGTCTGGTAGAATCCGCGGCCTAATTACGTGCGGTATTCAACAATAGTGTTGGGTGGCGGCACGCTAGCCTGAGGAAAACAGCATGAAAACCGATATCCATCCAGAATACCCGGCCATTGCCGTAACTTGCAGCTGCGGCAACAAGTTCGAAACTCGTTCGACCTACGGCAAAGCCCTGGCGATCGACGTTTGCAACGAATGCCACCCGTTCTACACCGGTAAGCAAAAGACTCTGGATACCGGCGGCCGCGTTCAGAAGTTCGCCGATCGTTTCGGTGCTTTCGGCAAAGCTGCTCCAAAAGCCTGAGGCTGATCATTTTGGAAAGTCGTTCCGGCTTCTCCAGACTGATGAAGAAGGCGCCCCTTGTGGGCGCCTTTTTTGTGTCTGTGATTTGGTTGTCCAGTGCCCAGGCCTTCTGTCCGACACCGGGCAGCCTGACGTCCGTCGCGGTACAGCGGGTCGTGGATGGCGATACCTTGCGCCTGGCCGATGGGCGCAATGTGCGCATGATTGGCTTGAACACGCCTGAGCTGGGTAAGCGGGGTCGTTCCGACGAGCCGTTCGCCGTGGTTGCTCGCAAGCGCCTGGAAGCGTTGGTAGGCGCCAGCAACGGGCGCGTCGGTTTGTTGCTGGGTAAAGAGCGCAAGGATCGCTACGGTCGCACGCTGGCCCATGTCTATGGCGCCGATGGCACTAACTTCGAAGCGCAGCTGCTCGCCGAAGGCCTCGGTTTCCAGGTGGCGGTCGCGCCGAACGTTGATTTGGTCAGTTGCCAGCACGCCGCCGAACGCGTTGCTCGTCAGGCCAGGCTTGGGGTGTGGCGGCAATCACCTGTACTCAAAGCTGCGCAGATAAGCGCCTCCGGTTTCGTCTTGCTCAGTGGCCGTGTGAGCAAGGTTCAGCGCAATCGTGGTGGCGTTTGGATCGAGTTGCAGGACTCGGTTGTATTGCGCGTTGCACCCACTTTGCTCGCGCAGTTCGACGTCGCAGTTCTTGAAACGCTCAAGGGCAAACACGTCGAGGCGCGTGGTTGGGTGCTCGATCGTTCACGCCAAGGTGGTTTGAAATCCGGACAGGCGCGCTGGTTGCTGCCTTTGACCGATCCCGCCATGTTAAGCGTGATATCTCAATAAAAATTGTAGACATTTTCATGCTTGATTGTATGCATGTAGCCCCTGTGTTTAGCGGCCCTTGGCCCAAAGTCGTAGGGCTGGGCGCTTGACAGGGGTGACTGGTCAGTCTTGTCGGGACTTTGCGAGGCGCGTATCCTCGGCGGTCCGTCTGTCCAACACAGTAAAAAGCGGAATGCCCACATGTCTGATCTGAAAACTGCCGCTCTCGAATATCACGCTAATCCTCGTCCAGGGAAGCTGAGTGTCGAGCTCACCAAGGCCACCGCTACTGCCCGCGATCTGTCGCTGGCCTACAGCCCCGGCGTAGCCGAACCGGTACGCGAAATTGCTCGCGACCCTGAACTGGCCTACAGATACACCGGCAAGGGCAACCTGGTGGCAGTCATTTCCGATGGCACCGCGATCCTCGGCCTGGGTAACCTTGGCCCACTGGCTTCCAAGCCAGTCATGGAAGGCAAGGGCGTGCTGTTCAAGCGCTTCGCCGGTATCGACGTGTTCGACATCGAAGTTGACTCCGAAAGCCCGCAAGCCTTCATCGACACCGTCAAGCGTATCTCCATTACTTTCGGCGGCATCAACCTGGAAGACATCAAGGCCCCTGAGTGCTTCGAGATCGAGCGCGCCCTGATCGAGCAATGCGACATTCCGGTGTTCCATGATGACCAGCACGGTACCGCGATCGTGACCGCGGCCGGCATGATCAACGCCCTGGAAATTGCTGGCAAAACCCTGCCTGAAGCCAAGATCGTCTGCCTCGGCGCCGGCGCTGCGGCCATCTCCTGCATGAAGTTGCTGGTGAGCATGGGCGCCAAGATCGAAAACATCTTCATGGTCGACCGTACCGGCGTGATCCACTCCGGCCGTGACGACCTGAACCAGTACAAGGCCGTGTTTGCCCACGCGACCGACAAGCGCTCCCTGGCGGACGCGCTGGACGGTGCCGATGTGTTCGTCGGCCTGTCGGGTCCGAACCTGCTGAGCGCGGAAAACCTGCTGCGCATGGCGCCGAACCCAATCGTGTTCGCATGCTCGAACCCGGACCCGGAGATCTCTCCGGAACTGGCTCACGCTACCCGCAACGACGTGATCATGGCCACCGGCCGTTCGGACTACCCGAACCAGGTCAACAACGTACTGGGCTTCCCGTTCATCTTCCGCGGTGCCCTGGACGTTCGCGCCAAGCGCATCAACGAAGAAATGAAAGTCGCGGCAGCCAACGCCCTGCGCGAACTGGCCAAGCTGCCGGTGCCTCAGGAAGTGTGCGACGCCTACGGCGGCATCAAGTTGGAATTCGGTCGTGAGTACATCATTCCGAAACCAATGGACGCCCGCCTGATCACCCTGATCTCCGACGCCGTGGCCAAGGCCGCGATCGAGACTGGCGTGGCCACCCTGCCGTATCCGAAGAACTACCCGCTCAAGAGCGTGGATGACGTGTTCAACGGCTAAACCGTTGTAGCGCTTCAACGAAAAACCCCGGCTCGTGTGAGTCGGGGTTTTTTATTGGCCACCGGTTGTGTATGACCACCACAAACCCCTGTGGGAGCGAGCAAGCTCGGCTCCCACAGGGATAGTGCGGTTCAAAAAAGCCCCGCACTTCTTGCGAAGGCGGGGCTTTCAAGATTGTCGCTGATCAGAACAAATCCATCGGCGCCGCTTCGTCCGCCGGCAGCGGGCTGCCTGGCGCAACGCCGTTGCCCAGCTCGTTGACCGATGGCGGGGTGTCTTCGCTCTTGAACAGTTCGAAGTACGCCCCTGGGGTGCCTGGCGTGGCCGCACGGCCGCTGACCGGGTCGACCCGCAGGCTGAGGATGCCTTCCGGCTCCGGCTGGGTGTGAGGCGGCTTGTCCTTGAGGGCCGCGCCCATGTAACTCATCCAGATCGGCAGTGCGACCGTGCCACCGAACTCGCGACGGCCCAGGCTTTCGGGCTGGTCGAAACCGGTCCAGACGGTGGTCACGTAATCAGCGTTATAGCCCGAGAACCAGGCGTCCTTGGATTCGTTGGTGGTGCCGGTCTTGCCCGCCAGGTCGGTGCGGCCCAGGGCCAGGGCGCGGCGACCGGTGCCGAGCTTGATCACGTCCTGCAGCATGCTGTTGAGGATGTAGGTGGTACGGCCATCGACAATGCGCTCGGCGATGGCCGGCGCTTGCGGTAGCGCCGGGGCCGTCGTGGCTTCGCCCGGGGTCGCATTGACCGTGAACGTCTCGGCGGCCGGCGCGGCAACACCATCGCTGGCCTGCTCGCCGGTAGGCACGCGAGGCGGGTTGGCGACGAACAGCGTCTCACCGTTACGACTTTCGATCTTGTCGATGATGTAGGGGGTGATTTTGTATCCGCCGTTGGCGAAGCTGCTCCAGCCCGTGGCGATTTCCATCGGTGTCAGGGTCGCGGTGCCCAGGGCCAGGGACAGGTTGCGCGGCAGGTCCTGCTTGTTGAAGCCGAACTTGCTGATGTAGTCGATGGTGCGATCCACGCCCAGCGCCTGCAACAGGCGGATCGATACCAGGTTGCGGGATTTGTACAACGCTTCGCGCAGGCGGATCGGGCCCAGGAACGTGTTGGTGTCGTTCTTCGGTCGCCAGACCTTGTCCAGGTATTCATCGACGAACACGATCGGCGCATCGTTCACCAGGCTGGCGGCGGTGTAACCATTGTCCAGGGCGGCGCTGTAGACGAATGGCTTGAAGCTCGAACCTGGCTGGCGCTTAGCCTGCAGTGCGCGGTTGTAGTTGCTCTGCTCGAAGGCGAAGCCACCCACCAACGAGCGGATGGCGCCGTTCTGCGGGTCAAGGGACACCAGTGCACCTTGGGCGGCGGGAATCTGATTGAACTTGAGGGTATTGTCCGCCTGGCGTTGCACCCGGATCAGATCGCCAACCTGGGCAACGTCAGACGGCTGCCGGGGGTTGGGCCCCATGCTGTTGGTATTGAGGAACGGGCGCGCCCATTTCATGGTGTCCCAGGCCACGTGTTCTTCCAGCTCGCCGTTGCGGGTCAGGACCTTGAGGCCGTCCTTGTCCACCGAAGTGACAATGGCAGGTTCCAGGCCGCTGATGGCGCGCTGCTTGGTCAGCTCCAGGGCCCAGGCTTCCTTGGTCTTGCCCGGCAGGCGCGACTCAGGTCCACGATAGCCATGGCGCTGGTCGTAGCTCATCAGGCCCTCGTGCAGGGCGGTGTTGGCCATTTCCTGCAAATTGCTCGGTACTGTGGTGGTTACGCGAAAACCTTCGGTGTAGGCGTCGCTGCCATAGCGGCCGACCATCTCGGCACGGGCCATCTCGGCGATGTACGGCGCGTTCACTTCCGGGGTCGGTACGTGATAGCTGGCGTTCAATGGCTCGTTGATCGCCATGGTGTAGTCGGCTTCGCTGATCTTGCCGAGCTTGTACATGCGCCCCAGGATCCAGTCGCGACGTTCCTTGCTGCGTGTCGGGTTGGCCAGTGGGTTGAAGCGCGACGGTGCCTTGGGCAGGCCGGCGATCATCGCCATCTGCGCCAGGCTCACATCACGGATCGACTTGCCGTAATACACCTGCGCCGCCGCCTCGATGCCGTAGGCGCGGTTACCCAGGTAAATCTTGTTTACGTACAGCTCGAGGATTTCATCCTTGGTCAGCTGCCGCTCGATTTGCAGGGCCAGGAGGATTTCGGTGGTCTTGCGCGAGAAGCTGCGCTCACTGGTCAGGAAGAAGTTCTTGGCGACCTGCATGGTGATGGTGCTGCCGCCGGACTGGATGTGACCGCTCTTGATCAACTGGCTGGCGGCTCGCATGAGGCTGCCCGGGTCGACGCCATAGTGATTGGCGAAGTTGTCGTCTTCAGCACTTAGTAACGCATTGATGAAATTGGGGGGAATGTCGGCGAAACGGATCGGCGTGCGGCGCATCTCGCCAAATTCGGCGATCAACTTGTTGTCGCTGCTGTACACCCGCAGGGGAATCTGCAACTGAATACTTCTCAGCGCCTCCACGGACGGTAAACCCGGACTAAGGTAAAGAAACGCACCGCTCAGACCCAAGAGCAGTCCGCAGAAAACGGCGACGATGGACCATCCGAAAAATTTCAGCAGACGAATCAAGGCTTTTGGATATCCAGGCAAAGAATGAAAAAGGCGCCAGGTGCAGGGAAGGACCCGTGCGAGCAACAAAGCGAAAAAAAACGCTGGGCATTATAAGCATTTTTTTTCGTCGAAAACGCCATCCGGACGTCCGTCGGGCCGGGGTGATTGAACGCAATGCATATTAGAGAGTCCGTAACTCACGGATAGTCATAGGGAATTGGTAGTGCTACGACTCTTCAATAAAAAAGCCCATACGCTTCTGGGGATAGACATCAGCTCCACGTCGGTGAAGCTGCTTGAGTTGAGCCGCCAGGGTGACCGATACCGCGTCGAGTCTTACGCGGTCGAACCGTTGCCGGCCAACGCCGTGGTCGAAAAGAACATCGCCGAGCTCGAAGGGGTGGGCCAGGCATTGTCGCGTGTGCTGGCCAAGGCCAAAACGACCTCGCGCAGCGTGGCGGTGGCCGTGGCGGGTTCGGCGGTGATCACCAAGACCATCGAGATGGACGCCGGCCTCTCCGACGACGACATGGAAAACCAGCTCAAGATCGAGGCCGACCAATACATTCCCTATCCATTGGATGAGGTGGCCATCGATTTCGAGGTCCTCGGCCCGTCACCGCGCAGCGCCGAGCGGGTCGAGGTGCTGCTGGCGGCCTGCCGCAAGGAAAACGTCGAGGTTCGCGAGGCTGCGCTGGCGCTGGCCGGGCTGACGGCCCGGGTGGTCGATGTTGAAGCCTACGCGCTGGAGCGCGCCTTTGGTCTGCTCGCCACGCAACTGGCCGCGTCCCAGGAGCGGCTGACCGTGGCGGTCATCGACATCGGTGCCACCATGACCACCCTCAGCGTGCTGCACAACGGGCGGATCATCTATACCCGCGAGCAATTGTTCGGCGGCCGCCAACTTACCGAGGAAATCCAGCGCCGCTATGGCCTGACGGCCGAGCAGGCTGGTCAGGCAAAGAAGCAGGGTGGACTGCCGGACGATTACCTCAGCGAGGTGCTGCAGCCCTTTCGCGAGGCCCTGGTGCAGCAGGTCTCGCGGTCCTTGCAGTTTTTCTTCGCTTCGGGCCAGTACAGCACGGTGGACCACATTTTATTGGCCGGCGGCTCAGCGTCGGTGGCCGGCCTTGATCGGCTGATCGAACAGCGCCTGGGCACACCGACCCAGGTGGCCAACCCGTTTACCAATATGGCCCTGAGCAGCAAGGTCAATGCCGGTGCCCTGGCCAGTGATGCTCCGGCGCTGATGATTGCCTGCGGGCTGGCCCTCAGGAGTTTCGACTGATGGCGCGGATCAACCTTCTCCCCTGGCGCGAAGAGTTGCGCGAAGAGCGTCGCAAACGCTTTTTGCTGGCATTGGTGGGCGCGCTGGTGGGGGCGGTGGGCTTGATGCTGATCGCGGTCCAGTACCTCAATAGTGCCATTGGCCATCAAGTGGCGCGTAACAGTCATCTCTCCGAGCAGATCGCCGTGCTCGACGAGCGCATCAAGCAGATTAGCGAACTGAAAGCCCGTCGCCAGCAACTGTTGGAGCGCATGCGCATCATCCAGGACCTGCAGGGGAACCGGCCGGTCAGCGGGCGCATCTTCGACCAACTGGCGCGGACTCTACCGGACGGGGTGTATTTCACCGAAGTGAAAATGGAAGACAAGACACTCTCTATCAAAGGTGCTGCGGAATCGAACAACCGGGTCTCGGACCTCATGCGCAATCTGGACGCATCGGACCTGTTCGATGCGCCCAGCTTGACGGAGGTCAAGGCCACCACGGCTGGTCAGCTCGACCAGGCCAATGTTTTCCAACTGACGGTTCGCCAGACCCGCCCGGCCGATGAGGAGGACGCCCAATGAAGCCGGGGGAGTGGTTCGACGCGCTGCGCAAGATCGACATCAGTGACCTGGACACCAACAACATCGGTGCCTGGCCGAGCCCGGTCAAGTGGCTGGCCGGCGTCCTGCTGGTGCTCCTGGTGCTTGGGCTGGGCTATAACTTTGCCTTGAGTGACCTGGAGAGCCAGTTACAGCAAGTGCGCGAGCAAGAGAGCACGCTCAAGGCGCAATTTGCGGGCAAGGCCCACATGGCGGCAAACCTGGAGCGCTACACCGAGCAGATGAAGCAGATGGAAACGTCTTTCGGTGTGCTGTTGCGCCAATTGCCCAGTGACACCGAGGTTCCGGGCCTGCTGGAAGACATTACCCGCACCGGCCTGGGTAGCGGCCTGGAGTTTGAAGAAATCAAACTGCTGCCGGAGGTCACCCAGCCGTTCTACATCGAGCTGCCGATCCAGATCACTGTGACCGGCGGCTACCATGATCTGGCGACGTTCGTCAGTGGTGTGGCCGGGTTGCCCCGGATCGTCACGTTGCACGATTTCGAGATCGCGCCAATGGAGCCCGAGGCGGGCGCGAAGCTGCACATGAGTATCCAGGCCAAGACCTACCGGTACAACGAGCAGGAGGCTCAGCCATGAGGCCGGTCTGCCGCATTTGCCTGCTGGCAGCGCTGGTCGCGCTGGCGGGCTGTGACAACAACAGCGGTTTTGGCGACCTGGACGCCTACATGAACGAAGTGCGCCTGCGTCCGCCCGGCAAGATCGAGCCGACGCCGACGTTCAGGCCCTACGAAACCTTTACCTACAGCGCCGCCAACCTGCGCAGCCCTTTTACCAGGCAGGTCCGGGTGGACCAGGCCAGTCGGCAACAGGGTTCGCGCAACGTGCGGCCCGACCCCAGCCGTGTCAAGCAATACCTGGAAGGCTTCAACATCGAGCAATTTGAAATGGTCGGTACGATCTCCAATGCCAGCGGCTCCTTCGCGCTGTTACGCGGCGCGGGCGGGGTGCATCGGCTCAAGGTCGGTGACTATCTGGGGCGCAACGATGGGCGAATTGTCGCGATCAGCGCCACTCAGGTCGATGTGGTCGAAATCGTTCCCGATGGCGAGGGTGCCTGGCTGGAACGACCACGGACCATTCCTTTGAAAGAGCACTCATAGTGGAAGTCGAACAATGAACAGGATTTTTTCAGTCCTCGGTATTTCGCTATGGATAGCGCTGTTGTCGCCGATGGTTCATGCGGCCAGCCTGAAGACGCTGGATGTCGCGGCGTTGCCGGGTGATCGCGTCGAGTTGAAACTCACCTTCGACGGGCCACCGCCGACGCCCCGGGGCTACACCACCGATCAACCGGCCCGGATCGCGCTGGACCTGCCTGGCGTGACCAATCAACTGGCCAGCAAGCGCCGTGATCTGGGCGGTGGCAATGCGCGTAGCGCCACCGTGGTCGAGGCGGGCGACCGGACGCGGCTGATCATCGGCCTTACCCAACTGGCGCCATATGACACCCGGATCGAAGGCAACAACCTGTTCGTGGTGGTTGGCAAAGGCGTCGCGCCCAAGACCCAGGCTGCGCGTCCGGCGGTCGCCAGTGCCGCACCTGCCAGGGCCAGTGCGCCGGTGGGCAAGGCTATCCGTGGCGTGGATTTCCAGCGCGGAACCCAGGGTGAAGGCAATGTTGTGATCGATCTGTCGGACCCTTCCATCGCTCCGGACATCCAGGAGCGTGAAGGCAAGATCATCCTCAATTTCGCCAGGACCCAGTTGCCCGAGCCGCTGCGGGTGCGCCTGGACGTCAAGGACTTCGCCACCCCGGTGCAGTTCGTCAATGCCATTGCCGGCGGCGACCGGGCGACCATCAGCATCGAACCCAGCGGCACCTTCGATTATTCCACCTACCAGACCGACAACAAGCTGACCGTCAGCGTCCGGCCGATGACGGTCGAGGACCTGCAAAAACGCAATTCCGATCGCGCCGCCTACAGCGGTGAGAAACTCTCCCTCAACTTTCAGGACATCGAAGTGCGTTCGGTCCTGCAACTGATCGCCGATTTCACCAACCTGAACCTGGTGGCCAGCGATACGGTGCAGGGCGGTATCACCCTGCGCTTGCAGAATGTGCCTTGGGACCAGGCGCTGGATCTGGTGCTCAAGACCAAAGGGCTGGACAAGCGCAAGGTCGGTAACGTGTTGCTGGTGGCGCCGGCCGATGAAATTGCGGCCCGCGAACGCCAGGAGCTGGAGTCCCAGAAGCAGATCGCCGACCTGGCGCCGCTGCGGCGTGAGCTGTTGCAGGTCAACTATGCGAAGGCGGCGGACATCGCCAAGCTGTTCCAGTCGGTGACCAGTGCCGAGGCGAAAGCCGATGAGCGCGGCACGATCACGGTCGATGAGCGCACCAACAACATCATTGCCTACCAGACCCAGGACCGACTCGACGAGCTACGCCGGATCGTGGCGCAGCTGGATATTCCGGTGCGTCAAGTGATGATCGAGGCGCGGATCGTCGAGGCCAATGTCGATTACGACAAAAGCCTGGGTGTGCGTTGGGGCGGCTCGATCCAGAACAAGGGCAACTGGAGCTCCTCCGGGGTCACCACCGGCGACTCCACCACCATTGGCACGCCGGGCAGCACCAGCACCAACCAGCCGTTTGTCGATCTGGGCGCGTCGGGCAACACCTCCGGAATCGGCATTGCGTTCATCACCGACAACGTGTTGCTGGATCTGGAACTGACGGCCATGGAGAAAACCGGCAACGGCGAAATCGTCTCCCAGCCCAAGGTGGTGACGTCCGACAAGGAGACGGCCAAAATCCTCAAGGGCACGGAAATCCCCTATCAGGAAGCCAGCTCCAGCGGTGCCACCTCGGTGTCGTTCAAGGAGGCCTCGCTGTCGCTGGAAGTGACGCCGCAGATCACCCCGGACAACCGCATCATCATGGAGGTCAAGGTCACCAAGGATGAGCCGGACTACCTCAACAAAGTGCAGGATGTGCCGCCGATCAAGAAAAACGAGGTCAACGCCAAGGTCCTGGTCAATGATGGCGAGACCATTGTGATTGGCGGGGTTTTCTCAAATACTCAGAGCAAGGTTGTAGATAAGGTGCCATTTCTTGGCGATGTGCCGTATCTTGGCCGCCTTTTCCGGCGTGATGTGGTTTCGGAGACAAAATCCGAGCTGCTGGTGTTCCTCACTCCGCGTATCATGAATAACCAGGCGATTGCTGTGAGTCGTTGATTCTGTGCGAAATTTGATTCTTGTTGGGCCGATGGGCGCTGGAAAAAGCACCATCGGCCGTTTGCTGGCCAAAGAGCTGCGCCTGCCATTCAAAGATTCCGACAAGGAAATTGAATTGCGCACGGGCGCCAATATCCCATGGATTTTCGACAAGGAAGGCGAGCCGGGCTTTCGTGATCGTGAGCAGGCGATGATCGCCGAGCTGTGCGCGTTCGATGGCGTGGTGCTTGCCACTGGTGGCGGCGCGGTCATGCGCGAAGCCAATCGTCGGGCATTGCATGCCGGCGGACGAGTGGTCTATCTGCACGCCTCCGTCGAACAGCAGGTCGGTCGCACCGCCCGGGATCGCAACCGGCCGCTGTTGCGCACCGCCGACCCGGCCAAGACCCTGCGGGACCTGCTCGCGCTGCGTGATCCGCTGTACCGGGAAATCGCCGATCTGGTGGTGGAGACCGACGAACGGCCGCCGCGGATGGTGGTGCTGGACATTCTCGAACGTCTGCAGCAACTGCCTCCCCGTTAATGCGCCTCGCGAAATGCGCTATCCTCGACGTCCCGTCGGAGCCCGCTCGGAGCGTGGCGGATAGCCATATATGGCGCCAGGGCAAGCACCCGGGACTTTCGTTAATTGCAGGCAGGACGCCTGATTCCATCTTCACTGTGGGGACACATGCAGACACTTAAGGTCGACCTGGGCGAGCGCAGCTACCCGATTCACATTGGCGAAGGTTTGCTGGACCAGCCTGAACTGCTGGCACCGCATATTGCCGGGCGGCAAGTGGCGATCATCTCCAACGAAACCGTCGCACCTTTGTATCTGGAACGTCTGACCCGTAGCCTGTCGGCTTTCTCGGTCATTTCCGTGGTGTTGCCCGATGGAGAAGCGTTCAAGACCTGGGAAACCCTGCAGTTGATTTTCGACGGCCTGCTGACCGCACGGCATGATCGCCGCACCACGGTGGTCGCCCTGGGTGGCGGAGTGATCGGCGACATGGCCGGTTTTGCCGCGGCCTGCTATCAGCGCGGCGTCGATTTCATCCAGATCCCCACCACGCTGCTGTCCCAGGTCGATTCGTCGGTGGGCGGCAAGACCGGGATCAACCATCCGCTGGGCAAGAACATGGTAGGCGCTTTCTACCAGCCCAACGTGGTGCTGATCGACACCGCCACCCTCAACACCCTGCCGGCTCGCGAACTGTCTGCGGGGCTGGCGGAAGTCATCAAGTATGGGTTGATCTGCGACGAGCCGTTCCTGGGCTGGCTCGAAGAAAATGTCGACCGCCTGCGTGCGCTGGATCAAACGGCCCTGACCTACGCCATCGAGCGCTCCTGCGCCGCCAAGGCCGCCGTGGTGGGTGCCGATGAGCGTGAGTCGGGGGTGCGTGCCACGCTCAACCTGGGCCACACCTTTGGCCATGCCATCGAAACCCACATGGGCTATGGTGTCTGGCTGCATGGCGAGGCGGTTGCCGCCGGTACGGTCATGGCCCTGGAGATGTCTGCGCGCCTGGGCTGGATCAGCGAACAGGAACGCGATCGCGGTATTCGCCTGTTCCAGCGCGCCGGGCTGCCGGTGATTCCGCCCGAGGAAATGAGCGAGGCGGATTTTCTTGAACACATGGCAATCGACAAAAAAGTGATCGACGGTCGTCTGCGTCTGGTGCTGCTGCGCCACATGGGCGAAGCGGTGGTGACCGACGATTATCCGAAAGAGGTTCTACAGGCCACGCTGGGAGCGGACTACCGCGCCTTGGCTCAGCTTAAAGGTTAATAAGATTCCGATGACTAGTTTGCATGCCGACGAGGCTTTCCTCGGCCATTTCCAGTTAAGTCATGACCCTTTTGCTCCACGGGTCCCGGGCTTCAAATTCTTCCCTGCCCAGCGCAAGCCGGTCCTGGGCCAGTTGCATCATTTGGCGCGCTACAGCCAACTGCTCCTGGTGGTCACCGGCCCCCAGGGCAGCGGCAAGACCTTGCTGCGCCAGGCCCTGGTGGCCAGCACCAACAAGCAGTCGGTGCAAAGCGTGGTGGTCTCGGCCCGTGGTGCCGGTGACGCCGCCGGTATATTGCGCCAGGTGGCCCAGGCGCTGAACGTCGCCCAGGCCGAGATCGGCGCGATTCTCGATCAGATCGTGCAGTTGGCACTGACCGGGCAGGAAGTCTATCTGCTGGTGGACGATGCCGAGCAGCTCGACGAATCGGCCCTGGAAGCCCTGCTGGCCCTGGCTGCCGGTGCACCGGAAGGTCGCCCCCATGTGTTCCTGTTTGGCGAGTCTTCGCTGATCGCTGATCTGGATCAGCTGAGCCTTGAGGAAGAGCGTTTCCACGTCATCGAACTGGCGCCCTACACCGAAGAGGAAACCCGTGAATACCTGGCCCAGCGTCTTGAGGGTGCAGGCCGGGGTATCGAACTTTTCTCCGCCGATCAGATCTCTGAGATTCACGAGAGCTCCGACGGCTGGCCTGGCACCATCAACCAGGTTGCCCGCGATGCTCTGATCGAAGTCATGATTGCCAGCCGCTCTGCGGTGAAGCGTCCAAGTATGGGGTTTAACATGCCGAAGAAACACGTATTGGCGATTTCCGCCGTGGTCGTGGTCGCGGTCGCCGCCGCCTGGCTGATGCCGGGTCGCAACAAAGCGCCGACCACCGGCGCACCTGCCAACGAACAGGCACAACTGCCCCTCGGTCAGGGCACGCCGCAACCCAACGCTGGTGCGCCGGCCGTTGAATTCGCCGGGAACACCCAGCCGATGCCATTGCCGCTGGTCGGCCAGTCGCAACCGGTCATGCGCGGTCCCCTGGCTGAAGCCGCGGGCGGAATCACTGAAGGCGACGACGGCGCAGCGCCGCCGATCGACGACAGCAGCGATGTGCCACCGACCGTGACCACCACTGCACCGCCTGCGGGCGTGCCGGCCGGTCCGGCGCCGACACCTTCGCCTGCGCCTGCTCCTGCGGCCAAGCCGACTCCGGCCCCTACGCAAGTGGCTACCGCCAAGCCTACCCCGACCCCGCACCAGCGGCCAAGCCTGCGGCCCCGGCCAAGGCCACGGGCGGTAGCTGGTACGCCGGCCAGGCGCCGGGCAACTACGTGGTGCAGATCCTTGGCACCAGCTCCGAAGCCTCGGCACAGAACTTCGTCAAGGAGCAGGGCGGCGAGTACCGTTATTTCAAGAAAGTGCTCAACGGCAAGCCGCTGTATGTCATCACCTACGGCAGCTTTGCCAACCGTGATGCAGCCGTTTCCGCCATCAAGGCCTTGCCAGCGAAGGTTCAGGCTGGTAAACCTTGGCCTCGCACTGTCGCCAGCGTCCAACAGGAACTGGCTGCAACTCGCTGAAGATTCGGCGGCCTTACCCAGGCCGCCTCTCCCGGCAACCTCAAAATTTCCGCAGGGGCGAGCGACCTTTCAGGCCGCGCGCCTTGTGGTGTCTGCGTCACAGTAGTGTTTGAGTCGTAGCGGTCGAACCCAAAAAAGTTTTGACTAGCACAGCATATAGCTTTAAACCTTTCACAAATGCGACATGGATTTGCGACAGTTCGTCGTCAAATTTGTGAGCCTCTGTGTCGGTGTGTACAATGACCTCCCTTTTGCCCCCGCAAAGCTGGCGTACGTTCGGCGTGGCATGCAACTGGTTGAATTGAAAAGAAATTTGCCTCGATAAGGGGCAGCCTGGTGAGAAAGTGTCTATGAAAGCAGGTCTGTACCAACCAGATGAATTCAAGGATAACTGTGGTTTCGGCCTGATAGCCCATATGCAGGGCGAGCCCAGTCACACCCTTTTGCAAACGGCCATTGAGGCCCTGACCTGCATGACCCACCGCGGTGGGATCAACGCCGACGGCAAGACCGGTGACGGTTGTGGCTTGCTGATTCAAAAGCCTGACGAGTTCCTGCGTGCCGTTGCCCAGGAAACGTTCGGCGTGACCCTGCCCAAGCAGTACGCCGTGGGCATGGTGTTCTTCAACCAGGACCCGGTGAAGGCTGAGGCGGCTCGCGAGAACATGAACCGCGAGATCCTGGCCGCCGGCCTGCAACTGGTGGGCTGGCGCAAAGTGCCGATCGACACCAGCGTCCTCGGCCGCCTGGCCCTCGAGCGCCTGCCGCAGATCGAGCAGGTGTTCATTGCTGGCGATGGCCTGAGCGACCAGGAGATGTCGATCAAGCTGTTCAGCTCCCGTCGTCGCTCGTCCGTGGCCAACGCCGCC